>JAJYMO010000044.1 GCA_021786845.1 Pseudomonadota bacterium | reverse complement strand
ATGTGAAAGATGTCCAGCAGCTCATTGTAAACAGTGGCTTCATCCAAAGGTAGCACCCAAAAGTTCGTGCCAGCATAAGCAATCTGGTATTTTTCGGAGATGTCGAGGTTGCCGGCAAAAAAGAAATATTTTCCGGTGGGTGAAAGTTTGTCACCCAATACTTCGCACAACAATTGCAAATGCGCGAGGGAGGGCGCAAAACCGGCAAGGAATGAAATGGCGCTTTCTCCGGCGGATGAAACCATCATGACTTGATCAAGTTTGATGGCCGGTGGGCGTTTTTCATCAGCCATGGATTCCTGGAAAGCGAGGGCGATTTCACCGCGAAAGCCAAAACGACCTGGTTTGGTGGTGGCGCCCTTAAAAACCGGGCTAAGTAAACGGCCTTGTGCTTCCAGGTCGGCGAATGGGGTGTCGGTAATCAAAGTCATGTGATGCTCCTTACAGGTTGCGCAGAAAGTCTGCAGTTTTGAAAAAAGATTGTGTTAATTGCTGACGCAGCGTGGCGTCAGCCACCTGCTCTTCGATTGCGCGTGTCATGCACAGCATCCACGCATCACGTTCGACTTCGCCTATGGGAAACGGCAGGTGCTTCTGGCGCAGTTTGGGGTGGCCGAAACGCTCTGCATAACGTTGCGGGCCACCCAGCCAGCCGGAAAGAAACATGAACAGCCGTTCCCTTGGTTGGGATAGATCTGGTGAGTGGAGTGCCCGGATCACTTGCGCTTCAGGTAGTTCATCCATCAGTCTGTAAAACCGGTCAACCAGTTGCTGTATGCCTTTATCTCCACCGATCTGGGTGTAATGTGGGTTGGTGATGATCGATGGAAGCACGTGGGTATCCATGGCGTTAACTTCGCACAACAGGAATGTTAAGTGGCACCGCTCGACCCAAAGCAGAATCCACTTTGCGACGGACTGTTTCAATTCGGAGTGGTGTTAACAGCGTGCCGTGAGCGCCCTGGCTCAATGCGGCTTGCACGGTGTCGTCATCGGCACTGTCACACACCAGTAGAATTCTGACATTGTTCATGGTGGTTTTGATGATGCCAATCAATGAAACCCCCTCGCTACGCACCAGACCGATGCCCAGCAATACCAGATGCGGTGGCCAGTCCCGCGCTTTATCGATGGCAGCGCTAATCCCGGACAGCACATGGGTTTCGTTTTCATCGGCCAGCATAAATTGCAGACCCATGCTGTTAATCTCGTCGTTTTCCACAACAAAAATTCTTTTGTTTTCGAACAAATGTTGCGTATCTGCGCCAATTTGCATGGTTGACTCCTTCACCTTCACTTATCTTGATCAAAATTGTTGTGCTGACTTTGGTTTCGGCCGGTTCCGTTCACTTTGTGATCAGGACCGGTATGGCACTTAAGGCACCTTCTTTTTCTACATCCAAGCAAATTCCATTCCTGAGAATGAAATTCCCCATTATTCATTTCAGTTGTATGAATCGTGGTGAAGGTCATTTCTTGCCAAGATGGCAATTAGAGAGAATAAGCCGTCTGCAATCTCTGTTTTCGCTTTTAAAATAGATAAATAAAACAATAATTAACTATTATTTTGTCGGTTTTGAGCTACCTGAGATATGAAAGTGGCGTTGTGGATGGAAGTCTGTTGGAAAAAAATGGCAATGCAAAGACAGAGCATGAACAGGGTGGGTGATGTATTGGGGTGGTCTTGTACTGTTTGCTACAGCGATCATCGGTAATTGTGTGGTTTGTCACACGCGGATTTCGGCGCAAGAATCCAGAGAAAAATATTTTTTATATAAAAAACAGCGTTATAAATAGATCTTCTTGCGTTGGCACGGCAGTTGCTAGTGGTAGAGTGCACCAAAATTGATTTGCCAAACGAGTGAATGAAACTAAGAAGGATTAATAGGATTCGGAGGGCTTCATATCGGTCGCATGGTTATCTGGCATTTACAGGTTTTCAATTTTAACGCAATACAATTTTTGTTTAAGGAGTAACAAAATGGCTGCTTTACGGCAAATTGCTTTTTATGGCAAAGGGGGGATTGGTAAGTCTACCACTTCCCAAAATACCCTGGCCGCACTTTCTGATTTGGGTCAGAAAATTCTTATTGTTGGTTGTGATCCCAAGGCTGACTCAACCCGTTTGATTTTACATGCCAAATGTCAGGATACGATTCTGTCACTGGCAGCCGAAGCAGGCTCTGTAGAAGATTTAGAGCTGGAAGATGTTATGAAAGTCGGTTTCAAAGACATCCGTTGCGTTGAATCCGGTGGTCCTGAGCCCGGTGTGGGTTGCGCTGGTCGCGGTGTGATCACCTCGATCAATTTCCTTGAAGAAGAGGGCGCTTACGATGGCATCGATTACGTTTCTTATGACGTATTGGGCGACGTGGTGTGCGGCGGTTTTGCGATGCCGATTCGCGAGAACAAGGCACAGGAAATCTACATTGTGATGTCAGGCGAAATGATGGCGATGTACGCTGCCAACAACATCTCCAAGGGCATTCTGAAATATGCCAACTCCGGTGGCGTACGTTTGGGCGGACTGGTGTGCAATGAACGCCAGACTGACAAGGAACTGGAATTGGCTGAAGCCCTGGCAGGCATGCTGGGCACCAAGCTGATTCACTTTGTACCGCGCGATAACATCGTTCAGCACGCTGAATTGCGTCGTATGACGGTGATTGAGTATGCGCCTGATTCCAAACAAGCGAATGAATACCGCCAACTGGCTGAAAAAATCCATGCCAATGCGGGCAATGGCACCATCCCAACGCCGATTACCATGGACCAACTGGAAGACTTGTTGATGGAGCATGGTCTCATGCCGACCATTGATGAGTCACAAGTGGGTAAGGCAGCAGCTGAGTTAGCCGCCGCAGCGGCGTAAGCCGGTGCACATCCGGCTGTGTTCGGTGCGATTGAGCACGGCCGGGTGGCTCGCAGTAACTGGGAGATCTGTGTAAATGGCTACAGAGCGTTGAGTGTCCGGGGTCTGGAGCCACTTGCAGAGCGCTTTTGGGAGCAAGGCACCGAGAAACAATAACTTGAACATTCTGGCTGTGCTGGCGCGCGCGCTGCGGCGTTGCCGGTCGCTTGCAGGGAATGGCCATGCGGTTCGCCCGGCGCCTTGCATCGCATCCCGCCAGCACACCCATAATTGTCCAGGTTATTATTTCTCGGCCCCTAAGAGATCTCAATAAAATTTTTATGTTTTTAAATGCCAGGAGGGCGAAATGAGCCTCACTATTGAAGAAACGAAGGTACGTAATAAAGAGCTGATTGCTGAAGTGCTGAAAGCATATCCTGAAAAGAGTGCCAAGCGGCGCGCTAAACACCTCGATGTGCATGAAGAAGGTCAATCAGAGTGTGACGTTAAATCGAACATTAAATCTCTGCCCGGTGTGATGACCATTCGTGGTTGTGCGTATGCCGGATCCAAAGGTGTGGTGTGGGGCCCGATTAAAGACATGATTCATATCAGCCACGGCCCAGTGGGCTGCGGTCAGTATTCATGGGCTTCGCGCCGTAATTATTACATTGGCACCACCGGAATAGACTCCTTTGGCACCATGCAATTCACTTCCGATTTTCAGGAAAAAGACATTGTGTTCGGTGGTGACAAAAAGCTGGAAAAGATCATGGACGAGATTCAGGTTCTGTTTCCGCTCAACAAAGGCATCACCGTGCAATCGGAATGTCCGATCGGTTTGATTGGCGACGATATTGAAGCAGTATCCAAGAAAAAATCCAAGGAATACGGCGGCAAGACCATTGTGCCTGTGCGTTGCGAAGGTTTTCGCGGTGTGTCGCAATCCTTGGGCCATCATATTGCCAACGATGCGATTCGCGACTGGGTGTTTGAAAAGACCGACGCTGATAAAAACAAGTTTGAAGCGACGCCTTACGATGTGGCGATTATTGGTGACTACAATATTGGCGGTGATGCCTGGTCCTCCCGTATTCTGCTGGAAGAAATGGGTTTGCGCGTGATTGCCCAGTGGTCTGGCGATGGCACCATTGCCGAGCTGGAAAACACACCCAAAGCCAAACTCAATATATTGCATTGCTACCGTTCGATGAATTACATCTCGCGTTACATGGAAGAGAAGTATGGGATTCCCTGGGTTGAGTACAATTTCTTTGGTCCTTCGAAGATCGAGGCCAGCCTGCGCGAAATCGCCAGTCATTTTGATGACAAGATCAAGGAAGGTGCTGAGCGCGTCATCGCCAAGTACAAGGTGCTGACCGATGCCGTGATTGCCAAATATCAGCCACGCTTGAAAGACAAGACCGTCATGCTGTTCGTGGGTGGTTTGCGTCCCCGTCACGTGATTGGTGCGTATGAGGATTTGGGGATGAATGTGGTAGGCACCGGTTATGAGTTCGGTCACAACGATGATTACCAGCGCACGACCCATTATGTCAAAGATGGCACCCTGATTTACGACGATGTGACTGGGTATGAGTTTGAAAAATTCGTTGAGAAGATTCAACCAGACCTGGTCGGTTCAGGCATCAAGGAAAAATACGTGTTTCAAAAAATGGGTGTGCCGTTCCGTCAAATGCACTCGTGGGATTATTCCGGTCCTTATCACGGTTACGACGGTTTTGCCATCTTTGCGCGTGACATGGACATGGCCATCAATAGCCCGGTATGGGCATTGACCAAGGCACCCTGGAAGAAGTAAGGCGGTAGTGAGAGTAGGGTGGGTTTGATCTTCGGATCACCCACCACCGAATTGGCGGGTCTGGTGTGCTGTGCACTTGACCCACCCTACGAATTTAGGAGAATTTAAAATGAGTCAAAATGCTGAAAAAGTGATCGACCACGAAATGCTGTTTCGTGAGCCGGAATATGTGGAAATGTTTGCGAAAAAGAAAGAACAGTTCGAGTTCGCATTTCCAGTAGAAAAAATGGAAGAAATTCGTGAATGGACCAAGAGCAAAGAATACCAGGATCTGAATTTTGCCCGCGAAGGCCTGACAGTGAACCCAGCCAAGGCTTGCCAGCCATTGGGCGCGGTATTTGCTGCGGTCGGGTTCGCTAAAACGCTGCCTTTCGTACATGGTTCACAAGGTTGCGTGGCCTACTACCGTTCGCATTTTTCACGTCATTTCAAAGAACCAACCTCCTGTGTGTCGTCATCCATGACCGAAGATGCGGCAGTGTTCGGCGGTTTGAACAACATGGTGGATGGCTTGCAGAATGCCTACAATTTGTACAAGCCTGACATGATTGCAGTGAGCACTACCTGTATGGCTGAGGTGATTGGCGACGATCTGGGTTCATTTATCCGTACCGCCAAGCAAAAAGGCAGCGTGACAGAAGATTTTGATGTGCCCTATGCACACACTCCCGCTTTTGTCGGCAGCCATATCACTGGCTATGACAATGCATTGAAAGGGGTATTGACCCACTTCTGGGAGGGCAAAGAACGCACCCCGAACGAATCCATCAATTTTATCGGTGGCTTCGATGGCAATGTGGTGGGCAATATGCCGGAAATTCGCCGTATTCTGGACCTGTTTGGGGCGGATTATACGGTGGTATGCGATCCGTCTGATGTCTGGAACACGCCGACTGATGGCGAATTCCGTATGTATGATGGCGGCACTACCAAGGATGAAGTCAAGCGGGCATTGAATGCGAAAGCGACACTGTCCTTTCAGGGGTTCTCCACCGAAAAAACCACCAAATACATTGCAGAAACAGGCCAGGAAGTGGTGTCGCTGTATCACCCTATGGGCGTGGCGGGCACCGATAAATTCCTGATGGAAATTTCTCGCTTGACAGGCAAACCTATTCCGGAATCTCTGGAGAAGGAGCGTGGTCGGCTGATGGATGCCATCGCAGATTCCAGCGCGCATATTCATGGCAAAAAATTTGCCTTGTATGGCGATCCTGATCTGATGTTGGGCATGACCGCATTTCTGCTGGAACTGGGTGCTGAACCTGTGCATGTATTGTCTACCAACGGTGGTCCGGAATGGGCCGAAAAAGTGCAAGCCTTGTTTGATGCTTCTCCGTTCGGCGCAGGTTGTCATGTGTACCCGAAAAAAGACCTCTGGCACATGCGGTCCTTGCTCTTCACAGAACCTGTTGATCTGCTGATTGGCAACACCTATGGCAAATATCTGGAAAGAGATTGCAATGTGCCTTTGGTTCGTATGGGCTTTCCGATTTTTGATCGCCACCACTATCATCGTTTTCCGATTTGGGGTTACGAAGGTTCGTTGCGGGTAATGGTTTCGATTCTGGATGAAATCTTTGAAGCACTTGATGCCAATACCATCGACACAGCGAAGACCGATTACAGCTACGACATTATTCGTTAATGGATGGTGGGCGACAGGCCACAGCCCGTCGCCCATCGTCCAGGCACAGAAAAGGAGATATCCCATGGCTACAATTACTTTTAGTTCGCCTCTGCTGGAAAAAGATATCACGGTGTATGCGATTGCTGGCGAGACAACCCATAGCGTACTCAAACTCGCCAAAAAGAACAAAATCCCTCTGCCGTTTGAATGTGAAGACGGCGAATGCGGTTCTTGCGTCATCAAGGTCACTTCACTGGAAGACAAACCGCGCATGAGTCAGGCGCTGACCGAAAAGGAGCGCCACACGCTCGTGGCAGAAGGCTTGATTAGCAAGCAGGAATTGAAAGATGCTGAGGTAAGTGATCTGCCACCGGCTTATCGTTTGGCCTGCCAGTTCATTCCTCGTGATGAGGATATTCTGGTGCGGTTTAGTGGCGAGCCTGGCATAGGTATCGAGTAATCACGGCTGTATAGGTGGGGGTGTTCGCCATGGGAAAGATCAGTTTCGTGGGCATGAAATTAGTCGAGAAGGTACAGGTGGATGTGGGTCGCTCTCCTGATGGCACTCTGCTTGAACTGGCCAGGGCACACGGTATTCCCCTGCCATGTGATTGTATGGAAGGAAACTGCGGTGCCTGTGCAGTGAAGGTGGCGCCGTTGCGACCAGAGACCAGCATGATACGGCTCAGTGAACGTGAACGATATTTGTTGTTGGCCGTCGGTAAATTGTCACAGCTTCAGTATCGCGCAGACACCCTGCCCGATCATCCGCCTCTGTGGCGTCTGGCTTGTGAGTACCGTGTGACCGATGAGCAAATCATGGTTGCTTTTGATTGATGTGTTTTGAGGTCTCTTTTTTAGGATAAATCATGTCAGCCAAGCTCGCAGTCAAAGTGCAGGAAGTGCTCAATGAACCGGGTTGCGATGTCAATCAGGGTAAATCCGAAAAAGAGCGCAAAAAAGGGTGCACCAAGCAGCTGGTACCGGGCGCTGCAGCAGGTGGCTGCGCATTTGACGGCGCAAAAATCGCCTTGCAACCGCTTACTGATGTGGCACATTTGGTCCATGGCCCGATTGCTTGTGAGGGCAACTCCTGGGATAACCGCAATGCCAGCTCTTCTGGTTCAACCTTGTATCGCACCGGCTTTACCACGGACATCAGCGAGCTTGATGTCATTTATGGCGGCGAGAAGCATCTGTACCGTTCTATTAAAGAAATCATTGAAAAATACGATCCGCCGGCGGTATTCGTGTACCAAACCTGTGTCACTGCACTGATTGGCGATGACATTGAAGCGGTATGCAAAGCGGCTGCGCAAAAATTTGGCAAACCCATTATTCCGGTCGATGCACCGGGATTCGTGGGCAATAAAAATATCGGTAACAAGCTGGGAGCTGAGGCTTTGCTGGATTATGTCATTGGCACTGCCGAGCCGGAATACACCACGCCTTACGACATCAATATCATTGGCGAGTACAACCTGGCTGGTGAATTGTGGCAGATTAAGCCGTTGCTGGATGAGTTGGGCATACGTTTGCTGGCCTGTATCAGCGGTGATGCCAAATACAGGGAAGTGGCTTATTCCCACCGTGCGAAAGCGGCCATGATGGTGTGCTCAAAAGCCATGATCAATATTGCACGCAAAATGGAAGAGTGCTATGCCATCCCTTATTTTGAAGGGTCATTTTATGGGATATCCGACATGTCGGATTCCTTGCGCCAGATTGCCGGGTTGCTTGTACGCCAGGGCGCGCCGGATGAATTGCTTGCACGTACCGAAGCACTCATTCTGCGTGAGGAGAAGCGTGCATGGGAGCGCATGAAAGGCTATACGCCCAGACTTAAGGATAAACGTGTACTGCTGATTACAGGTGGGGTGAAATCCTGGTCAGTGGTGGCCGCTTTGCAGGAAGTCGGCATGGATGTGGTGGGCAGCAGCACCAAAAAATCCACAGCAGAAGACAAGGAAAAAATTAAAGGCATGATGGCGGATGATGCGCATGCGGTGGACGACATGACGCCCCGCGAAATTTACAACATGCTGAAGGATGCGCGCGCTGACATCATGTTGTCCGGTGGACGTTCCCAGTTTATTGCGCTCAAGGCAAAAATGCCGTGGTTGGACATCAATCAGGAGCGTCATCACGCGTATGCCGGTTATGAAGGTATGGTCGAGTTGGTGAAACAGATTGATCAGTCTCTGTATCACCCTGTATGGGATCAAGTACGGCGTCCTGCGCCGTGGGAGATTTAATATGGCAAACGTCGTTGAGTCCAAAAAATCGTGCACGGTCAATCCACTCAAGATGAGTCAGCCGCTGGGCGCCAGCTATGCCTATATGGGCATGAACGCTTGTATGCCGATGATGCATGGCTCTCAAGGGTGTACCGGCTTTGGTTTGGTGTTGCTGGTCAGACATTTTCGTGAAGCGATTCCTTTACAGACCACGGCGATGAACGAAGCCACCACGATTTTGGGCGGTAGTGACAACATCGAAAAAGCTATTTTAAATATTAAAAAACGGGCGAATCCTGATTTGATTGGAATCTGTTCCACAGGGCTGACTGAAACCAAGGGTGAAGACGTTGACGGAGACTTGAAACTGATACGGGCCAGGCACCCGGAGTTGGGGGACACCCAAGTGGTGTATGCCTCGACGCCGGATTATGCCGGTGCGTTTCAGGATGGTTGGGCAAAAGCGGTGCAGTCCATGATCCATTCGTTAACAGAAAGTACAGAGATAAGAATTGCTCATCAGGTGAACGTGCTGGCGGGTTGTCACCTCACGGCGGGGGACATTGAAGAACTGAAAGAAATCATAGAATCATTTGATTTAAAAGCGATTGTTATGCCAGATGTCTCTGGCTCACTGGATGGGCACATTCCTGATGACTTTAGTCCTTGCACGCTCGGCGGCACGACGCTGCAAGAAGTGCGTGCGATGGGCGCTTCGGTGATGACCCTGGCCATCGGCGAACAGATGCGCGCCAGTGCGCAGGCACTGGAAACGCGTACTGGTGTTGGGTATGAGGTGTTTGATCGGCTGACCGGTCTGGAAGCGAATGACCATTTTTTAATGACGCTTTCGCGTATTTCAGGCCGCCCAGTGCCGCAGAAATACCGCCGTCAACGCAGTCAGCTGGTGGATGCCATGCTGGACGGTCATTTTTTCTTTGGGGGGAAAAAAATGGCCATTGGCGCTGAGCCTGATTTGCTGTGCGCCATGGGACATTGGCTGGCTGAGATGGGCTGCATACTGAGTGCTGTGGTGACCACGACCAAATCCCCGGTGCTTGCGGAATTACCCATAAATGAGGTCATTATTGGTGATCTGGAGGACCTCGAACTGCATGCTCAGGGGTGTGACCTGCTACTGACACACTCGCATGGACGCCAGGCTGCTGAACGGCTTGCCATACCTTTTTTTCGTATGGGCATCCCCATGTTCGACCGGCTTGGCAGTGCGCATTGCGTGTCGATTGGTTATCGTGGAACGCGGGGCCTGATCTTTGAAATTGGCAATATGTTAATGGCTGTCTCACATGAAAATCAGCCTGACAGTTGGCCTTTGCCCAACGCGGCTCTGGTTAAATCCGAACCCGTGAACGAAGTCACTGTAGCGTCTGTCGCTATTGAAACCATTTGTTAATTTTATTTCACCAAGGAGAGCCCACCATGAAAGTTGCTTTTGCCACACAAGACCTGCAACGTGTTGATGCGCATTTCGGTTGGGCCAGGAACATCGCGGTCTATGATGTCAGGGCTGATGGTTATGCTTTTGTAGAAACATTTACCTTTGAAGGCGATTTGAAGGAGGACGGCGATGAAGACAAACTTGGCCCGAAGATCGATGCCATCCGTGATTGCGCAATACTCTATATCGCGGCGATTGGCGGTTCAGGTGCGGCACGGATAGTGGCGAGCAAGATACACCCGATTAAAGTGCCTCAACCGGAAGCCATTATGGACATTCTGGATAAATTGCAGGATGTTGTAAAAGGAACGCCACCACCCTGGTTGCGTAAAGCACTGCTCAAAGATCAGGAGCGGGTAATGGATTTTGAAGATGAGGTCGAAAATGAATGATGCTGTCGTGATGGAAAATGCTGTTTTGCCCCTGGATACGCTGTTTGTCAAGGAGTTAATTAAACAATGGCGTGCACAGGATACCCACGGTGCATGGGAAGGTAAATCTGATGAGAGGCTGCTTGCCCCCTACATAATCACCAGGGAGCAGCGGCGCGAAATGCCGATTATTGGTGATCCCGATCCCGAAACCTTATGGCGTCTGGAATTGTTTTTTAATGCCGTAGGCCTGTCCATTGAACGTCGTACGGGCGTCATGGTGTCGCCGATGATGAAAATGTCTCATGAAGGTTTTGGGCGCCTGGTACTGATGGCCGGGCGTTTGATTGTGGTCAACAAGCAATTGCGCGATGTGCACCGCTTTGGTTTCCCCAGCATGGAGAATTTGGCCACAGAAGGCGAGAAATATGTCGCTGCCGGGGTTGGGATGATTGAGCAATTTCCTGAGGTGGCCAAATATGGTTAGGCGCCAGGAAATAATAAGTTGGACAAATTATGGGTGTACTGGCGGGATGCGGTGCAAGGCGCCGGACGCGCCGCACGGCTATCCCCTGCAAGCGGTCGGCAACGCCGCATCGCGCCCACCAGTGCAGCCAGAATATTCAACTTGTTGTTTTTTGGTGCATTAGGAGAACAGCATGGAAGAGTTGGATGCACTGAAGGCAAAAGTGAAGAAGCTGAATCAACAGGCGACCGCACTGAAAATGGACTTGCATGACTTATCGGAAGATTTGCCCACAGGGTGGGAGCGCATCATGGAACTTGCCCAAAAAACCTATGATGCGCATCTGGCACTGACTGAGGCGCGCAAGGCGTTGGCGGAAGCCGGGGGGTAATAAACCATAGATGAATGGGCTGTCGTCGTGAAGGGGCGCGTTATTTATTTTTTGTTGGTCGGTATGATGACCCGGTTGCGTTTTTCACAGAGCAAATTTTCTGCTATATGTTCTCGCTTGATATGCAATGCGCTGGTGCCATGAACACGTTTCAGAAATAAGGAAGGTGTGGTTATCGCAAGGAGGAAATATGTCCGGTTTACCGCCAGGTTTGTTGCCAACAGGTGTGCCAACAGGTGTGCCAGAAGAAATGACAGGTGAGATATTGATCGTGCCCACGCGTTTTGAGCATTTTGAAGAGCCTTCTGCACGGGCAGAAAAAGTGTTGGGTTATGACGTGTTTGGGCATTGTTGTTATTCTCATCATGAGTATGCCCTGACCCGGTATCTGTTGGATGATGATGACATTTTTTATGAAGAAGTGTCTTTTTATGAAATGCAAACGGCCTGGCTGCTGGAAAGCGGGCAGTGGTTGTGTCGTATCTTCAGTTGGTTTGGAATGGGACACTGCAGAAATTCGTCAGGGTCAGCACGGTTTGAATTGATGCAAAATCGTCCAAGATAAGGGCTCGTAAATGAATAACAAGTCCATGTTATTCATTTACGAGCCCCAAGAAGTAAATTTGTCATGTTTGTCACACACGATGACAAAACGTACATTATTCTGTTCATCGCCGTCTTATAACGTCATTGCGTTGGGTTGTTTCTTCATGCATTCCTTCCTGGCATGATTTTGGCTTGAGTAAATGTATTCCAATTTTCGTGAGTGACTCAGGGGCTGACATGGACGTTTTCAAGATTACATTACCGAGCGGTGAAGTGTGGA
>JAJYMO010000082.1 GCA_021786845.1 Pseudomonadota bacterium | reverse complement strand
GGTGTCAGGCGACCCCGGAAGTCGGGCACCAGTATTTCAATTTGTGTGTTCGGTGCAGCTTCACGCACGGCACGAATGCAATCAACATAGTGTTGCGCGCCACCATCGCGCAGGTCGTCGCGGTCCACGCTGGTGATTACCACATATCGCAATTGCATGGCGGCGATGGTTTCGGCCAAATTTTTGGGTTCCTGGTTATCGGGTGGCAGAGGGGTGCCATGTCCAACGTCACAAAATGGACAGCGGCGAGTACATAAATCACCTAAAATCATGAAAGTGGCAGTGCCATGGCTAAAGCATTCACTTAAGTTGGGACAGGCTGCTTCTTCGCAGACGGTGTGCAGCGAGCGTTCGCGCAGCACTTGTTTTAATTCAGCAACTTTAGCGGAATTAGCCGGTTTTGCCCGTATCCAGGGTGGCAAGCGCATACGCGCCTGGGGAATAATGGGAATGGGGTTGCGTGCGGTTTTCGCCGCACCTTTATGTTGTATTGGGTCAGCCACGGTTTTCCTGTTGGAGAGGTGCTGCGCAGATACGCTGTTTCAATGTTTGCGCAAGTTGGTATTCTAATTGAGGCATTGTAGCATTGACCGATAAATCGTGCAGTTGTGTGACGCGCAAGCCCTCATAACCACAAGGGTTGATGCGAGAGAATGGCGATAAATCCATCGCTACATTGAGTGCCAAGCCATGGTAGCTGCAACCATGGCGAATGCGTAAGCCCAGGGCAGCGATTTTTTGTTCTGCCACATACACGCCTGGTGCGTTTTGACGGCGCTCTCCGGGCACCTGAAAATCCGCCAGCACATCAATGATGCTTTGTTCCATGCGCCATACCAATTCACGTACCCCATAGCCGCGACGTTTCAGGTCGATCAACAAATAAGCCACAATTTGGCCAGGTCCATGATAGGTGACCTGGCCACCCCGATCGGTACGTACCAGTGGAATGTCGCCTGCATCCAGTACATGCTCCGGCAAGCCAGCCTGCCCCAATGTAAAAACCGGTGAGTGCTCGGTCAGCCAAATCTCGTCGGTACTGGTTTGCGAGCGCTGTGCAGTGTGCTGGCGCATGGCTCCCCAGCACGCAGTGTAATCGGTTTGTCCAAGTGTGCGGAGCAGAATATCATCCATTTACAGCACCATCTTTACCAGGGGATGATCAAATAATTCTTGATACAAAGCATCCAATTGCATACGAGAGGTGGCGCGAACCGTGCACGTAATGCTTTGGTATTTGTCTGCTTGACTTTGACGACATTCCATTTGTTCCCCATCAAAATCCTGCGCATGGCGTTGTACCACTGCCAACACTGCAGATTTAAATTCAGGGCTATTTAACCCAAAAATTTTGATGGGAAAATCACTGGGATAAACGATTAAACTTTCAGCGGTCATATTTGAGTGCTTAATATGAAAAATTTAAAAATAAATTCAGGAATAAGGCGCATTTATTTTGCGGATTCAATGCGAATTCCCATTAAATTTAAGCATCACATCGTCCCATACTTTACCGAACCAGCTGGCCGCCTCATCATTGCTGAGTGCTTGCAACGGATATTGCACCAGCACATGTCCATCCAGACTAATCGTCACGGTGCCGATGATTTGTCCTGCGAACAGAGGGGCAAGCAAAGGCTGTTTGGTGCTTAAAGTTGTCTGCAAATCTTTGCTGCGACCATGTGGCACGCTTAATGTCAGACCATGCTGGATCCCAACCGGGATATAAGCTTGTTTACCTTTCCAGACTTTCAGTGTTTTGATGGGCTGATTTGGCGCATAAAGCTGCACGCCATCAAAGAACTGGAAGCCGTAGTTCAATAATGTTTGACTTTGCGAAGCGCGCAGTGCATCCGAAGTTGTGCCCAAGACAACGGAAATCAAACGACGACCACCACGATGCGCGGACGCAATGAGGCAATAGCCTGCTGCTTCGGTATGTCCTGTTTTCATGCCATCGACGCTGGGATCACTCCAAAGCAGGCGGTTGCGATTGGCTTGAGTGATGTGGTTATAAGTGTATTCCTTAATAGAATAAAGGTATGAAAATTGTGGAAAATCTCGCAAGATTGCCGCAGCCAATACCCCTAAATCGCGTGCAGTGGTGTAGTGTTGAGGATCCGGTAAACCGTTGACGGTAACAAAGTGGCTACGCGTCATCCCCAGTTGCTGCGCCGCTGCATTCATCATGCTGACAAAACCCGCTTCCGATCCACCTACACGCTCTGCCAAAGCGACGGTGGCATCGTTGCCCGATTGGACGATCATGCCGTGCAGTAATTCATCGATGGTGACTGGCTTGTTGGGTTCAATGAACATTCGTGATCCGCCTGTCCGCCATGCGTTGTCAGAGGGCAGGAAAGAATCGCTGAGTTTCAATTCGCCATGCGCGATGGCGTTGAAGACCAGGTAGGCAGTCACTAATTTAGTCAACGACGCAGGCGCAATTCTAAGGTCGGCATTGTGCTCAGCCAAGACTTGATTGCTGTGCGCATCCATTAATATCCATGCATTTGCAGCCAGTTGAGGCGGCGGGGCTGCAGGCAATTCCATTGCAGAAACAGGGTGAATGATGAGTGCCATGAAACAGAATATCAGCGAGGAAAGCGTTTTAATCATTTTCGGTACCTGGGTTAAACGAGCAATTGCCTGAAATTTTGCGCATTGTGGTCGGGCAGTCATTGTGCAGCATTTTAAGGCAAGACCAATCGAAAGGGTATTAAGTTCATCCGTTGTTCGATTTCTTTTTCGGCTTGTTCGGCGCTGTCTGCATCGGTGTAAGGTCCCAGGGCCACCCGATAATGCGCCTCATGATCCAGGATCACCAAAGCAGTGCTGCCTTTGTCGAGTCGCGTTGCGGCATCGGCCAGCATATGTTCCGCATTTTCATGGCGATCAAAGCTGCCCAATTGCAGGAAAATACCATGTGAGCTGTCATTCAGGTCGCGCCCCTTACTGATGTCTGCCGGCGTAATGGCGGAAACTTCAACCATACCGCTGCCGCCTTGTACTAAACCCAACTTGTGCGCTGCCGTGTAAGAAAGATCGATAATGCGCTGGCTATGAAAAGGTCCCCGGTCATTAATGCGGACAATGACTGTTTTCCCGGTTGAGACTGCGGTGACACGGGCATAACTGGGAATCGGCAATGTACAGTGCGCGGCTGTCATGGCATACATGTCGTAGGTTTCGCCCGAGGAAGTGGAATGTCCATTGAAGCGGCGACCATACCAGGAAGCCAGGCCGGTTTCATGGTAGGGTACCAGTGTGGTGCTCGGTGTATAGGCTTTGCCTAAAGCGACATAAGGTTGATTGGCCGCTTTGCGTAAAGGCTCTATTTTTGGCACCGCATCGGGAATGGCGTCTATATTCGCAGGTGGGTTGGCGCCGGGGCCGTCATCAAGGTAATAACCGCCGCCGTGAGAACGATGCGCTGCCTCCTTGCCTGGCGGTGTGACCACCGCAGCCGGGTTCGTGACCCCAACAGGTGGCTGCGCAGAGTTTTTAGGCAGGCTGGCACAACCTCCCAGTACGGTAACCATTAACACAAAAAGCACGCTGATTTTCATGATTTATTCAACATTCTATGCGTATTGGCGCTCATCATCATACCAAAACCAAGCAACACGATCAGTTGCGCTGTACCGCCATAACTGATCATCGGTAAAGGAACGCCCACCACGGGCAAAATGCCCGATACCATACCCATATTCACGAACACATAGGTAAAGAAGGATAACGTGATGCTGGCGGAAAGCAAGCGCGCAAACATATTGGGGGCACGGTCAGTCAGGATAAGCCCGCGTAAAATGATGGCCAAATATAAAAGCAGTAACAGGATGTTGCCCAGCAAACCAAATTCCTCACCAAAGACGGCGAACACGAAGTCAGTGGTGTGTTCAGGTAAAAAATTCAGATGCGCTTGCGTACCCTGTAACCAACCCTCGCCCAAAATGCCTCCCGAACCGATGGCTATGCTGGATTGAATAATGTGGTACCCCGCACCCAGCGGATCTTTTGTCGGGTCGAGCAGTGTCAAAAGACGCTGTTTTTGATAGTCATGCATGAAATGCCACACCAGCGGCAAACTGGCTCCTGCGAGCACCGCACTGCCAAGAAAGAGTCGCCATGGTAAGCCTGCAAAAAACAGCACATAAAACCCTGATGCCGCAATCAACAATGCCGTACCCAAATCAGGTTGCCGTGCCACAAGGAACACGGGCAATGCCAATAAAGTGGCAGCAATGCCGTAATCAGCAAGTCGCAATGTGGCTTGACGGGTATGAAAGTACCAGGCCAGCATCAGCGGTACAGCAATTTTGAGGATTTCCGACGGCTGGATACGCAAGACGCCCAGATGTAACCACCGTCGTGAACCATTGATGACATCACCAAAAGTCGCGACCCCCAACAGCAGCAGCACACCTCCCACATAAAGCGGTACGGCCAGCGACAGCAGATGCCACGGCGAGATGTTGGCAACAAGCACAAGAATAACAAAAGCAATCAAAAGATTGCCGCCTTGCATCAGCAGGTGCGTTGTGCTTTCATTGCCCGCGCTGTACTGTACAAATAAGCTCAGCAACATCAGTATCAGCAACATAATGAGCAACGGGTAATCGAGGTGAGAGGACAGTTTAAGCAAAATGCGTTTAATGCCCATGAACAGGTCCCCCGGTTTGCGGTGCGGGCGCAGGCGATTTCCCTAACAAATAGTAATCCATCACTGCCCTTGCAATCGGGCCTGCAGCAGTGCCGCCATGTCCGCCATTTTCGACCAGCACTGCAACAGCAATTTTCGGCGCATCGGCCGGTGCAAAGGCAATCAATACAGCGTGATCGCGATGTGTTATGTCCAAATCGGCTGCATGGTATTTCTCATTTTGACGTATTCCCACCACTTGGGCCGTGCCTGTTTTCGCAGCCACCAGATAGGGCGTCCCCACAAAGGCGCCAACTGCTGTACCACCGGGGCGGGTGACATCGATCATGGCATCAACAATGACTTTCAGTTGGGCTGGCGGCAGGTTAATGCGGCCCACAATTTGTGCGGGAAGGTCGCGCGTGATGCCCGTATGGCTGTCAACAATGCGCTGCACCAATTGGGGACGTAATACCGTACCGCCATTCGCCAAGCTGGCGGTCGCCACGGCCAGTTGCAATGGTGTGGCCAGATTGTACCCCTGCCCAATGCCACAGATCACCGTTTCCCCGGGATACCAGGGCTGACGTGAAAATTTTGCTTTCCATGCAGGCGAAGGCAATACACCCGCTTTCTCGCCCTCCAGATCGATACCTGTTTTGCGACCAAAACCGAATTGTGACAGGAAATCATGCATACGGACTATACCGAGATCATTCGCCAAGCGGTAATAATAAGTGTCACAGGACACCACCAGTGATTTATGCATGTCCACAGTGCCATGCCCATTGGGCGCCCAGTCCCGGTAATGGTGACTGCTGCCGGGAAATGCAAAATAACCGGGATCATAAATGGTTTGCTCAGGGGTCCGTACACCATAGTGTAAGCCAGCCAATGCCATGAACGGCTTAAGGGTAGAGCCTTCAGGATATGCGCTACGCAAGGCGCGGTCAATTAAAGGGTGGTCAGGAGAGTTGTTCAGTGCGTCCCAGTCGGCACTGTCGATACCGTCGATGAACAGGTTGGGATCAAATCCTGGTTGGCTTACCATGGCCAATATCCCCCCAGTATGGACATCTATCGCAACCAGCGCCCCCCGATGGTCTCCAAATGCCTTTTCAGCAATGGCTTCCATACGAGAATCCAGCCACAGTGTCAGTTTGTCGCCGGAAATGGGCGGCTTGTGGGCGAGTAGCCGTACGGCATGCCCTCCCGCATCGGTTTCTACCTGTTCATAGCCTGTGTTGCCATGTAAAAGCGCTTCGTAACTTTGCTCAATTCCCGTTTTGCCAATATGGTCTGCACCCTGATAGTTATCATAACGTCCCGCAGACTGTAACTTCGCGATGTCCGCGTCATTCAACCGGCTGACGTAACCCAGCAAGTGTGCCGCCACTTTGCCCTGAGGATAGTGGCGGAATAAGCGCGCATTGACTTCAACGCCTGGCAATCGAAACATATTGGCGGCGATCTTTGCTGCTTCTTCGTCAGTCAAGTGGGTACGCAAGGGCAGGCTTGCAAAATGATGGTTATCAGCTAAAGATTTAAAAAACTTTCGCCGATCGACTGGGGTAATGGGGATTAAATGGGCGATTGCATTAATGGTGTCGTTGAGGTTGGTGATCTTGCTGGGGGTTAATTCTACGGTGTAGGCAGAATAATTGTTCGCCAATACCCTGCCATTTCGATCGGTGATGATGCCCCGATTGGGTGTGATCGGTATCAATGAAATGCGGTTGTTTTCAGCTTGAACAAGATAATCATTGTGGTGAAGTATCTGAATGTCTACCCATCGCGCGACCAATAGTGCAAATGCAACCACCACACCCGCAGCGACAATCAAAAGACGCCGTCTGAAATCCGAAATATCGGTGTGATAATGCCGAAGCTCGACCCTTGATTTCATTGTTGACGAGGCAGTATCGGCCCATGCTGGATACGCAACAGGTACCAAATGGGAATCCAGCACAAACTGCCCGTGAGCACGGCAAAGAAATAAAGCAATGCTTGACGTGAATCGCCGACAAAGGTGGCGATCAGCACAGTCATCAATTGTTCAATCAATAGCGTCACCATAATCGGCAAAATCTGTTGCCAGGGCGGAAAATTGTAAAGACGGCGCTGAAACAGTGTTATTGCATACACCGCCACAGCATAGGCCAAGGCATGCTGTCCCAAATGCGCGCCATCGGCCATGTCTTCCGCAAGCCCTAACCACCACGCGCTACCAATCCCGATGTCGTTGGGTTGATAAATGGCCCAATACAAGGTCACTAACAGCAAGAAATCTGGCCGTAGCCACAATAAATTTACTTGCCAGGGCAAGAGGTTGCATGCAAGAGCGATCAGCAAACTGCTTGCAATCAGCCAACCATGTTGCCGGGTTAAGATGGACACTCCTTTGGGCGAAATCATGGACATGGTATCAGTGGGCTTGACCTGGATTTTTTGCGGTATTCAGAATTAAGACGTGTCGATTTCGATCCACCGCCCCCAAAGTCTGACAAACCACTAAGGCAAAAGCACGGTTGCTCGCAAAATCCACATGCGTGACTGTTGCGACAGGCAACCCGGCTGGATAAAGACCGTCCAGCCCTGAGGTCACCAGCAGGTCACCCACCCGAATATCGGTATTGTTGGGCAAATAACGCAATGTGGCACCATGGTTCGATCCATCGCCAAACAGAATAGCCCGTTCGCCCGTTCGATTGATTTGAATCGGCACTGATTGGTCTTTGTCTGTCATCAGGGTAATTTCACTGGTTAAAGGGTAAACCCGGGTGACTTGTCCGATTAAACCCGCCTCATCCATCACGGCAGACCCGGCCTGTATGCCCTGTTGGCTCCCTTGATCAATGGTAATCTTGCGTTCGTAGGGGTCTCGCGGTACACCGATAATTTCAGCCGCGTGGCTTTGCGGAAAGTGGTGTTGTTGCAAAGCAAGCAGCGCGCGCAAATGCTGATTTTCTTGCTCGAGATGGTTGACGCGCTGCTGGCTTAAGTGCCAGAGCACGCGCTGCTGACGCAGATTTTGGTTGTCATGTAACAATTGGTTTTGTTGGGTAAAAAAAGCGTCCATTTTCCGCCAGCCCAACCAGGGTTTTTGCACGGTTTCCTGTAAAGAAAAAACGGCAACACTGGCTGCTGTCCGTATTGGCTTAAGTACGTGAAAGCGGGCATCAACGGTAATCAGTACAATGCTCAGCAATAAATAAACCAGCAGTTTTGCGCTTGCGCTCAAGCCATGCGGGAATAAGTCTTGATGGGAGTGGGTCGCCATGTAATATAAATCACCTGCTCAGCGCTTGTTAATTCAATTCCGGATTCAGGAATCTTGCGCAAAAACGGAATGCAGGTGATCCATTTCCTCCAGCGCACGTCCAGAGCCGCGAACGACGCAAGTGAGGGGGTCTTCAGCGATGAGCACGGGCAAGCCAGTCTCTTCCATCAATAAACGATCCAGATCGCGCAACAGCGCACCTCCGCCTGTTAGCACCAAGCCCTTTTCTGCGATGTCGGAACCCAATTCTGGCGGTGTCTGCTCCAATGCGGATTTGACTGCGCTGATGATGTTGTTCAATGGATCGGTCAGCGCCTCCAGAATTTCATTGCTGGAGATGGTGAAGCTGCGCGGCACCCCTTCAGCCAGGTTACGTCCCTTGACTTCCATTTCCTTCACATTTGGGCCAGGAAAAGCAGTGCCAATGCCTTTTTTGATTGCTTCAGCGGTGACTTCACCAATCAGCATGCCGTAATTGCGACGAATGTAATTGATGATCGCCTCATCGAATTTGTCACCACCGACGCGAATAGAGTTGGCATAGACAATACCGCCCAGCGAAACCACACCCACTTCCGTCGTGCCGCCACCAATATCGACCACCATTGAACCCGTTGCTTCGGCTACAGGCAAACCGGCACCGATGGCTGCGGCCATCGGTTCCTCAATTAAATAGACTTGCCGTGCGCCCGCACCGATGGCGGACTCACGGATGGCGCGTCGTTCCACCTGGGTAGAACCACAGGGCACGCAAATAATGATACGTGGACTAGGATGAAACATACGGGTGTTCGATATTTTTTTGATGAAATATTTGAGCATTTGCTCCGTAATGGTGAAATCGGCAATCACGCCGTCTTTCATCGGGCGAGTGGCGGTAATGTTGCCCGGCGTCCGCCCCAACATTCTTTTGGCTTCCAGCCCAACGGCCTGGATGGTTTTTTTTGCGCTGTTGGCGTCATGCCTTACCGCGACGACTGATGGTTCATCCAGCACAATCCCTTTGCCGCGCACATAGATAAGTGTGTTGGCCGTACCGAGGTCGATTGCCAGATCTGTAGAAAAATAGCTGCGAAATAGTCCAAGCATGTTTAATAAATTCAGTAGGGTTGATGTGGTTAAGCGCTTCTATGCCAAAAGGGATTGAATTTCTTCGTATTCAATCCTGCGGTCCTGTCGATAACCAAATGAACATTTATTTGTGGGTAAGCCCTAACAAGCCGCTGGCGAGTCTTGACCTAATATGATAACCTAACCAGGATGTTTTCAGTGAAGTTATTTAAATATTATGTCATTAAATTTGCAGGATGTTCAGCGCGTCGCAAAACTTGCCCGTATCGCAGTCAGCGATGATGAAGCGCAAGCCTACCAACAACAGATCAACGGTATTTTTGCCCTGGTTACCGCAATGCAGGCTGTCGATACCGAAGGTATTGCGCCGATGGCGCATGCTCAGGATGTTCATCAGCGTCTGCGTGAAGACCTTGTGACAGAGTATAACCAGCGCACAGTTTTTCAGGCGCTTGCACCACAGGCCGCAGACGGTCTGTATTTTGTTCCGCAGGTCATCGACTGAAATGATTAATTACGGATTGAGTCGCTTATCAAACATGCTGGCTTCCAAACAAATCTCCAGCGTGGAATTAACGCAGTTGTTTTTGGAACGTATCCAGCGCTACAACCCCAGCACTAATGCATTTATTACCCTGAACGAGGCCGCCAGCCTGGAGGCTGCGGCGCAGGCAGATGCGCGCCTCGCAGTTGGAGATGCAGCGCCATTAACCGGGATTCCCATTGCGCACAAAGATATTTTTTGTACTGAAGGATGGCGAACAACCTGCGGTTCAAAAATGCTGGAAAATTTTATTGCGCCGTATGACGCCCACATCATCACGCAATGCAAGCAAGCTGGCATGGTTAGTCTGGGCAAGACCAATATGGACGAGTTTGCCATGGGCTCGTCCAACGAAACGTCTTATTTTGGCGCAGTGAGCAATCCCTGGGATCTGGTTGCTGTGCCGGGCGGGTCTTCTGGTGGTTCGGCGGTGGCGGTGGCGGCACGGTTGGCACCGGCAGCAACCGGCAGCGATACGGGCGGGTCTATTCGTCAGCCTGCCGCTCTGACCGGCATTACCGGACTTAAACCCACATACGGTGTGGTGTCGCGTTATGGCATGATTGCCTTTGCCTCCAGCCTGGATCAGGCTGGCCCGATGGCCAAATCGGCTGAAGATTGCGCCTTGCTGATGAATGTTCTGGCCGGATTCGATGCGCGCGACTCCACCAGTCTGGAGCGTCAGACTGAGGATTACACGCGGCTTTTGGATCAACCTCTGGCCGGGCTGAAAATCGGCTTGCCCCAGGAATTTTTTGCGGCTGGATTGAGCGACGAAGTCGCCCGTTCGGTTGAAGCTGCTTTGGACGAATACCGCAAGTTGGGCGCGCAGACTGTGGAGATCAGTTTGCCGAACAGCAGCCTGTCTATCCCGGTATATTACGTGCTTGCGCCAGCTGAAGCCTCCACCAACCTGTCGCGTTTTGATGGCGTGCGTTACGGTTATCGTGCACCTGATTACGGCGATCTGGATGATATGTATGAAAAAACGCGTGCGCAAGGTTTCGGTGCAGAAGTCAAACGACGCATTATGATCGGTACGTATGTGCTGTCACATGGCTATTACGATGCCTATTATCTGCAAGCCCAGAAAATACGCCGTTTAATTGCCCAGGATTTTACCCGGGCATTTACCCAGTGTGATGTCATCATGGGGCCGACCACACCTGAGACGGCATTTAACCGGGGCGAAAAAACGGATGACCCTGTGGCGATGTATTTATCCGATATCTACACCATTGCGGTGAATTTGGCCGGGTTACCAGGAATGTCCATACCGTGCGGGCTGGATCATCGCAACAGACCGATAGGTTTGCAATTGATTGGCAATTATTTTAATGAAGCGCACCTGCTGGGCGTCGCGCATCAGTTTCAGCAAGCGACAGACTGGCATGAGCGTATGCCGGATGCGTTTCGAGGATAAGGGGCAGGCATGACGCAGTGGGAAATTGTTGTGGGTCTGGAAGTACACGCCCAATTGTCAACGCAAACCAAGATATTTTCCGGCGCGAGCACCGCATTCGGTGCTGAGCCAAATACCCAGGCGTGCGCCGTTGATTTGGCTTTGCCCGGCGTGTTGCCGGTGCTCAACCGTGGCGCAGTGGAGCGGGCGATTCGTTTGGGATTGGCCATCGGCGCGCCGATCAATCGTCATTCGGTGTTTGCACGCAAGAATTATTTTTATCCGGATTTGCCCAAAGGCTATCAAATCAGCCAAATGGATGAGCCCATTGTGCAAGGCGGCAGTTTGCTCATCAGTACCGCGAGTGGGGAAAAATTGATTCGCATCACCCGCGCGCATCTGGAGGAAGACGCAGGCAAGTCTTTACACGGCGATGCCCCCGGTTTGACGGGCATCGACCTCAATCGTGCGGGGGTGCCTCTGCTGGAAATCGTCTCGGAACCCGACCTGCGCAGCGCGACGGATGCGGTGGCCTACGCGCGTACGCTGCACAATTTGGTGATGTGGCTGGATATTTGCGACGGCAACATGCAGGAAGGGAGTTTCCGTTGCGACGCCAATGTTTCCGTGCGCCCTGTGGGCAGCACGACATTGGGCACCCGTTGCGAAATCAAAAACCTGAATTCTTTCCGCTTTTTGGAACGTGCCATTGATTATGAAGCGCGGCGACAAATTGAATTGTTGGAAGAGGGAAACAGAATACGACAAGAAACCCGCCTGTATGATGCGGACAAGGATGAAACCCGCACCATGCGCAGCAAGGAAGACGCATTCGATTACCGTTATTTTCCCGATCCCGACTTGTTACCTGTTGCCATCAGTGATGCATGGATAGCCCGGACTGAAGCCGACATGCCGGAATTGCCATGGCGTTTGCGCGCACGTTTGGTCGCACAGTATGGTTTGTCCGACTACGATGCAGGCATACTCACATCGGTCCGTGTGATGGCGGAATATTTTGAACAGATGGTGCTCGCAAGTGGTGGTGCAGCCAAACAATGCGCCAACTGGATGACGGGCGAACTGTTGGCCGCACTCAACCGCCATGAACTGGCGTTTTCCGCCAACCCCATTTCGGCCGAACAACTGGGGCTACTGATTCTGCGCGTGCAAGACGGCACCGTATCAGGGAAACTGGGGAAAAC
>JAJYMO010000060.1 GCA_021786845.1 Pseudomonadota bacterium | reverse complement strand
CAGCCAGGGGCAGTGTAAACGATGATGGTTTGCTGCATGCGATGCTCTCCTGGCGGGTTTTCGGTTACATCGCTCTGAACCGGCATTGCGGCCACATGAATCAGCTTTTTACTTCGGCTCCATATCCTGCGGCCTTGACTGCTGCAACCATTGCCTCGGCAGGGGCATTGCCGCGAACGACTGCCTCACCTTTGCTCAAATCCACCTGAACGTTGTCTACACCCGGTATTTTTTGCAAGGTCTTGGTCACACTCATCACGCAGTGGTTACAAGTCATGCCGCTTATTTGCAACGTGGTTTCATGCATAATCATCCCCTTTCAGGAAGTTAAAATCACCGGCCTTCAGATCGGTGGATATCGGGCGTTTCAAACATCGCCTTTGAACCTTTACACTTCAGGTCAGGTTTACGTTTGTCCCAGCCTGAAATCAAGTATGTTAAATGAGAAACCGTGAACATGTGAAAAAATCTTCATTCTGCACTAATCCGATGCCTTCCAGGGCCGCAGCCCTTTGAGCCGCATGCTGTTGCCCAGCACGAAAATAGAGGAGGTGCCCATCGCGACACCCGCCAGCATGGGGTTAAGATGGATGCCATAAAATGGAATCAGCACGCCGGCAGCCACCGGGATCAGCAGGATATTGTAAAAAAAAGCCCAAAACAGATTGCCGCGAATATTCGACATGGTTTTGCGCGCAGCAATGAGGGCAGTCGGCACACCGGCAAGTTCCCCGCGCGTTAATGTCACATCTGCGGCCTCGATGGCAATGTCGGTACCGGAAGCCAGGGCGATGCCGACATCTGCCTGGGCAAGCGCCGGCGCATCATTGATGCCGTCGCCGACAAAAGCGACGTGACGGCCAAGTTGCTGCAACGCCGTCACCACACCCGCTTTGTCAGCGGGCAGTACTTCGGCGTGCACTTCATCGATATCCAGCGCTCGCGCCACCGATTCGGCAGTGCGTTGTCCATCGCCGGTGACCATGCCCACTCTCAAACCAAGCTTTTTCATGGCAGCAACCACTGCGGCGGCATCGGACTTGATGGGGTCGGCAATGGCGAGCAGCGCCAGCGGCAATTGGTCTGCCGCCAGAAACACCACGGTCTTGCCCTCTGCTTCGAGATCGTTTGCTTTGGTCGCCCAATGCCCAATGTCGATGCCTTCACGTTCAACAAAGCGGCGTGCGCCCAACAACACATGACGCCCATTCACATTACCCTGGATGCCGAAACCGGGTATGGCACTAAACTCGGTCACCGGTTCAGGCACAACCCCTTGCGCTTGAGCGGCTGCCAGCACGGCGAGTGCAAGCGGATGTTCGGAATTGCTTTCCAGACTCGCTGCCAGACGCAGCGCTTCCTGCAGCGAACCAGCCAGCAGATCCACCAGGGCGGGGCGTCCTTCGGTCAAGGTGCCGGTTTTGTCAAACAGCACCATGTCCACATGGGACAGCGTTTCCAGCGCCTCGCCTTTGCGAAACAATACGCCCATCTCCGCCGCCCGACCCGTGCCAACCATAATCGCAGCGGGCGTCGCCAACCCCATGGCGCAGGGGCAGGCCACCACCAGTACCGCAACGGCGGAAATCAAGGCGGTGGTGATCGCCGGTGCTGGCCCAAAAAAAAGCCAGAACAAAAAACTCAGCGCTGCGATGGCAAGTACGATGGGGGTAAATACCTGAACTGCCTGGTCGGCCAGTCGCTGAATGGGCAGTTTACCCGTTTGCGCACGTTCGACAAGCTGGATGATTTTCCCCAGCACGGCGTCTTTTCCCACCGAGGTGGCTTCCACCAATAACCTTCCCTCCTGGTTGATGGTGCCACCGACCACGGCGTCCCCGACTTGCCTGTTCACGGCAATGGGTTCGCCGGTCAGCATTGACTGGTTCACGTGCGATGCCCCTTCCCGAATGATCCCGTCCACAGACAACTGTTCACCCGGACGAATCACCACAAGGTCGCCACGGCGCACTGATGCCAGTGGAACGGATTCCTCGACACCCTCGCTGCGTTGCACCCGCGCTTCCTTGGCCTGCAGGTTCATTAATTTCCGGATTGCCGCCGACCCCCTGCCCTTGGCAAGTGCTTCCATGTATTTGCCGAGCAAAACGGCGGTGATGACGACTGCCGCAGAATCAAAGTAAATGTGCTGTGCAGTGAGGGGGAACAGGTTCGGCAGCAGCAACACCAGCATACTGTACAGCCAGGCGGCACCCGTACCGGTTGCCACCAGAGAATTCATGTCGGGTGTGAGGCGACGGTAGGCAATAAACCCAGGGCGGAAGAAGCGCAAGCCTGGGCCAAACAGCACCAGAGTGGTCAACGCGGCCTGCACCCAATCCCAAAAATGGGGAAAGGGGCTGACCGCAGCAAACCGCGCATCCCATGCCGGGAAGGTGAACATCCCCATCGACAAGACGACAACGGGCAGCGTCAGTGCTGCCGCCAGCCAGACACCATGGCGTTGTGCGGTGAGTGCGCGCTGCTTTGCCGCCGATTCATCTTCACCCTGTTCCCCAAGCGCATGCGCTTCATAACCCGCATCTGCCACGGCGGCAGAAAAATCGGCAAAATCCGCACTTGCAGGAAAGTAATGTACGTGCACACGCTCGGTGGCAAGGTTGACCGTTGCTTCCGTTACACCGGGCAAATCCCGTATGGCCCTTTCCACATGCGCGACACAGGAAGCGCAGGTCATCCCCGCTACGGCAAATTCCATCTCGCTCACCACGGGTGTATAACCCACTTCGCTGATCGCATCGGCCATGCGTTGCGGAGCCACTATTGCGGGATCATAATCAACCCGGGCCCGTTCGGTGGCGAGATTCACCGTTGCATCCAGCACACCGGGTAATTCGCGCAGCGCTTTTTCTACATGTGCCACACAAGATGCACAGGTCATGCCTTCGACACCCATTTCAAGCGTATTCATTTTTCCTCCGAACAGGGAAGCGACCGGTATCTTGATGCATGATGGGAATGTGCACCACAGCCATCCTGCGTTTTTCCAAAGCATACCAGTTAGAGCGCATTCGTGCCATGTGCAATATTTCGTATTGAATCGTATTTCAACGTTGCACCAAAACAATATGTTGCGTAGTATTCACCTTGTGCACTGATGATTTGCAGGCATCGTCATCTTGCCACCAGGCGTCGGCCATTCCCGGGTTTTTTGGCCTGTATTCGTAAATAAATCCGCCTGGATACTGAATTTTTCGATGTATTTAGGAGGCATGAAATGTGGCCATACATGATGGGTGGTTATACCGGCTGGAGTGGTAATGGATTTATGATGCTGTTATGGGGGTTGTTTTGTCTCCTGTTACTTGCCGGTATCTTTGCCGGCATCGTGTTACTGGTCCGGATAGCCTTTCCAGACCGTGAGGGGAATAGCGATAAAAAAACCACTGCGCTTGACACGCTCCATGAGCGCTATGCGCGTGGAGAAATCGGAAGGGATGAATACCTGGAGAAGCGCCAGGATTTGGGACAAGGGAAATGATGCGTAACGGAACGGAAACCCGATTTAACAGATTACGAATGAGCAGGGACAGCGAGTACGATTTTTCATCGTCAACCAGTTGATCAAAGTCACCGGATTTAGCCAGTGACTATGATTCAAATATTTTGAATCAAGCGCGTTCAGCTGGGTGCGGTTTCGATAATTTTAATCGTCAGCACCCCGACCATGCTAACCCACCGGCTTGATCTGGGGGTCTTTTGAATTTACCCGGAATTTCAATCAACCAGTATTCAGGAGTAGTAACATTATGAATAAACGTCAATTTCTCAGTGCGGCGGCAACTTCTTTGCTGGCAGCAGGAACGCTGTCACTCACACCCTTGGCTCAAGCTGCAGACACGGACAAATGCTTCGGTGTGGCCAGTGCCGGACAAAATGGCTGTGCAGGCGTTTCGGGGCTGCATTCATGCCAGGGTGCCAGCACCGTTAGCTATAACCCCGGCGATTTCAAGGTGGTTCCGGAAGGTACCTGCAAGAAAATGGGGGGGCTGACTGCGAAACAGGCTGAAATCATGCTCAAAGACCCGGCCAGAACAAAAGCTTTTGAAGCGGCAATGGCTCAACGTAATGCTTGAGAAAGACCCCGACCGGGGTGATCGCCCTGTCCGGTGAGATCATGCAGATTGCTCATCAGAACGCATCCCGGAACAGGCTTACCCGGCAACCTGCGGTTGGCATCGGTTTACGCCAACCGCATTACAATATTTTTCGCACTACGCATCCCGATGTCGATTTCATTGAAGTACACTCGGAAAATTTTTTCAATCCATACGATGCGTCAGCACAGATACTGAGTACCATTCGGACTGATTACCCAGTCAGTTTGCACGGTGTGGGACTCGCACTGGGTTCAGCCCACGGCATTGACCTGCAACATCTGGAACAGCTTGCTGCGCTGGTTGAACGCGTTGATCCGGTACAGGTGTCCGACCATGCGTGTTTTGCCAGAGTGCCCTGGCCGCATCGCGGCGAGATACACGCCTGCGATTTGCTGCCCGTGGCATTCACCCAAACCTCCCTGACCATTTTTTGCGCCCATGTACAACAGGTGCAAGAGCGTCTGCGCCGCCCTCTTTTGGTGGAAAATCTCAGTACCTATCTGAATTTTATCGAACGCGATTTCAGTGAGCCGGAATTTTTTGCCGAATTGGTGCGCCGCACCGGTTGCGGGATGTTGCTGGATATCAACAATTTGATGGTCAATGCCCTCAACGCCCAGGAACCCGATCCAATATTGTCCGTATTGAGGTGGCTGGATGAGTTGTTCGATGTCGCCCCGGCAGGGTTAGTGGGCGAAATTCACCTGGCTGGCCACAGTGCCCAGGCTGGGTTGATCATTGACGACCATTCAACCATCGTCTCGCCCGCCGTTTGGCGCGCTTACGCCCACGCCATACAGCGATTCGGTGCGGTGCCCACTTTGATCGAATGGGACGACCAACTGCCGTCCCTGGATATTTTGCTGGGTGAGGCCTATCAAGCACGGGCGTTGATGACAAAAAATCCAGTACAAGGCGCGGCATGATGACTCGTTTAAACAATGAGTTGTCCAGCACGGAAAAATTAACGGCCTTAGGCTGGCAGGCGGAAATGCATCGGCAGCAGGCTTTGGTGAGCGCGATTTTTTCACCTTGCGCGCCCACTGAACCGCCCGCTGAAATCGGTCTGCTTCAGCAAGGGCAACGCTGGTCGGCAGGTATTGCTGCTTACCGTGGCAACGGCCTGGCCCATGCCACCACTGCGCTTCGAATACAATTTCCTGCGGTGCTGGCCATGTTGGGTGACACCGCATTCGATGCGGTGTGCGCGCGCCACTGGCGAAATCGCCCCCCCAAACAAGCCGACCTGGCCAAAACAGGCACTGAATTTGCAGAAACCATCACCGGGCAAAGCGAACTTGCCCCATGGCCGTGGTTGGCAGACAGTGCACGACTGGATTGGGCTCTCTGGCAAGTTCTGTCTGATTCGCCCCCTCACCTCACCGAAGCTGATCTGCAACGTCTCGTCAATGATGAGCCAGCCCAACTGCGCATCCATCTGGCTGCCGGAACCCGTTTGATTCAATCTCCCTGGCCGCTCGTCACCTTGCGACAACTTCACCTTTTACCGGAGTCCGACACCCGGACACTGCAGAAGGCTTTGCAATTGCCGGGCGAGTCCGCCTGGGTGTGGCGCGAGGGGTTTGAGGCGCAATGCAAGGCAATACCGGCACCAGAAGCGTTATGGGTGCAAGCGTTGCAATCTTCCTCATCGCTGGATGCCGCATTTAATGTGGCACCGAATGATATGGATTATGCTGCCTGGCTAAATAACGCAGTCAGACATGGCTGGATTGATTGTATTCAATTACTTTACTAACTATATTAAAGTTAATTCACGAATAGATCCTGTTCCGGTTTTTAATTAAAAGCAAAATTAACCCGCACAGCAGGACAACTGCTTCACATCCCTGGTGAAGGTCTGTGCACAGAGTTTTAACCCCTCCACCATCGTGAGATAAGGGAAAAGCTGGCCCGCCAAATCCGTCACCGTCATGCGGTTCCTGATGGCAATTGCTGCAGTTTGAATGATTTCTCCACCCTCTCCCGCCAGCACCTGCGCGCCCAAAAGACGTCCGGATTGCTTGTCCACCACCAGCTTGATAAAACCACGCGTATCAAAATTTGCCAGTGCGCGAGGCACATTATCGAGTGTCAGGGTGCGACTATCGTGAACAATACCCTGTTTTTCTGCCTGAATTTCAGTGAGACCGACTGTGGCAACTTGTGGATCGGTGAACACCACTGCAGGCACAATGGAGAGATCAAGCACCGCATCACCGCCAGTCATGTTGATGGCAGCGCGGGTGCCCGCAGCTGCTGCCACGTAAACAAATTGAGGCGCATTGGTGCAGTCCCCTGCAGCGTAAATGTCGGGGGCTGTGGTGCGCAAATGGTCATCCACAACAATCGCACCGCTGGCATCCGTGTCCACACCGGCATGCGCAAGATTGAGTCCTGCGATATTCGGTTGGCGTCCTGTGGCGATGAGCAACCGGTCGCCAATAATTGTACCCGCAGTCGTTTCCATCTCAAATAATTTCAGCGCGTCGTTAAAACGCATACTCATCACGTCAGTGCCCGTAAAGATGCTCATCCCTTCTTCTTCCAGTATCGTCCTGAGCTCACTGCCAATGGCCGGATCTTCTTTTGACAGCAGTGTACTGCGAGCGATGAGAGTCACGCGGCTACCCAAACGCAAATAAGCCTGGGCCAATTCCAGTGCCACCACCGAGCCGCCGTATACAATCAGGTGAACAGGCGTTTCTTCGGCAATCAAGGCTTCGGTTGATGTCCAGAACGATGTGCCAGCGAGTCCAGGCACATTCGGAATCTGTGGCGAACGGCCAGAGGCAATCAATACACGATCAGGCGTGATGCGTATTTCGGTGCCATCTGCCTGTTTGACGAGCAGGGCCCTGGCATCCTCACCGAAACGGGCATACCCCCGCAACAAGGTGATGCCAGGATTGCTTTCCAGAATACTTTCATACTTGGCATGGCGCAGTGCTTCCACCCGAGCCTGCTGCTGCGCGACCAAAGCCTTGCGATCCAGCACAGGCGTATGTTGAGCAATACCCGGAAACGGATGCCGGGCTTGCAGATGCGCCACATGGGCCGCGCGAATCAAAATTTTTGAAGGCACACACCCTGTATTGACGCAGGTGCCGCCGATGGTAGAAGCTTCGATGACGGTCACCTCAGCGCCTTCCTCCACCGCACGGATGGCGGCGGCAAAAGCTGCCGAACCGGTACCGATGATGGCGACATGCAGTTTGGCGGTAATCTTGGTCGCAGCCGTGTCAAGCACAGCTTCACCCCCTTCCGCCCCATAACCCTTTGCCCGCACAGCATTCAGTAAAGTAGCAACAGGAAGATCCATGGTGGTCTCTACCCAGGCCGTCCCTGCCGAAAGTGAGACCTCGGCAACGCTCACACCGACCACAGCCAAAAGTGCTTTTTTTACCGAAACGACGCAGTGTTCACAGGTCATACCGGTCACATGAAGAATATATTTGCTCATTGGGCCACACCCTGTTTGTTTGATGTCTCGACGGTAGAGGCATAGCCAGCCTCAAATGTGGCGTGTTCCAGTGTTTGGATGGCGGTCTTGGCATTGTCATAGGTGACCACTGCTTCCCTATTTTTGAAAGACACACTGACCCGTGATACGCCCGGCACTTTTTCCAGTGCCTTGCGCACAGTAATCGGACAAATTTCGCAATTATCCATACTGGGAACTGCCAGCGTGACGGTCTGCACAGCAGCGAATGCCATATCGGTGAACGAAAAAGTGAGCACAACAGCGAGAACCCCTTTTTTGGACTGCGCCGAAATCAAAGCATTCATGATGGGACTCCTTTAGTAGAATAATGGGGCAATGTAGGGAAAGGCAATAGCAAGAACAACCAGCACAACCACAACCCAGAATAAAAATTTGTAAACCCGGTTTGTCTGCGGCAAGGCACACAGAGAACCGGGGGTGCAATTGGTTACAGTTGGCGTGTGATAAATTTTTTCCCATGCGAAGAACAAGGCAATGATGGCAGCGCCGAGAAAGTAAGGTCTAAACGGTTCCAGCTTGGCCAGATTAGCCACCCAGGCACCGCCAATACCAAGCATAACCAGTACCAATGGTCCGACACAGCACAGGGAAGCAGCAATCGCAGCGATAACGCCGCCGATAAGCGGCAAACACCCAGATTTTTCTTGTGCCAAGGTTTTACCTTTCAAATTAGGATAAAGTGAGGTAAGCTTACTACCGTAGTCAGGTACGGAATCAAGTGATATGGAAAATAATTTTGGCAATTTGACCATCGGCACCTTTGCCAGGGTGGTCGGGGTGAATGTAGAGACCATACGGTTCTATCAGCGCAAAGGACTGTTACCGGAGCCGAACAAACCCTACGGCAGTATTCGTCGGTATGGCGAGGCGGATGTGCAGCGGTTGCAATTCGTGAAATCAGCGCAGCGGCTGGGTTTTAGCCTGGATGAAATTACTGAATTATTACGCTTGGAGGACGGCACCCATTGCGAGGAGGCCCGCAAACTTGCCGAGCATAAACTCCACGATGTGCGCCAAAAACTGGCAGATTTGATTTGTATGGAAACGGCATTGGCGAACCTCGTGTCCAATTGTCATGCGCAGGTGGGGAAATTGTCTTGCCCTCTCATCACTTCGCTTCAGAATGCAAACGAGATGCGTAGCATCGGCGCCACGTAATTCCGGCTGAACAATATTTTGATGTTTGGCAGTCAAAGTTGGAGTTGATAAATTGCCACGCCTGCTTTTTGTGCTGCTTTACGCAAATCTTTGTCCAGAGTCGCTATGGGCAAATGGCGTCTTGTTGCCAGTTCGAGATATTGTGCATCATAACCTGAAAGTTTGAATTCTCTTGAAATTGCCGCTACGGCAAGCTGTATCGCGGAAAGTGGGGCTGAATCCAGCTGGATAGGCAATTGTGATAAACGATAAAAAAATCCTGCCAGCACTGATTCGCCAAATTTGCCAGCCTCCTCTGCACAACGCAGCACATGAATTATTTCGGTGTACCACAAAGCCGGAACCCAAGCCATCTCACTGACAAGCGAATCAAGGACTTGGTCGGCATAAATACAATCAGTGACAGAACCATCGTTCAAAGCCCAGCGTATCGTGACAGAAGCATCCAGTACAAAACCTCTGCCCATCAGCGACGACCTCTTAAACGCATTTCATTCAACTCGGCCTGGTCAAGTGTACCTACCCGCATCATTTTAATCGCCGCAATGGCTTCTACATGTTGTTGTGCAAGCCGATCAGTACTGGGCACCAAATCAACGACAGGCTTACCACGATTAGTGATGGTAATGCGTTCACCCCGTTGAACTTGTTTAATTAAATCAGGCAATTTTGTTTTTGCTTCATACACACCATATTCACGCATCCTGTTCTCCTTTGACCCGTTCAGTTATGGTCAAGTATAAAGACCAAGTAAGGGTTGCGCAAGCAGGATTTAACCCAAATCTGACATAAAAAAATAAATGAGCAGGCATCGTTATACAGTCGAATTGTCCAAACCGGTGACCCACCATTCCTCCACCCATATTTTGACAGTGGCATGCAGTACGCGGGTGGCTTGATCCAAAAAATGTTGCTGTGGTTGCGCTTCCATGGGTACGCTTTGGGCGGGTGCTTCAACAGCGAAAATATGAATGCGTTTGGCTGAAAATCCCATTTCCATCAGAATATCCACGGTAGATTTCAAATCAAAGCCATGCGAAGAAAGCAGGGGTTGGGAGGAAGGCAGTGTTTGGGGGGTGAACCGTTGAACCGTGCCAGGCGTTGCTTTCCCCATCATGCAGTCGATGAAAATCAACCCATCCTCCGGTGTCACAGGGTGTGTGAACAGGCCGACCGGGTGACTGAGCGTGTCGACCCGGATGCCGGGTAATCCGGCAAAGGTGGCGCCCAGTGCGCCAGCAGCCAGCCAGCCGGCTTGATCCCATCCGTAAGGTGATCCCAAACCAAAAACATAAAGGGAACTCATTGCCGTTCGGCACGAAAATCCAGAAAATGCGTTGCGCAGGAAATGCAGGGATCGTAATTACGGATGACCATTTCCCCGCGTAAGCGCAATGCATCATCCGACTGATCAAGACCGAAACGGGTCAGTGATGCTTTAAGATCTTCTTCCATTCTGGCCTGATTCTGGCTAGTGGGCGGTACGATACGGGCCTCAAGCGCATGGCCCTGGTCGTCCAGAACATAGCGGTGCCACAGGATGCCGCGCGGGGCTTCCGTGCAGCCATAACCGGCACCCGCCCGCATGATCGGTTCGACATAAGCTGCAGAGGGGATTTCATAATTTTCCGTCAGGCGCAGGGCTTCGCTCATGGCGAAATAAATCTCAATCGCGCGGGCCACCATGCTGTGGAACATATTTCGGCTGGGAAACCGGATCCCCGTTGCATCAATCCATTGGCGCAGTTCCGCCGGCAGACAATTGTAATTGTTGTTGATTCGCGCCAGCGGGCCGACAAGGTAAGGCTGTTCGTCCAGCAGGGCATGCAGTGCGGTGGAGTAAGGCACCTGTAATTCGCGGAAATGCTGTGCATAGTCTTCAATCGCAATATCCAGCCCTGCATCGGAAACGATCCGCCCACCTTCGACCGGATATTGGCCATCCTGTCGCAGGGACACTGAGGTAAAGCTCTGATCGTCTTCGGGAATCGGCAAAGTAGCCACCCAGGCGATCAGATCGCGGGCCTCGTCGAGGCTGTCATGAATTTTCTGCCTGAGCGTTGCGATGACTGCGGCATTCGGGGCATGAAAAAAGCCGCCGGCTCGAACACCGACCGGGTGAACAGACCGACCACCGAAGGTGCGAATGATGTCATTGCCGATGCTTTGGAGCCGAAGACCGCGCCGTACTTCCAGCGGAAATTTTTGTGCCATGGCTGGCGCACTGTTAAAGCCAAGGAAATCCGGGGCCGCCAGCAGATGGATATGCAGGCTGTGGCTTTGTATCCATTCCCCGCAGTACATCACCCGGCGCATGGCCTGTACCCAGGGGGTCGGGGTGAAATTAAAAATCGATTCGATCGCAGCCACAGCAGTTATCTGGTAAGCCACCGGACAGATACCGCAGATGCGCGCCACACTGTCGATAACGTCCTGAGTCGATCGCCCTTCGAGTAACTTCTCGAACAATCGGGGCGGCTCGAAAATTCTTAAATGAAGCCTGTCAATCTGGCCGTCGCGAATCTGGATATCGAGCGCGCCTTCGCCTTCGACGCGCGCCAGGACAGGGACGTGAATTTCACCGGTTCTCAAATTACTCATTATTTGATTCCTGGGCTGGAGGTCGGGTTTGGCGCAGCCTGTGACTGCCATTGGATGCCCGAACCGAGAAATGGCTCGGCCTGGTTATTGATGAACAGCAATCGCTGGGCAATTTCGCGTGCGAGCATCCCGTTGGCCGCAAAATGGGTACTCAACGCGGACACATTGGCCTGGATCGCCGGACCAAAACAGGCATAACAGTCACGCTGCATTTTCGGGCAAATTGCCCCACAACCGGTTTGGGTGACAGGCCCCATGCAAGGCTTGCCTTGTGACACCATGACACAGACGACATGCTGTCGCTTGCACTCCATGCATACGGCATTTTGGTCCACATGAGGCATGTGACCCACCAGCAGGGCTCTGGTCACAGCCAGCACTTGCTCCCCATTGACCGGGCAACCCCACAGTTCCAGATCGACCTTGATGATTCGGGCAATGGGGCTGGATTCAGGCAACAGATCGAGATACCCCGGTTGCGCGTAGATACCCGCCAGCCATTCACCGCTGTCATGCATGTTACGCAGTGCCTGAATACCTCCAGCGGTCGCGCAAGCACCGATCGTAATGACGTACCGGCTATTTTCGCGTATTCGTTTGAGTCGCTCGGCATCCCGGGAGGTGGCCACACTGCCCTCGACGAAGGCGATGTCCACCATGGCACCCTCGTCAATGGGCCCCGCTTCAGCAAAATGCAGGATATCAACGGTTTCGGCAAGGGACAGTAATCGTTCACCCAGATTCAGAAACGCGAGCTGACAGCCGTCGCAGGAGCTGAATTTGTGAACGGCAACCCTGGGTTTGGGCAAGGCATTATTCATTGGCAAAATCTCCGAAAATCAGACGCCCTTGTGTCCCCAATAGGGTGCCAGTTCATCATAATTGAACACGGGACCGTCTTTGCAGACGAACTTCGCCCCGAGCTGACAGCGGCCACAGGAGCCCAGCGCGCAGTGCATGTTACGCTCCATGCTGAACCAGATTCGCTTACCGGGCACGGCGCGTTGCTGCATGTCGTGCACCACCGCCTTCATCATCCCTTCCGGACCGCACATCATCACGGAAGTCTGTTTCGGATCGATGTCGAGCTGGTCGAAAAACTGCGTGACCGGCCCGAGGCGCTCGGGCCAGAGCGTATCGCCCGTATCGGCGGTCAGCCAGACCTCGACATTGGGATACTGTCGCCAGAGGTCATAGCGTTCACGCCAGATGAAATCACTGGAATGCTTGACCCCCTGAATGATATGAATGCGCCCGTAACGGGCCTGGCGACGCAATACATACTCAATCAGTGAGACGGACGGCGCACAGCCCAATCCGCCGGTCACAATGACCAGATCGGTATTTTCTGCATCAACTACCGGCCAACCCCGGCCATAGGGGCCGCGCAGTCCGAGCCGATCCCCCACCTGAAGTCGGCCCAGATTGCTGGTCACTGAACCGACCTTACGAATGGTGTGATCGATGATATGAACGTCATCAGGGTCGGAGACGATGGAAATAGGCACCTCGCTCATGCCCGGCAGGTAAAGCATGTTGAACTGCCCCGGCACAAAACGGTACTGCGAGTGAATCAGTGGATCGGTAAAGCGCAACTGAAGGCTAAACAGGTCGGCAGTCTCGTCGTGCCGTGCAATCACCTCGGCTTCATGGGGCATGAACGGATTATTCATTTACGAGCCCTTTGCACAGAACAGCCAATTCTTCGGTGACATCAATTCCAACCGGGCACCAGGTGATGCAACGACCACAGCCCACACAGCCACTGCGTCCGAATTGCTCTTCCCAAGTCCCGAATTTGTGGGTCAGCCATTGACGATAGCGATGCGCTCGTTCGGACCGAATCACGATGCCGTGGATATGGCTGTGATCGGGGTTGAAACAGCTCTCCCATTGCCGAATGTGGCTGGTTTGTTGCCCGTCCAGCGAAATTTCGTCGACATGTGTCTGGCAGAAACAGGTGGGGCAGACCGCCGTGCAGTTGCCGCAACTCAGACAACGGTCATTCAGCGTTTGCCAGCGCGGATGCTCCACTGCCGAAACCAGCTTCTCCTGCAACGGTCCGACCGGCAAAATGCGTTGCTGCTGTTTCGCTGCCTGCCCGATGCCTGCATCGGCCCGTTCGATTTGCTCTACCGTTGCTTCGTCGATACCTAACTGTACGATAATATCCAGGCCGCGCCCGGTGTGGGCCTCCAGAATAAACCCTTCATCGAGTTCGGACAGGGCAAGATCGTAACCGGAACGAGCCCGGGGACCATCGCCGGTGGCTGTGCAAAAACAGGTGGCCGCCGAACGCATACAGTGCACCGCAATCAGAAACAGACTTTGCCGCCGCTGGCTGTATAGTGGGTCGGGATGAGCGCCACGCATAAAGTGATGATCATGGATGGACAGCGCGGCCAAATCACAGGCTCGCACCCCGATGATGGCGGTGGGCCGTGTTTTGACCAACGTCTCATGGAAAGTAAGACTTCCATCAGGAAGACGTTCACTTTGCCACAGGGTTTCGCGCGCAACGAAAGTCATCGGCTTGATGGCTTGCGCACCGGTGGCCCAGTCGAAACAGCGCCGGGATTCGGATTTTTCGAGTCGATAACGACCTGGCGCCTGTTCATCCGTGATCCCGATGGGCAACTGATCCACTTTCGCCAAAGCGTCGAAGACGATGGCATGATCACGAACCTGCGGTCCGACCACGTCGTAGCCTGCGGACTTTAACTGGTCAATGAGGCTCTGAAACCGTTCTCCTGGAAGAAAGCGCTGTCTATTCATGACGATTCACTTTTCACCTCAGTTCACATATGGACGGGTAAAAGCCTGACGGCAAGCAACGTATCAGCTATCCCGCAGATATTGTACCGCTTCCTGTAAATGTTTGATGCCTGTTACGGTCATACCCTCAATGGTCTGTTTGGGCAAATTGGCATAAGGGACCAAAGCATGGGTAAAACCCAATTTGGCGGCTTCTTTCAGTCGTTCCTGTCCGCGTTGTACAGGCCGGATTTCCCCAGTTAAACCCACTTCGCCGAAAATAACAAGCTTTGATTCTATTGCCTTGTTTTTGAATGACGAAATAATAGCAGAAAGCAAAGCCAAATCGGCTGCAGGTTCGTTGATGCGTACGCCGCCCACTGCATTGATGAACACATCCTGATCATGACAGGCGATCCCGCCATGCCGGTGCAAGACGGCAAGCAGCATGGCGAGCCGGTTTTGTTCCAGACCTACCGACAAACGACGCGGATTGGGGGTGGCGGCGGTTTCCACCAAAGCTTGAATTTCCACCAATAAGGGCCGGGTACCCTCTTGAGTCACCATGATACAAGACCCTGGCACACCAGCGTGATGACCTGACAGAAAAATCGCCGATGGATTGCTCACCCCTTTCAGTCCCATGTCGGTCATGGCGAACACACCCAATTCGTTGACCGCGCCAAAACGATTTTTGAAGGCACGCACCAAGCGAAAACTGGAACTGCTGTCACCTTCAAAATACAACACGGTATCAACGATGTGTTCCAACACCCGTGGGCCAGCCAGTGCGCCCTCTTTGGTGACATGACCGACCAAAAACAAAGTTGTGCCGCTTTGTTTCGCATAGCGAGTCAGTTGCGCGGCGCATTCCCTCACTTGCGACACCGAACCCGGTGCCGATTGCAAGGCATCCCAATACACGGTTTGAATGGAATCAATGACCGCCACGGCAGGACGTTGCCGTTCCAATTCGACCAGAATTTGTCCCAATTGTATTTCTGCCAACACTTGCACAGGGCTGTCGATCAATTGCAAGCGCTGCGCACGCAAAGCAATTTGACGGGCAGATTCTTCTGCACTGACATACAGCGTGGACAAACGGGCACCTACAGCGCCCAGCATCTGCAATAATAAAGTTGATTTTCCTATGCCCGGATCGCCGCCGATGAGTATCACACCACCTTGAACCAATCCGCCACCCAACACGCGATCCAGTTCATCCATGCCGGTTGCAAAACGGGTGTCTTCATCCAGGGTCACCTGACTCAAGGCCTGACTCGGACTGGAAGCGACCAGCGCCCGGTGCCGGCTGGCTTGATGCACCGTTTCAACAACGGTTTCTAACAGCGTATTCCACGCCTGACAATGGGGGCACTGGCCCTGCCATTTGGCAGACAGTCCACCACATTCACTACAACAGTATTGGGATTTTGTTTTACTCACAAATTTAACAACCCTCTTTCAATTTTAAGCGTGTGTTATTGCAGCATGACGACGATTTGCCTGAACAGCGGGTCAGGTGTATTCTGGCACAGTCACGGCAAAGACCGTGCAATAAAACTTACAGGAGAACAACCGCCATGGCACATCAGATTCATATTGCATTAATTGGCTTGGGGCGCGTGGGCGAAACTTTTGCCATCAATTTTCTGGAACGCATCCAAATGCAGCACATCGACGCAAAAATTGTTGCTGTGGCGGACCACAAGCTGGACTCTCCGGTGATGATGGGTTTTGCTCACAGTGGTGTGTCTGTGTTTACCGATGGCCTGGAAATTGTCAAATTGGGCGATCAAGTGGATATTATCTTTGATTTGAGCGGTAACGCTGCGTTTCGCCAAAAATTGCGTGATGCCCTGCGCGACGGAGGAAACCAGCACACCGTCATTGCCCCTGAAATTATTGCAAATTTGGTGTGGGCATTTTTCGGCGAAAAAGAAAAAATGCCTTCTCCGCACGAAAAAATCGGTTATTAACGCGTCCTAATCGTGATTTAACCCCATCACTCGCCGTATATCGCGCATGGTGTCGCGCGCCAGTTCGCGCGCTTTTTCATTGCCATCCGCAATCAAATTGCGCACCAGGGTGGGGCTTTCATTGTAATGGGCAGCACGCTCCTGTATCGGAACAAGTTCTTTCAATACTTGATCGATCACCGGTTGCTTGCACTCCAGGCAACCGATGCTCGCACTGTGACAACCCGCACTCACCCAGTCACGCACGCCATCTTCCGAATACACCTCATGCAAGGCCCACACCGGGCATTTTTCCGGCGTACCCGGATCAGTGCGCCGTACGCGAGCCGGATCGGTTGGCATGATACGAATTTTTTTCGTCACCTCATCCGGGGTATCCCGCAAAGAAATGGTGTTGTGATACGACTTGGACATTTTTTGCCCATCCAGACCTGGCATTCGTGATGTAGCGGTAAGCAAAGCTTGTGGTTCGGTGAGGATCACTTTCCCGCCCCCCTCAAGGTAGCCGAACAAGCGTTCACGGTCACCCAGCGACAGGTTTTGCTGCTCGTTCAGCAATGCATGGCCTGCTTCCAGCGCTTCCGCATCACCCTCTTGCTGATACCGGGTACGCAATTCCTCATAGAGACGCGCTTTTTTCCCGCCCATTTTTTTTATTGCTGCTTCTGCCTTTTGCTCAAAACCAGGTTCACGTCCATACAAATGATTGAACCGTCTTGCAATTTCCCGGGTAAATTCAATATGAGGCACCTGATCTTCACCCACCGGTACCAAATTAGCACGATAGATCAGAATATCCGCACTTTGTAACAGGGGGTAACCCAAAAATCCATACGTGGAGAGTTCTTTTTCAGCTAATTTCTCTTGCTGGTCTTTATAAGTGGGGACGCGCTCCAGCCAGGCCAAAGGGGTAAACATTGACAACAGCAAATGCAGTTCGGCATGCTCCGGAACCTGCGACTGAATGAACAGGGTTGCCAAAGCAGGATCAATGCCCGCAGCCAGCCAATCGACAACCATCTCCCAAATATTGTTCTGAATGACCTCCGGCGAATCATAATGCGTCGTCAGCGCGTGCCAATCCGCCACAAAGAACAAACATTCATGTTCATGCTGAAGTTTAATCCAGTTTTTTAATACGCCATGATAATGGCCAAGGTGCAGCTTGCCCGTTGGGCGCATGCCCGACAACACACGATTTGCATACATAATTGGGGTCAGCTCGTAATGGTCTGGATAAGATAAGCGATATCGCCGCTGCCAACGCCTGCCACCGCACTGGTCAATATCAAAACGATTCCCATCACCGGGCTGAGCAGGACATTTAACCAACCCAGGGCCATGAGAAACAGCAAGATATAAAAACCATACGGTTCGATGTTGGCAACCCGCCAGGCATATCGGTTAGGCAGCAAGCTGACTAAAACGCGCCCGCCATCCAGAGGTGGCAAAGGCAACAGGTTTAGCGCCATAAGGATGGCATTGATGAATATCCCCGCCGCACCCATCAGCACCAGTGCCTGGCTGTAACTGTCCCCCAGCGCAACGCCCAAATGGATGACCAGCGCCCAGATCATCGCCATCAATAAATTGGCTGCCGGGCCCGCTAAAGCAACCCACAACATATCCTGCTTGGGACGGCGTAAAGCAGAAAAATTGACTGGGACAGGTTTGGCCCAGCCAAACAGAATAAAGCCTCCACCCAACAATTTGCTCATGATCAAAATAGAAAGTGGCACCAATATCGTACCGATCGGATCAATGTGTTTGAGTGGGTTAAGCGTCACCCGTCCCAGCATCCAGGCACTTTTGTCACCAAAATACCGTGCAACATAACCGTGCGCAGCTTCGTGCAAGGTAATGGCAAAAATAACCGGAATCACCCATATTGCAATTTTTTGTATAAGATTCAGTTCCATTTATTCCAGTCCAAAAGGCGCCAATGCACCGCGTCCACGGCGCAACAATTCAATACCGCCCTGGCTCAAGTCCAGCACGGTTGTCGGCTCAATACCACATGCGCCGGCATCAATAATGACATCCACTTCCCGTTCCAATCGTTCACGTATGGTGTTTGCATCATGCATCGGCAAGGTTTCACCGGGCAAAATGAGCGTCATTCCCAACAGCGGCTCATTCAATTCCTCAAGCAGAGCCAATGTTACCGGGTGCTCAGGGATACGCAATCCTATTGTACTGCGTTTTGGGTGTTGCAGGCGACGTGGCACTTCGCGTGTCGCAGGCAGAATAAAGGTGTAACTCCCAGGCGTATTGGCTTTGAGCAAACGAAACTGCTGGTTATCAATTTGCGCGTACACGCCGATTTCAGATAAATCACGACACAACAATGTAAAGTGATGCTTGTCATCCAACCCACGCAGCACACGAATTCTGTCTTGCGCCTGTTTTTCACCCAACTGGCAAGCAATCGCATAACTGGAATCAGTCGGCAAAGCGATGATTCCGCCGGCCTTGATAATCTGAACGGCTTGTTTAATCAATCTGGCTTGAGGATTTTCAGGGTGTACAGTAAATAGCTGAGCCATCAGTTTAAATCCCAGTTTTGCCAAATAGGCCGACAGGTGGCCGGCAAAGCCGGCAAGCGCCCCAAATCTCGCCATGTTTCTCCGGGCGAATGAAAATCAGAGCCACGTGAAGCCAACAGGCCGAATTGTTTTGCCAATTCAGTGAACCGTGCGCGCTGCTCTGGCGTATGGTTGCTGGTCACCACTTCGATGCCCTCGCCGCCTGCGTCTGAAAAAGCCTTGAGCAGTGCGCGCATTTTACCCGTTCCTAACGGGTATCTTCCTGGGTGCGCCAGTACCGCTTGTCCACCACTTGCACGTATCCAGCCGACAGCGTCGGCAAGTGCAGCCCATTGATGTGACACATAACCGGGTTTACCCCGCGTCATAAAACGCTTGAATACAGTTTGCACATCGGCACAAATTCCTTGCTCAATCATATATCGGGCGAAATGCATCCGCCCGATTAACTCAGGATTCATCGCATGACGCCATGCGCCCGCCAACGCATCATGAACACCGGCCTTCTCCAACTGAACCGCGATTTTGGCTGCACGGTCTTTGCGCCCTGCCCTGATTGACGCCAAACCCGTTGACAAAGGCAAGGCATCCGGATTAATGCCCAGACCAACAATATGCAACGTGTCATATTCCCACGAGACCGAGATTTCAACGCCATTAATCAGATGAATTCCCCAATGTTTCGCAGCCGCATGTGCTTCAGTCAAACCGCTGGTATCATCATGGTCGGTCAGTGCCAAAACATTGACACTTCGTTCTGCGGCTCTGGCAAGCAATTGTACAGGCGCAAGCACCCCGTCGGAAATGTTGGAATGGCAGTGCAAGTCAATATTGAGTGACGACATGTTGGACAGCATGAGGAAAGAGCCGTCATCATAGCAAAATTCTCAACATTTGACTTGAAATGGTTGAGAAGAGCCCTTCGTACGGCATAGCGAACACGGGCAGCCATCTGACGAAGGTTCCCGGAAATGAGTTGAACAACACCCCCACCGCAAGCAAAATATTGCACTGCCACCTGCACCAACAATTCAAAATTAGGCTAAAATCACGAAATATTGTCACTTTCAGTGTTGTCCTAACGAAAATATACCCATGAAATTTCTGTTTGATTTATTTCCCGTCTTACTGTTTTTTGTCGCTTATAAATTTTTTGGTATTTTTGTCGCCACTTGGGTCGCTGTGGCCAGCAGCGTGGCGCAAATTGCATGGCTTAAGTTACGTGGCAAAAAAGTCGATGGCATGATGTGGTTAAGTTTTGGGATTATCGTGGTATTGGGTGGTGCGACGCTGATTTCTCACAACATCACCTTCATCAAATGGAAACTCACGGTCTTGTACTGGTTGTATGCATCAATTCTACTGGGCAGTGACTGGTTCTATAAAAAAAACCTGATTCGTGCCATGCTGGGAACACAAATCAGCCTGCCGGACGCCATTTGGCGCAAACTGAACCTGAGCTGGGTTTCTTTCTTTGTTTTCATGGGTGGGCTTAATCTCTATGTGGCTTACACCTTTAGCACAGACACTTGGGTTAATTTTAAACTGTTTGGCAGCCTCGCTTTAATGGTTGTGTTCATCGTGGTTCAAAGTTTGGTGTTGAATAAATATACAGAAACCAATACCTAATGAATAATCTTTATGTGATCGTTGGTGAAGACACCCCTGACAGCGGCGGTTTGCGACAAGCACATCGCAGCGCCCATCTCGAACGTCTACGGGCGTTGCAAGCGGAAGGTCGTTTAACCATTGCAGGACCATTTCCTGCGATAGACAACGTCGAACCTGGTGAGGCTGGTTACAGCGGCAGTCTGATTGTGGCTGAATTTGACACGCTCACGGCAGCTCAGGACTGGGCAGATCAAGACCCTTACCTGCTGGCAGGTGTTTATTCGCATATAATGGTGAAACCTTTCAGGAAAGTCATGCCATAATGCGCACTGAGGAACTAATTCGTGAGAAGTTAACTCTACTTTCTCCAGAAGTATTGGAAATTATAGATGACAGTGCTTTGCACGCGGGTCATGCTGGAGCAAGAGAAGGCGGCGGGCATTTTCGTCTGCGTATCGTTGCATCTGTTTTCCTGGGTATGGGGACACTGGACAGACATCGTTTAATTTACGCGACACTGGGTGATTTGATGAAAACACACATTCATGCGTTGGTCATTGATGCCTCGCCTCATAATTCGGTAGATTGATGTTGGAAAATTTGGTAAATTTAACTTTGATAGAGGATCAAATAATGCAACTAAAAAAAATCGTCATCGCGACCACATGGGCTTTGGGTTTAACCGCACTGACGGGCTGCCACGCAGCTGACAATGGTACGACTCCCCAGGCAGCTGCCGGTCAAACAGCTTCTGCACCCGCAGCAACAGGTAAAGTGATGGCCGTGGTCAATGGGAGTCCCATCCCTCAAGCCGAACTGAATGCGCTTGAGCAGGACCGTACAGCACAAGGCCAACCTGTCAACGATCAAATCGCTGCAGCCTTGCGCGAGAGCCTGATTGACGGTGAAATTTTGGCTCAACAAGCCGTAAAACAGGGTTTGGATCAAGACAGCAATCTGCAAATGCGTTTAAAATTGGCCAAGACCCAAATGTTGGCACAGGCATTCCTGGCCAATTATGTCAAATCCCACCCGATTACTGAAGCCGCCATGAAAGCTGAATACGACCGGGCCAAAACAGCTGCGGGTGACAAGGAATACGAGGTAGAACACATTTTGGTGGCCTCTGAAGGCGACGCACGCAAAATTATCGCGCAGTTAAATCAAAAAGCGAAATTTGAAACATTGGCCAAAAAAGACTCCAAAGACAGTACTGCTCAAAATGGCGGAAATTTAGGCTGGGTAACACCCGCCGGCTTGGTCAAACCATTTTCAGATGCGATGGTACAACTGAAAAAAGGCGAATACACCAAAGAACCTGTGAAAACCCAATTTGGTTGGCATGTGATTCGTTTGGTCGATATTCGTGAATTGAAATTCCCGCCTTACGACCAGGTAAAAGCACAGGTGCGCGCCGGACTTGAGCAACAAGAAGTCAAAAAAGAAATTGCAGATTTGCGTGCCACAGCAAAAGTAGAATAAATGTTGTCACTGTTGTTGTCCCGGGTGCTTTCGAAGTGTCGCAGCAATGAGGTCACCGGCCTTCAGGCCGGTGGATATTTAGTCAGGGAGGGGTGTGCATCCCCTCCCTGACCGCGCCTTTAAAACCCCGCCCTTCAGGGCGGGGTTCGGCGCTCCTACCGGCCTGAAGGCCAGGGTTTTAAACCAGCAAGGAAAAAGGATAAATTCCTTCGTTACTATCCGGGCTTCAACCCTTTTTTGGTTAAAAAATAATGAAAAATCTTCAAGATCAGTTTTTGAATGCATTGCGCAAGGAACACATACTGGTATCAGTGTTTTTGGTCAATGGTATCAAACTGGTTGGAAAAATTGAGTCTTTCGATCAATATATGGTCATGTTAAAAGGTCATGACAACATCAGTCAGGCTATTTTTAAGCATGCCATTTCCACCCTGTCACCCTCACGCCAAGTGAATGTGGAATTGGGTGATGACGAATAAGTGTTGAGCGTCAATACGTTTCTTCACATCGACACCTGTTGTTCTGATCACCCATGCGCCGCTGTAAGCCAAATATGTTCTTTAAACGCCAGTTAAGCCTGATCTACCTCTTGCTGGCAATGCTGATGGGCATACAGCTTTTTGCGCTCACCCAGCATCATCACGATGCCGGGATCGATTCCGGCCACTGCGCTGCTTGCAACTTGGGACATCATTTTTCAACCGGCAGCAAGCCGCCATCGCCATCGCTGATCTTGCTGAGTCTGGTTTTAATCTGGCTGACACTCCGTTTGCCTGTTCTGACAACCCGCTGTTCCAAATGTGCTTATTTACGCCCCGGATCCCAGGCACCACCACAATTCCAGGTAACCAAAAAATGTTGCGGATCGTTGTTGTTCGCGGCATGACACGACACTTCAGGCCACTTCTCAAACAGATTTTTGCCTGGAGACGTCTATGATTTTGGAAATACTGGAGAATTTGGATGCTGTTTTTGACCCGCACTCGTATTGCTTTGGCTTGTACATTGAGTGTTGCAGGCTTCACCACCGTTTACGCGGCTGATCTGCCACCTGGAGAAATTACGGGCCAAATTTCCAATGCGATAGGCGTACCCATACAAAACGTTCGCATTACCGCTCAATCTCAAAATGGCAAAATCCATGAGGCAACACAAAGCGATGGCCACGGTTACTTTTACTTCCGTCACCTGTCAGCGGGTATTTATGCCCTCATTGCCAACAAACAGCATTACCAAACCGGCACAGACATTGTCGTGCTCACTGCCCAGCACGGGCAATCCCGGCGCATCACCCTCGCCAGCGAGCAAGCCTTAAGCTTGCATGTGCAAGCAAAACAAACCCACCCCAGCCCTAACAGAATCTCTGTCGCGAATGGCGGCGTCAGCAGTTACCACATCACCAGTCAAGACATTGCACAAATGCCTGAAGGTGACGACACGCCACTGAATCAGGTGCTGTTACAGGCTCCGGGCGTGGTACAAGATTCTTTCGGGCAATTGCATGTGCGTGGAGACCATGCGAATTTACAATACCGCATCAATGGCATTTTATTACCGGACTCCATTTCAGGCTTCGGACAAACCCTCAACAGCCAACTGATCAGCAATGTCAGTTTACTGACGGGTACCTTAAGCGCTGAATATGGTTTTCATACCGCTGGCATTGTCGATATTCATACCCAAACGGGTGCATTCGATCAAGGCGGACAGGTTGAAGTGATGGGTGGCGATCAGAACACCAGCCAGGCATCAGGAGAAATCAAGGGACACAAGGGCAATTTCAGTTATTTTATGGATGTGTCAGGCCTGCAAAATAATTTGGGGATAGAAAACCCCATGCCCACGCGAACCGCCATTCACGATGCCTCAACGCAAAACAATGGCTTTGCTTATTTTTCTTATAAAATCGATGATACCCTGCGTGCCAGTGCGATATTCGGCATCTCGGACAATCGGTTCCAAATACCCAACATCGCGGGACAAACACCCCTGTACAACCTCAATGGTGTGATCAACGACCCTTCACAGTCTCTGAACGAACAACAACAGGAAGCCACCAATTTTGGCGTACTCGCGTTACAAGGCACGCTGGGTGCCGACATGGATTATCAAATCTCGGTATTTAGCCGCTACCAGCGCATCGCATACAGCCCCGATCTTACAGGCGATCTGATTTACACCGGCGTGGCATCGCAAACTTTGCGTGACACGCAGAATAATGGCGTACAAGCCGATGGTTCCTGGCGGTTTTCACCCACACACACCTTTCGCACAGGCATGTTTGCGAGTGCCGAACAAGTCCAAACCAGCAGCGCATTATCGATGTTCGGCGGCACAATGAATCCAGGCACGGGGGCCATGACTCAAACCTCAACGACCCCGCTTCCTGATCAATACTACGCCAATGATCAGTTAGTACAGCTGTTTGGCCTGTATGCGGAAGATGAATGGCAAGCAACCCGCCTTCTCACCATCGATTATGGTTTGCGTTTTGATCAAGTCAATGCCTATGTCGATCAGCACCAAATCAGTCCCCGTCTCAGTGCGATTTATCAACTCACCCCTACCACGGCAGTGCATGCAGGCTATGCACATTATTTCACCCCGCCACCCAATGAGTTGGTGAGCAATCAACAGATTGCGGGCGCGGTCAACACCACTAACCAGCCACCTGGCGGGACGCAAAACAGCCCTGTGCAATCGGAATCCGATGATTATTATGATGTTGGTATCAATAAAACCTTAAGTCCAACCACCACTGCAGGGTTAGACACCTACTACAAACAGGTGACCAATCTGCTGGACGAAGGACAATTCGGCTCGGCACTGCTGTATACCCCATTCAATTATGCGCAAGGCAAGATTTATGGTGCTGAACTCACGCTCGCCTATCACAAGGACGCGCTCTCGTCATATGTCAATTTATCGCGCTCCGCAGCCTTTGGTAAGGGCATTGAGTCCGCACAATACAATTTTTCTCCAGCAGAGTTAGCCTACATTGCAAACAATTACGTCCACCTCGATCATGATCAAACGTGGACAGCCTCTTCAGGCGTGGCGTGGCAACAGCGCCAAATCACTTACAGTTCGGATTTAATTTATGGCAGCGGCTTGCGTAGCGGCTTTGCCAACACCGCTCATTTACCGGGTTATGTACAAATCAATGCCTCAATCATGCGTCCGATACTCATCCCTGAATGGGGTAAAATTGACGTGCGATTGATCGTGTTGAATCTGTTCGGTGCCACCTACGAAATTCGCAATGGTACGGGTGTCGGCGTGGGTGCACCGCAATATGGACCACCCCGCACTGCGCTGGTTGCCCTCACCAAAAAATTTTAGTACCTGTTCAATGATTCTTTAAGGAACCCCCATGCAAACGATACAAAATAGCTGGATGGCATTCAAACTCGGTGGCGTGATGATGTGGCCACTGTCTTTGCTGGCGGTACTTGCTCTGGCCATCATGCTGGAAAAAGCGGTACTGTATTGGCGTTACACCTCGCTCAACGAAGCTTTGTCCGAGCTGTTGGAAAGTTACGAAACCCCATGGACCACTTTAGTTTCAGAGTTATCAAAATCAAATAAAAACAATTATTTTTACAAATTTTTTCATGTCATTGTCGACAACAAAACGCACCCATTCTGGTGGGTGGAGTCACGCGCAGCCGATGAAGCGCAACTCATTGAAAACCAGCTGTCCAAACGTTTATGGTTACTTGAAACCACGGTGACTGCCGCTCCTTTATTGGGTTTAATGGGCACCATAGCGGGCATGATGCATGCGTTTCAACTGATCGGCACCAATGGTCTGGTGAACCCAACCGGTGTGACCGGTGGCGTGGCGCAGGCCTTGATTGCCACAGCACTCGGCTTGGCGATCGCGTTAGCAAGTTTGTTCGGATTCAATTATTTTTCACGCCTGCAAGCACAAACGCTTGATAAAATGGAACGGCTGGGCACCCGGCTGATTGATCACATTCGCCTTGATCAACAAGGATAACGCCATGAAACTGCGTAAAACCCGCGCACAACGCAAAGGCAGAATTGAAATTATCCCCATGATCGACGTCATGTTTTTCTTGTTGGCCACTTTCATGCTGGCTTCTTTGTCCTTGCAGCGTCTCGATTCAATCAAAGTAAATTTGCCGCAAGGGCAAGCCGTCAGCCTGCACAATGAACAAATACTGACACTCGGTATCACCGCCAACAGTCAAATACTGCTTAACCACACCCCGGTGAGCCTGGCCGATTTGCCAGCACGTATCAAGCCACTATTGAATCAGGAAAAAAGCATTATTGTGTCTGCTGATGAAAAAGCGCCCCATGGCGTGGTGGTGCATGCCATGCTGGCAGCCAGTGCAGCAGGTGTACAACATTTTTTGATTGCTGTGGCGCATGAATGAACCGCAAGGGTTTTCCGGCTTCCTGGTCATTGCCCTGCTGTTGTGGCTGGTGCTGCTGCTCGGTCTTGGGCAAGCACTTCTACCCAACCCAGCCCCGCCAGATGAACCCACGATGGACGCGCAACTGGTCGAATTGCCTGCTCCACCGCAAGCGACGAAAGCCATGCCAGCGAAACCTGTTGTGATTCAACATCCCCTTGCCGCCAGCAAACCCCTGGTACAGAACAAAGCGCCAGCCCCTGCCGCACCAACCGTACTCTCCAACCCAAATCCGGCACAGACCAAAATAGCACCTGTACCCACCGCTGCGCCGATGAAGCCTGCCGCAACGACGCCGCCTGATCAAAGCGGAACCGAACAACTGGGTGCCTATGCTGTTTACCAGCCCAAACCAGTGATTCCTGAAGACCTGCAAGATGTTGCCACCCATGTTGTGGTCTCAGCACGTTTTCACATCGCCGCAGATGGCACGGTACGCGTGAAACTCCTCCACGCGGCACCTGATCCCCGCTTAAATCAATTGATATTGAATACGTTGAACAGTTGGCGATTTATGCCCGCAACGCAGAATGGCAAACCCGTCGAAACCGACCAGGACATTGAAGTGACGGTTGATGTAGGTGGTTAATGCAGCCGGTTTGTCGGGTGAAAATCCGACCTGCGGCATAATCTGGCCGCGGTGTTCCTCACTCTAAAATATCGACCGGCGTACCCACTTCCACCCGGTTAAACAGCTCAATAATCGCCTGGTTACCCATACGTATGCAGCCGTGCGAAGCTGGCGTACCCAACAAATCTTCTTCAGAAGTGCCGTGAATGTAAATATAACGTTCATGCGTATCCACATCACCACCCTGATTTTTTCCCGGCTCACAACCAGAAAGCCACAAAATGCGGGTGAGTATCCAGTCCGTTTCCGGATGCGCATCGGACCATTCAGGCGACCAGATCACCCCCGTCGTTTGACGTGCCAGAAAGACCGTATTGACAGGACAATCATATCCAATTTTTTCTGTAATTTCATGCCGTCCCAATGGCGTCTTAAAGCTGTTCTTTAACTGACCCGCACCCAAAACCGCGCTGGAAACAGGGTAATCGCACACTGCGCGCTCTACACCCTGTGGCGTGCTGTCATACCCATACATACGCTGTTCAGCCAAATGGATCACCAGTCGAATACTCATACCCCCTGCGCCCCAAGATTTTTGGTGCGACGGCGTTCAGCAAAAAAAGCAGACAACAGCTTGCCGCAGTCTTCCGCCAGGACACCACTCTCTACCTGAGCATGATGATTCAGTCGTGGTTCAGCAAACAAGTCAATCACACTGCCTGCCGCACCTGTTTTATTGTCGTGCGTACCAAACACCACACGCGCGATACGGGAATGAATAATGGCCCCTGCACACATGGCACAGGGCTCAAGCGTGACGTACAGCGTCGCGCCCGGCAAGCGATAGTTACCCAATCGCTGTGCCGCGTCACGCAGTGCCAGCATTTCCGCATGCGCACTCGGATCATGGCTGGCAATCGGCGCATTCGCACCTTGACCAATAACCTGTCCATCCAGCACCACCACTGCACCGACAGGCACCTCGCCACGTTTGCCGGCAGCTTGTGCCAGAGCAAAGGCTGTGCGCATAAAAGCCATGTCAGCCGTGCTCATGTTGCAGGGAACACCCCTGTGGAAAGATAACGCTCACCCCGATCGCAAACAATGGACACAATTGTCGCTTGCTGAAGTTGGCGCGAACATGTTAAAGCAGCCCACAATGCACCGCCGGAAGAAATTCCTGCCAGAATACCCTCCTGCCGTGCCAATTGCCGGGTAGTGTGTTCTGCATCCGTTTGTTGCACATAGATGATTTCATCCACCACCCCCGGATCATAAATAGGTGGTAAAAATGCCTGCGGCCAAGTACGTATTCCCGGTATGTCGGCACCTGGTGCCGGTTGCACGCCAATAATCCGAATCGCGGGGTTGCGTGATTTGAGATAACGGGCAGTGCCCGTAATCGTGCCCGTGGTACCCATGCTGCTCACAAAATGCGTGATTTCTCCCGCCGTGTCACGCCATATTTCTGGCCCTGTCCCATCAAAATGGGCCTGGGGATTATCGGGATTCGCGAACTGGTCCAGGATAAAACCATCACCTGCAGCCTGCATCTCCCGTGCACGCATAATCGCAGCTTCCATACCGCCACCTTTGGGCGTCAACACAATTTCCGCACCGTAAGCCCGCATCATCTGCCTGCGCTCAATACTCATGTGCTCGGGCATCACCAGCACCATACGATAACCACGCAAAGTAGCCACCATTGCAAGCGCGATACCGGTATTACCGCTGGTGGCTTCGATTAAAGTGTCTCCCGGACGAATTGTGCCCCGAGCCTCTGCAGACCGGATCATATTCAGTGCCGGGCGATCTTTTACCGATCCTGCAAGGTTATTGCCCTCCAGCTTGAGCAAGACCACGTTACTGGTGGGCCCAGGCATATGATTTAATTTAACTAACGGCGTATTGCCAATCAGCTGTTCGACTGTGGTGTAATGAGGCATGAACATGAACCCAATAAAAACGGCAAGATTTTATGCAAATCACCCCATTTTGAGCGGGTGTACGCAATCCATTTATTTCCTGACTTTTAACCACGGCATCATTCGCGCCATCACCTCGTCGTGCAGGAGAAAATAATGTTTCAGTGCACCTAAAATATGCAAAGTAATTAATGCCAGAAAGGTATAAGCCAAAAACTGATGCACATCACCCAAAGTTTCGTGCAAGGAATGATTACGACTGAATAAATCCGGCAATGAAAACCAGCCAAAAAAAGTCACTGGATGCCCACCCGCAGACAGGGTCATCCAACCCACAACAGGAACCAGCACCATCAAACCGTAAAGTGCAATTTGCACGACCGCGGCCAATTTGTCCAGCAAGCTGGAAAGCGCAAGCTGAGGCGCGCCATACACCCCTCGCCAAACCAGACGCAGCACGACCAGCGCCAAAATCATAAAACCCACAGACTGATGCCAGACAAGCACCTGTGCTTTCTCTGGCCCTTTCTCCAAATCGCTCATCCACAAAGCCAGCGGAAATACAGCCACAATGAATAACACTGTCAGCCAATGCATGAAAATGGCTGCCGTTCCATAATTTTGCTTATCCATCCGGGTTTCCCATCAAAAAAGTGTATGCGAAATGTAGCATGAGCGCTCAACAATTGCCAGCCATTGGTACCTCGGCAGGGACACAAGCAGAGGAACATCGGCGCAGTCACATTTGAAGGGCACAATACGCCACCATCAATATCCGTGGTGTGACAGACACTGATGTAATGGCTTGTGCTATGCTAACCGCTTTGCAATTGTGGTGTATTGAACGCTTATGTTAGTTAAAAAATCCTGGTTGGGATTCCTGTTTGCTTTTTTGCTGCCCATTGTGCTCATTTTTGCCTGGTGGGGTGCCTTTAACCACACAGATGTCCGTGAAACGCGCAGTGCGCCAATTCATTACGCCTACGTTGATTTTTATGGAAATCTGGCGGACATCTCTGCTGCGCAAGATAAACTTCGCGCCGCAATCATTGCTCAGCGTATCGAACCTGGCGACCCTGTCGTGGTACTGTTCACTGATCCGCGCGTGACCAAAACAAATGAACAACAGGCGCAAATTGGTTATGTGATTGCCCCCAATGCACGGGTGACCCGCCCATTGAAAAGCGCCGTTTTACCTGCACACAATGTATTGCAAGCCAGTGTACGAGCCAGTATCGGGCTGGCACCGGGGATGGCATATCAAGCGCTATACAATTACCTTAAACCGCAAGGAAAAGACATACGACTTCCTACCGTGGAGCGGTATACGCCTGGCACATCCATTAACCAAATGGGCACGCTGACCGTGGACATGCCGGATTAATACGCCCATGACACTGCTTGCTTTGCTCATCGCACTGCTACTGGATTGGTATTACCCACTTCCACCGAACCGGTTAGACCGCTTTACGCAACCGTTGCAAGCACTGTCACATTACCTCAACGGTGGAAAACGACAACACGGTCAACTGGCCTGGATGGCCGCCATGCTTCCGGTATTGCTTGTCACTGGCGCCATTTATGTTGCGCTTGATCACCTTAGCCCCATACTGGGTTTGTTGTGGGATATCGTGGTGCTTTACCCCTTTCTGCAATTTCGTCGAACCATGCAAGCCGCCAATCAGGTTTATCGGGCCTTGTCTCAACAGGATGTCGTCCGTGCAAAGCAGCATTATACCGACTGGCAGGACACATCCTGCCTCGTCTCGGACAAAGAACTGCCCGCAATGTCTATAGGGCATTTATTGCTCGACAGCCAACGACATTTGTTCGGTGTCCTGATGTGTTTCGCGCTGTTCTCCGTCCTGGGTCCTGTGGGCGCCGTTTTCTATGGTTTCAGTCAGCTCATGGCCGAACGTTGGCAATTCGACTCCCATGGAGAGTTTTCCCGGTTCGCCCATGCCGTACTCGCCCGTGTGGAATGGCTGCCCGCTCGCGCACTGGCGCTTACTTTTGCCATCGCCGGAAATTTTGAAGATGCGATGTATTGCTGGCGTGGCCAAGCCAGCAATACCGCGCAAGACATTGTATTGGCAAGCGGTGCGGGTGCCCTGGGGATTGCTTTGGAAACGCCGGTTGAGTCAGCGACAGATTCAGCAAGTTCATCCACATTCGGCCTCGGAGAACACGCCAATTATCAGGATTTAGGCAGTGCCACCAGCCTTGTTTGGCGCTCACTGACCATTTGGATGCTGTTATTGTTATTGGTAGCGCTGGCCAAGTTAGCGCACTGATCGACCCATAGATCGTACTGAACAAATACAAGGCAGCAGCTTGTCGGGTTGAAACCCGACCTACGGTGAACAATGAGCACCCCTGGTAGATCAGGCTTCAGCCTGATGCGGTGATAAAAAATATGTCAATTTGTCGGGTTGGAATACTCAAAGAAACCGTTCCAGGCGCCGCCTGCTCGCAGCATCCAACTGTTGTGTATCGGCAATCAGGAAATGCAAGCCGTTTTCCGCCGCAATGAGCAGTCGGTGACCGGATAAACGACGGATATCTTCCTCCCCTTTCAGCACCAGCGCTGTCTCACCCCTGTTCGTCACCACATGCCAGCGGCTGGGTGTAGAGTAACTCGACACATCCAATATACGCAAAATTTCAGGTTGGAATTCCCGCTCAGCCAATTGTGCATCCAGCACGTTGCGCAGGTTTTCAGGCAGTGCGGCCAAATTCTCAATCCATGCCCACTCATGCCCCTGCGCATCGACCAAACTCACACCCAAATTCGGTGCGCTCATCGGGAAAGCACGAATGGGAATCAAGTTTTCGTGCTGACCGCCTGATGCATCGCTGGCGCACAATCCCCCGGCATTATTCACGCTAATCTGCACAGTCATCCTCCCCCATATCGCTGTCCACCTGGCGCGCTTGCGCAGCATACAACTGCGCATACACGCCATTGCTGGCCAGCAAGGTCTCATGACGCCCCACTTCGACAATATGGCCTTTGTCCAACACCACCAGTCTGTCTGCGTGGCGCAAGGTGCTCAAGCGGTGCGCCACCGCTATCGTGGTGCGCCCGCGGACCAGATTATCCAATGCCGCCTGAATTTCGCGCTCGGTTTCGGTGTCCACAGAAGCGGTGGCTTCGTCCAAAATCAAAATACGCGGGTCAATTAGCAAGGCACGGGCAATCGAAATGCGTTGCCGCTCGCCGCCAGACAATGCCTGGCCGCGTTCGCCCACCAGCGAGTCATAACCTTGTGGCAAACGTAAAATAAACTCGTGGGCATGAGCAGCTCTCGCCGCTGCCACAATGTCGGCTTGCGTGGCGTCTGGCTTCCCATAAGCGATATTTTCCGCAATGGTGCCAAAAAACAAAAAGGGTTCTTGCAGCACCAGGCCGATATTGCGCCGGTAATCGTGCACTGAAATAGCGCGAATGTCCACGCCATCGACTAAAATCGCGCCTTCGGTCACGTCATAAAATCGGCAAATCAGATTCACCAGCGTAGTTTTTCCCGAGCCGCTGTGTCCCACCAGACCGATCATTTCGCCAGGTGCGATGTGCAAATCCATGCCGTGTATCACACTGCGGTTATTGTAACGAAAGCCAATATTGCGCAGGGTAATCTCACCCTGAACACGTCCCATGATGACCGGATTGACTGGCTCTGGCACGCTGGACACATGGTCCAGAATATCAAAAATACGTTTGGCGCCTGCAGCGGCTTTTTGTGTCACCGAAACGATACGGCTCATCGAATCCAGACGGCCGTAAAACCGGCTGATGTAGGTTAAAAATGCGGCCAGCACACCCACAGTAATGCGCGCATGCGCCACCTGCCATATTCCAAATGCCCACACCACCAACAGGCCCAGCTCGGTCAGCAAGGTCACGCTGGGGGCAAACAGCGACCATATCGCATTCACATTGTCATTAATCTGCAAATTACGCACATTGGCTTCACGAAAACGAGTGATTTCACGCCGCTCTTGCGCAAAGGCTTTCACCACCCGGATGCCGGGTATGGTGTCGGTCAAGACGTTGCTGATTTCACCCCACACACGGTCGGTTTTCTCGAATCCCAGCCGCAAGCGATCGCGCACGCGGTGTATCATCCATGCAATGAATGGAATAGGTAGTAGCGTGACCAAAGCCAGCGGTACATTGATGGACAACAAGATGGCTGCCGTCATGCCCATCACCAGCACATCAATCACAAAATCAAGCAGATGCAGCGACAGGAACACCGAAATGCGGTCTGTTTCACTGCCGATGCGCGACACCAGATCACCTGTGCGTTTGCCACCGAAGAATGACAGAGACAGCTCATGCAAATGGGCATAACTGGCAAGACGCAAATCCATACACACCCGTTCACTCACCCGTGCCAGCCACCACGACCTTCCCCAGCCCAGCGCCCAGGCCACCACAGCGGCCGCGAGCAACAGGGACAAATACCGGATCACCAGCAGAGGATCAATTGCGTGCCCATTTTGATAGGGAATCAACACCTTATCCATCAGCGGCATGGTTAAATAAGGCGGCACCAGGGCGGCGGCTGTCGAACCCAGCGCCAGCAAAAAACCCATCAACAACCCCAATTGATACGGCTTGGCGAACCGCCACAGACGCAACAAAGCCCAGGCCGAATTGACCTGCCGGGCAGCAGGTTCACACAAGGCACACACTGTCTCATTGACTGGCAGAATGGCTTGGCAACGGGGGCACAGCGATTGATCCGGTACGGCCCCCTGCAAATTGCCCGACAAGACGGATTCAAATTGCTCAACCAATGTCCGCGCACTGGCGTGATGCGTAAGGGTGTAATGCCAGTTGACACGGTGTTGGGCAGCCTGATACAAATCCAGCGTACCTACCCCGGCATAATCCCGCCGGATTAAACGCATGGAAGTATCCAGAGGCCAAACAGCCCACGCTGAATGAGGATCGGTTTTAGCCAACAAGCGCAGGGAAGTCAGCACCAGAATGCCGTGACAAAACAGGCGTTGTGCGTCTAAATCCAGCGGCAAACAGGCGAATACCTGCTCATTGACGGCAAGTTCGGCTAACACCGGTGAACGCCATGGCTCTGGCACGATTTGGATTTGATGGAGATTGGTGTGCACGGATCTAAAGTGGGTTGCTTGAAAAGTTAAACGCTACTTGCACAGTCACATGCAGTACGGTGTAAAAGTGTTATTCAGCCTGACATTATCCTGAATTATCTCAAAATGTCCATGAGTATGAAGCCCGGTCATTTTCACCCACAGTGAAATGATTAAGGAATGGATTATTTTTGATATCAAGATTTGTCCAGTTATTATCAAATTAAACCAACCTATTATACCGATTTGCATTCACAATCCGTTTAAGTTATGATAATTCGCTACAATTGTAGCAAACCGGAGATCACCATGAGTATGCCTGTCCGAATTGACGATAAACTTTATGAACAAGCAAAAACAACTTCCAGGGGTGAGTGTCGCACCATCGCAGGGCAACTTGAATTCTGGGCGAAAATTGGCAAAGCCGCGCTGGATAACCCGGATTTACCTATTGAATTCGTTAGGGATTTATTGATTGCTAAAGCGGAGGATCGCGAACAGCTTACCCCCTTTGTGCCCGGACAATTCCGTGGCTGAGATACATATTCAGCAAACCAACGGCTTTCTGCGCGCGTATAAAAAGCTTCACGACAATCAGAAAAATGTCGTTGATCAAGCCGTCGCAGACATTGTTCGTAATCCCGTGATTGGTGAAGCGAAAAAAGGCGATCTCTCTGGCGTTTACGTTCACAAGTTCGATTGTATCAGTCAACGCTTCCTGCTGGCTTACGAATACGATTCGGCAACCCGTATTTTGCTGCTGGTCGGAACACACGAGAATTTTTACCGTAATCTCAAGCGCTGATGGGTGGCTTATTCATCGAAAAACCCAACAACCACCAGCTAAATTCGGTGATTGTTGGGTCATGCGCCAAATGAATTTGATGACTCTATTCAACCCAACCACTTGTTAAAAAATGGTTTTTAATCCGCATATATGATTTCCGCCTACACGTTTTTACCAATTTATTTTCATCCGGGTTATGCAAAAATTCCAACGACACAGTCAAATTAAGGCAACTCTTGCCAGCTGACTCGATGTTTGACTGATGAACCCCCATTCCCAGGTGGTACTTGATTGTTTATGAGTGAACCACTTCCCAGCGTGGAAACCCCATAAACACTCCCGTTTGGCAAGCCCATAAGGGTGAAACCAACGGTCAAAAAATTTTCTTGGGCCCCGATAGCGGCTGTACTGCCAACTGCTCCACCGTTATTGATATCTAACAGGTAGGGCCAACTTATACCGCCAGGCGAACAGATAAGACCACTGGGTTGATTATCGGAGAAAGTTAACACACCATTAACAATGGCTGGGTTGGTATCTATCCGGTCACCAGATGTTGCTCCATGGGCATTCAAATCCAGGTACCAGCCACGATCAGCGGTGAAGTTAACAGCTTGGGGACTGGATAAGGACTGCTGTACCATGGTCGCACCGCGCACATTGGTTATCGTCGTGCCGGTATCTGACAGGGCATACATGGTTTGCATCTGGGTTGCGTGAACATTGGGTGTGACCCCAGACATGTTTGGAACATCGCTATTGCCCAAATACTCTCCTGTGCCCACAAAGACCACAGGTACGCCATTAATTTCTGCAAGTTCAGGCCTCGTTGTAACCGGTTGTGATACCCCATTGCCGTCCACAAGACTGGCTAGCAGACTGACATTCCAGGTTGAAACTGTCGCGCCACTGAAATCAAACTTCCACACATTTCCATCCAGATCGCCACCATAGACGGATGGCGTGATGTTATCAACCATGGTATTTTGGGCATAAGCTGCAATTTGCGCCAAACCGTGACCAGTTGGCGTGACAATGTCTTTAATCATTGCCCCGGTTTGCGGATTCAAAACAAACAAGTGGTCTTTACCGTCTGTATTGTTGTAACCCGAGGTAACCATCGCCACCCAACCTGAAGCAACCGTTTTCACCAGAATCGGTTTCCCATAGGAAAGCCCTATCTCCGAAGCATAGGTTGCACTGTTTGATGCCTGCGGAAATTCCCACAACACTTTACCGGCGACAGCCGCATCACTGGTAGCAGACGGGCTGGTGATGTCCAGGGCATAATAACCTTCGCCACCGGCATCCAAACCGCCCACCAGCAACGAATGCCAGTCAGGTGTATATGAGCTGGGGGGCGGACCGTTTGAACCCCCGGCGATGGTATTGGAAAAATCCACATCGCCGTACACAGGTGTGCCATCCACATAGTATAGGTGCTGAAAACCCGTTTGCAGCGACAAATTCACTAAAGTGCTTGTATTGGGATAGGTGGTGGAAAGCGGGGTATTAAACAATACCCCGGGCACATAAGCCCACAGTTCTGCGCCGCTGGTGGCATTAAAGGTGTGCAACATACCATCATTGGCCCCTTGATAGACCACACTCTGACGCGAAGCGTTCGCGGATTGAAATGCGGCGTATCCGGCATCTGCGTATTGAAACGGTGGCCCAGCCACCGGTACCGGCTGCGCATCGATAATATCCCCAAGTGCGTGGGTACGGTTGCGGTATGCGCTGGTATTGACCCCCCGGATAAAATTCAGCACCCCCAACCAGTCGGATGGACCTGGCGGGGTGATTGGGGTATCTAACTGTGACTGCATCGCAGTTGAAATACCACCGGAATCAAAACCGACACCATTTGCCCCATTGAAGGTACCAATGTTGCGTGAAGTACCGGATGTGAGCGAGGAGGTCAATGCATCCAGCTGTGCTTGCGCAGAAGATGCCCAGTTGGGTGTCGCAGAGATCACACCAGTTGATGTGTTGACAGAAAACGAATTCAAATCTCCCGACCAATCGCCAGAATTGTAGGTCGCGACATAAACACTGTTGTTGCCCGACGTAACATTCGGATTCGACACCCCGGCTGCAACACCCGCGCCAATGCGGCCCGTGATGTTTGACAAGACCGTCTGGAGCGCTGTTGTAATGTTGCCAGCACCTTGCGAGGCAAGAAAAAATTGACCGTGTCCATTCACAGCCGCATGCCAGAGATCATCAATGGCTGCCGGACCGCCCAAATTCGCGCCGGTTGGGTTAGGCCACGTTTGTGTACCGGCTGTGATCGATGTTAAGGCAGAAGGGAAAGACAACGTCCCTGCTTCCAGGCCAATGCCATAAGTGACCATATGCTGCCACGTGGCAGGATCTGCAGAATTCGTGGAAACGTTATTGGTCATCGCAGACCGCAAATCCGTCGCCCAATATTTCATGGCGATATCGGCCAGGGTGTTGCTGTCAGTGATCCCCGTGCCCTCATAAAACGGATTAGGCCACTGACTGCCTGGCGTAAAGCCAAGGTTTGACACCCCGGTAAACCAGCTGGCGTTGGGTGCACTGTTATCCTGATCACCCGCTGATGGTTGCCCATTTAAACTGGTCTGATTCCAATAACCATCCGTAGACACAATGGTAAAATTTTGTTGGCATGAAGCCTGAATGGGATCTGCCCCTGAAGACGCGCCAATCATCCCGTTTCCGCTGAAATATTCACCATCAGAGACCAATGCGGAAGGTGTAGGCGTTCCTCCATTCGGCTCCATGCTGTAGAGGTTATTAAACCAGTTTGTTTTTTGCGTACCTGTCCAGGCACCCATAGCAATAAAACCATATCCACTCACATTTGGGTATCCATTACCGTCATTTATGACACTAAACCCAATTCGAAACTGGTTGGACATGGGTTGGAAAGCGCGCCCTATCGCCGTACGCATGGTTTGCATACGCGCACGGTAATAGGAAAACCAGTTGGCAAAATTTTGTTGCTGCGCGGGGCTATTCACTGTGGTTAAGGTGTAATGAACATTGGCGTAACAAGTGCCAGGCGTTGGTGTCCCTGACTTGTACGCGTAATAATAAGCCGCTTGCGGGGTATCATAACCACCGTAGTACCAGTTATTCGCCGCATAGGGCAGGTATAAATCCGATTGAAAAGAATTACTCAGGTCAATGCGTGGATTATAAAGATAGTCATTGATATTTCCATCATAGGGCAGAAACCCGTCATACAATGCAGCCGTAAAAGACGCGTTGGGTTTAAGGCTGCCATCGCCGTTTACCGGGGGGGAATAGGTCTTGGTTGGATCATAATACATGGCGTTGTACGCACTGTTTTCAAAACAGCTTGCCTCCACCCCAGTATAGAACAGTGCGTAAGCGGGTGAATTAATATACTCGGCATCGGGCAAATAGGTCCATCCCATACTGCCTGAGTTATCCAGGGTATATTGAATATTGGGCGGTGCGCCGGTTTCCACCGCCATCGGCACATTCGAAATGTCTACAGCTGTTGAGGCTGCACCCACACCAGAAAGCATCCACCCTGCCATCCCAACGATGGCATACCGCCAGAAAAGCGTATTCATTTTTTCACCCTTTCCTTACTGATGCCGGATTGATGGCTGCTGCCATGCACTCGACTGGCGGCATCCGGCAACGGTTTAATCTTTCCTTGCTTCACCATCTGCGGAATAGACGATGGATCAATTCTGACCTCAAGAGGTGGTTTATTGGGAGACAATGGTAAAGGCGATGGTTTTTCTGCTGCATATGCTGATGCACAAACAAACAACAACCCGGAAAATATCATATTCAATTTTAATTTTTTCATGATCGCCCTTTAATAAACCACCATTGCACGAATAATGCTCGTTGTATTTTTAGGCCCCGTGGCCCGTACGCTGATACGATAATAGACAAAGGTCGGCGCTGAGGTCAGCACTACCTGACCGGCAAGTTTACTCCCGTTACTCGACGCAGCAGTGTTATTCAAAGTCATGCAATACGTGGAGAGGCTTGTAACAGGAATGGGAAGCGGCGTACCCGTACACATGCGCTCTATGACATATTGCACCCCATATCCCTGAATGGTGGCAGTGGGAATGGCGGACCAATTGGCAACAGGCGTACCATCCGGTTGTAGCGCCTGGGACAAGGGGAAATAGGTATTCGCTATCGCCGTATCCGGATGGGCCAAAATGGTACTGGTCAATAAAACAATGGCGGACTCTACCCCTGTATCACTGACCTGCACAGTAGCCAAATCATAAGCCCGGTTTTCAGCGATCAAATTCGCTGTGGTGGTCGAATGAACCATGGCGATGCCCGCAAGGGTGAGCACAACCAGTGCGATCAGGGCGATAAACAGCACCACGCCTGTCTGTTTTTGCTTTAATTGGCCCATATTGCATTCCTGACAGGGATGATGGTTTGAAATACCTTATACCGGTAACACTGCCAGTTTTGTATTGTGGTCACGTCAATTATCGGCCCACCCGCCCAGGAAACAGGGTAATTCGTCGCTGTGGTGGATGCGGTCGCCGTGCATACGCCGCTGGAATCCGGTTTTTCCTTTTGTGGGCTCATCACGGTCACCGCCACATGGATCGCTTCGATTCGCTGAATGTTTGCCGGCGTCGGAGTGAGCCAATTATTTCCATCACAGGCATTCGTCCCCGCACCGGTCGCATTCACCCAGCAGGTGATGCCTCCAACCAGTGAGGGCGGAACAATGCCATACTGTGCCTGAATATTCACGACATTGGCCGCCATGGGGGCGGCATTGGTAAATGTACTTCCCGCACACGAAGGCGTTACAGTTGATCCGCTGTTCAAGTCGGTAAAGGCAAGCGAATGACAGAGCACCTGAAACTGCGTCCTGGAAAATGATCCCAATGGAACCACGACTGCATTAATGCTATAAGGCCCTACACTACTGAAAGTACTTGCCAGATTAGGCGGGTTCCATGGCGACAACCCGGAATTGTGGATCAAATTGACGCCATTGGCTGTGTTTTGCAAAGCGGTCACGCTCATGACGGTACAGGGGGTAGTGGGAGAGGAAGGGTCACCGACCATGACCAAACCGCCCACGCTGAACCCGTTACCCGTTGTCACGGTCAAAACCGAGGATGGCGTAGGCATGGGTTGAGCAATGGCCGCCGATGCGGCTCCGGATTGAGATTGGCTTGTCATGGTTTGAATGCTGTCAGAGCCACCGCTTGCACCCCCATCCGTGATATTGACCGGCATCATGCTCGCACCATTCGCGACAACCGATCCATTATAGTAGACATTCACTGACGAACAAATGAGTGAACCATTTGCAAACAGACCAAGCCCGGCAGGTCGAATAGCGTTATCCAGCGTAATCATTGCCAGCAAACCATCCGACTGCGCACCTGCCAGACTGTCAGTGGTTCGTTTTTGGCCCTCAAATGCCTTGAATGAGTACATGATCACCAAGGTCGTCAACAGACCAATAATGGCGCCAACCATGAGATCAATCAACGAAAAACCAGCCTGTTTCGCAGGGATTTCCTGAAATTTCATTTTTGGCATCTTAATCAATCTGTGCGACGGCAATATAATGATGGGGTATGGGGTCATGGGGCCCTTTCCAGCACACGGTGACAGTCACGACATTGTTTGCAATACCACTTATCCCGATGGTTTGCATGGCAGGCGTTGCGTCTGGAAGATCGTTGCCGACATCGGTGAGCCAAGCGAGTACCGGTGCGTAAGTGGAGGGCGTTCCTGTTGCGTTACAGGCGCCCCCCCCTCCCGACGTTTGGCTGTATGCCATCAAATTTTGCTTATCCCCCCACATTTGCCCGATAATCTGGTTGGCCAGCATCGATGCATTTGCCCGATATTTGGCATCAGCAGTGGCTTTCACCCCAACCACTTGTAAAGCGACCAATCCCAGAATGCCAACTGAAAAGATAAGGAGACCCAGTAAAGCCTCCAATAAAATAGCGCCCGCTTCATGTCTCATTGTCAGCACCCCTGTGGAGTTCCAGCAGGCAGTGCAGGATTACACATGCGAATCGAGCCATATGGCGTGACATTGATCTGCAAGCACTGCATCGGCCCGCCAGCACTGACGCAAGTTCCTCCCGTTGGGTCAGACACATTGATTACTACCCCTGTTGGAACCGTTGTTCCGGGAACGGTCACCGTTGCTGTCCCGGAAAATATCACAATACTTTGTGTCGAATTGATGCTGGCATTCTTGCCGCTTTCAGCGGCCAGGCCACCTTGGATAAATCCACTCGCGCTGGGTGTGCCAGCTTGATCCACGGCAACTTCCCAGTTAGGCCCGGTCGACGATGGTGAAGGGGTGGCACCGTTGGAGGGGGTATTTGAAATTAACGCAAAATCAACGGGCTGATTGCGTTTTGCGGCTTCAGATTCTGCCCTTTGCAAGGAATTATAAATTCCTTCAGCCGTTGATCTGATTTGCTGATTTTGTATCCACGCCAAAAAAGAAGGCATGGCGAGCGCACTCAAAATCGCAAAAAGAGCCATGGTAATCAAAAGTTCAATCAATGAGAAGCCTGTGTCCATCCTTAACATGACCCATCCCTCTTCACCGACCAGCACGCGGGATTGCCTGCCCAACCCGTTGGCCCTGTTGAGGTTTTGACGTCCTGTTCGTTAATGGTGTAGGTAAAACCGTTGGTAGCGGGCGTACTTCCTGTTGCCGTCAAGAGGAAAGATTGCCCTGTACCGGCACCTGGTGTTGTGTTCAATTGACACGAATAAATGAAATATTGTGTAGGAGGAATAGCATTCGGAACAGCAATACCGCAGGCACCGCCACTCGCGTAACTGTTATTGTCCTGATAATACTGTTCCATCATGACGCGATAATTGGCCAGCATGGTGGCATCCGTTAACTGGCCCCGCTTCACATAGTCAGCATAATTCGGTATTGCAATAGCAGTAAGAATACCAATAATCGCCACAGTGATGAGCAACTCAATCAATGTGAAACCTTCCATCTTTTTTTGCATTTTCCCCTCCACAGACAAGCTTAGAACCGAGAGATCCTTTTATATTTATAGTTTGAGAATGCAACAAGACACAAGTTTATACTACATTGAGAAGTAGCAGTGGTCAATACGATAACATTCAGGAACGTAATGAATATTATTGGTGTAGTCTCACGCATTTTTGTCCGGTTCCGCAACGTATCCAGGACGCATGGGCATCCATCTGTCAACCTGGACATTCAATCATTAAACCAGCATGTAAACCCAAACCCCAGTGATGCGTTAAAGATACAGCACACCCTGACATTTATCTGAATATGACCCCTGACTTACTTTCTGAATACCTTCTTCACGCCTCACCTGATGAAGCTCGCTCAACCCGAAACCTTCGCTTCTTGCGTATTTTATCGCTCAAAGGCCCCAACATCTGGACCTATCGCCCGGTACTGGAAGTATGGGTGGATATTGGCAGTCTGGAAGATGAACCCTCCAATCTGATTCCCGGTTTTGCAGAGCGCTTAATCGAATGGCTACCCAGCCTTGTTGAACACCATTGCAGTCCTGGCCGCCGGGGGGGGTTTGTCAGCCGGCTGCATGAGGGCACCTGGGCTGGACATATCCTTGAACACGTTACACTTGAATTGCAAGCCCTGGCCGGCATGCCCGCCGGATTTGGTCGTGCACGCGAAATGGATCAGCGTGGCGTATACAAAGTGGTGGTGCGCGCGTTTCATGAAACCGTGACCCTGCGCGCACTCGAACTGGCCCGGGCTCTTATTCTGGCAGCCATGGATGACTGTGAATTTGATGTGCCAACAGCCATTGATGCGCTGCGCGACCTGGCTGAAACCCATTTACTGGGCCCCAGCACACACAGCATCGTCGAAGCCGCAGACGACCATGACATCCCTGCCCTGCGCATGAACGAGGGCAATCTGGTGCAATTGGGTTTTGGCAGCGCACAACGCCGCATCTGGACTGCTGAAACAGACCAGACCAGCGCCATTGCCGAAACCATTTCACGCGACAAAGCGCTCACCAAAACTTTATTGCAACAAGCGGGCATTCCGATCCCCCAGGGCCATGTGGTACACAGCGCACAAGAAGCCTGGGAAGTTGCCCAGGACATTGGCTTGCCAGTGGTGGTCAAACCGTTAAGCGGTAACCACGGACGGGCCGTGTTCACGCACCTGACCCGGCAGACAGAAATCGAAACCGCCTATGCCATCGCAGAGCAGGAAGACGAAGATGTCCTGATCGAGCGCCATATTGCGGGTCATGAACACCGGCTTCTGGTGGTGGGGGACAAACTGGTCGCTGCCGCACGCGGGGAAATCGCCATGGTGACTGGCGATGGGGTGTCCACGATAGATCAACTGATTGACCGCCAGATTAACAGTGACCCACGGCGGGGCGAAAGCGAACTCCATCCCCTGAACTGCATTCGTGTAGATTCGGCGTGTCTGCTGGAGTTACGCCAACAGGGTTTTCAATCAGAAGAAGACATCCCGACCGCAGGCCAGGAAGTGATCATCCAGCGTATCGGCAATGTCGCGGCAGATGTGACCGCACAGGTGCACCCAGACACTGCCGTACTGGCAGCACTGACCGCCAGAATTGTGGGTTTGGACATTGCCGGCATTGATTTGGTGGCACAAGACATTTCGCAGCCTCTGGCACTGCAACAAGGGGCTATTGTAGAAGTCAATGCGGGCCCCGGCCTCCTGATGCATCTCAAACCCGCTCAGGGCGAAGCGCGCCCAGTGGGCCAGGCCATTGTCGAACACTTATTTCCCGGGACATCCGATGGACGCATTCCCATCATCGCTGTGACAGGCAATGCAGACCGCACAGCGGTGGCGCACTTAATTGCTTATTTGTTGCAGCTTGACCGCAAACAGGTAGCGCTGGCTTCATATGACGGACTTTTTATCGATCAGCGACAAATTGATGCCGGTAATCAAGCCTCTTTTACCGGCGCTGACCGTTTGTTGCGCAACCCGGCAGTGAGTACCGCAGTGATGGAAATTGATGACGACAATCTGCTTGAGCACGGCCTGGCTTTTGACCGCTGCCAACTCACCGTGATCACCGACATCGATCCCGAAAAAGACTTCGGCGCCTATGCCATGAACGATCCGGCCAAACGTTTCATGATTTACCGCACCCCCATTGATGTGGTCCTGCCAAATGGCGTAGCGGTGCTGCCTGCCGATCAGCCTGTGGCGTGCGAATTGGCTGCCTTGTGTGATGGCGAAGTGATTTTCTATACCGAAAACCATCATCTGCCCATGTGCAACACCCACCTGCTCAATGGCGGACGAATCGTCACGCGGCATAAAGAAGAAATCATGCTGGTGCAAAACGAAAACGCATCGCCGCTGATGCGGGTTGAAGAACTGCCACACCATCTCATCACCGTGCCACAGGCACTTGCCGCCATTGCAGCGGTTTGGGCACTCGACATACCCGGAGAACTTATCCGCACAGGCCTGATGGCTTACACTAAAGGCTGAACAATATGAAAGTTTCTCGCATCCGGGCACTGCGCGGCCCTAACCTGTGGAGTCGGCATTGCGCGATTGAAGCCATTGTAGAATGCACCGCAACGGAAGCAGATTTAACCCTGTTGCCGGAATTCGAGCCTGCCCTGCGTGCCCGTTTCCCGGAAATTGACGTGCTGCAAGCTTTGGGGGCAAGCCAACACCTCCCTATGGCGCATGCGCTGGAAATTGCTGCGCTTTCCTTGCAAGCGGTAGCCGGTTGCCCGGTTACCTTCAGCCGCACCACACCAACTTTGGAAGAGGGCACCTATCAAGTGGTCATTGAATACAGCGAAGAAGATGTGGGGCGTCTGGCTTTGCAACAAGCGCTGGCACTGTGCCATGCTGCCGCCACGGATACCCCGTTTGATGCGCAGACCGCATTGGCGGAATTGCGGGCCCTGGATGAAGATTTGCGCCTTGGACCCAGTACCGGTTCGATCGTGGCGGCAGCTGTTCGTCGCGGGATTCCGTGGCGACGATTAACGGAAGGCAGCATGGTGCAATTAGGTTGGGGGAAACAGCAACGGCGGATTCTGGCAGCCGAATCCGACCGCACCAGTGCGGTGGCAGAAGCCATCGCCCAAGACAAAGACCTCACCAAATCACTGCTGCACACCATTGGCGTGCCGATTCCGCAAGGCCGTCCCGTTGTCGATGCTGAAGACGCATGGCTTGCCGCCCAGGAAATTGGCAGTGCTGTGGCGATCAAACCGCAATTTGGCAACCAGGGGCGCGGGGTTGCGGTCAACCTTGAAACACAAGAACAGGTGGTTGCCGCCTGGCATGCGGCGGCCAATATCAGTACCCCAGTGCTGGTCGAGCGTTACATCACAGGTCATGATTATCGTCTGCTGGTGATTGGCAATAAACTGGTCGCTGCGGCAAGGCGCGACCCGCCGCATGTGTTTGGTGATGGACAACACAGCATCCAGCATCTGGTTGGGATCATCAACAGCGACCCTCGCCGCAGCGAGGGTCACGCCACCTCACTCAGCAAAATCCGCCTGGATGACATCGCACTCGCCACCTTGACGAAACAAGGTTACACCCCAGACAGCATCCCGAAATTAGGTGCCCGTGTCGTGTTGCGCAACAATGCCAACCTCAGTACAGGTGGCAGTGCTACGGATGTCACCGATGACTTGCACCCGGATATTGCCGCTTGCGCTGTGGATGCTGCCAGGATGATAGGGTTAGACATTTGTGGCGTGGACATTCTGTGCGACAGCATCCACTTGCCACTGGAAAATCAGGGAGGTGGTGTGGTAGAAGTCAACGCTGCACCCGGTTTGCGAATGCATCTGTCCCCTTCATTTGGCAAGGCGCGTGATGTGGGTGGTGCCATCATCGACATGATGTTTGCGCCCGGAAAACAGGGTCGCATCCCGGTGATTGCGGTCGCTGGCACGAATGGGAAAACCACCACCGTGCGTTTGGCCGCTCACCTGCTGCGTCAACAGGGCTGGTGCGTAGGCATGACCAATTCGGATGGGGTATATATTGACTCACAACAAATCGACAGTGGCGATTGCAGCGGCCCAAAAAGTGCGCGCAATGTCTTGGCGCATCCGCTGGTAGATGCCGCCGTGCTGGAAACTGCCCGGGGCGGATTGCTGCGTGAAGGTTTGGCTTTTGACAAATGCGATGTCGCCATCGTCACCAACATCGGCATCGGTGATCACCTGGGCCTCAATTACATCAACACGCTGGACGAATTGGCGGTGGTCAAACGCATCATTGTCGAAAATGTTGCGACACATGGTACTGCGGTGCTCAACGCCGCCGACCCCGTCGTCGTCAAAATGGCCAGTATTTGCCCTGGCAAGGTCATTTACTTTGCTCGCAACCAGCACAACACGGTGCTCGCCACCCACCATGCACGCGGTCAGCGCGTGATCTATTGCGAGGAGGAACACATCATTGCACAAGAAGGCAAGCTTAAACACCGCTTCGCCATGTCCAACATTCCCCTCACCTTCGATGGAAAAATCGGTTTCCAACTCGACAACGTCATGGCTGCCTTGGGCGCTGTCTGGGCGCTGGGTGTGGATTGGGAAACCGTGCGTCGCGGCCTGGCCAGCTTCGTCAACAACGTCCACACTGCACCCGGTCGGTTTAATTTATTCGATTACCGTGGTGCCACGCTGATTGCCGACTACGGCCACAACCCGGATGCCATGCTGGCCTTGGTGTCAGCCATTGATGCCCTGCCTGCCCGGCAACGTTACGTCGTCATCAGCGGTGCCGGTGATCGCAGGGATGAAGACCTGCGCCAGCAAACCCAAATCCTCGGTAAAGCCTTTGATACTGTGGTGCTGTATCAGGACCAATGCCAGCGCGGCCGCTCTCCCGGCGAAGTGCTGGCTTTGCTGCGTGAAGGTTTGGTGCAAGCCAGCCGCACAACCACCATCACCGAAATTGATGGTGAATTTGCGGCAATTGATTTTGCTTTGTCTCAACTCGTGCCTGGGGACCTGTGCCTGATATTAATTGATCAGGTCGAAGCAGCGCTGGCGCATATTGCCAAGCGGGTGAAGCAATGAAGCAGATTGATTATCAAAATTAAATACAAGTTAAGCTAACTGAATAATTTGATTAAGCCGTTCAATGACTTGGGCAAAAAAAGCATCATTTAATTTACCCTGGGAATGGGGCTTGGCAGCACGTAAGCGCCAGTCAAATGATTTGGGTTGATGGCAAAGTACATAACTGATTTTGTTCGTCTTGCGCCCGTCAGCTTTACCCACTGCAACCGCAAAAGGATTATCGGCATTGTATGTAGCGGTCGTCATAGGCAAACCGATGACGAGAGAAGTCTTATCATTGAAAATCCGGGGGGATAACACCAAAAACGGATGAACGTCACGCATTTCTTTGCCGACTTGCGGATTGCAGTCTATCCAGATGATCTCTTGACGATCTGGTCGCCACAAGCTGGCTGTTTCTACCATTTTTCTGCACCCAGTCTTTGTGAAGATCCCATTGCTTCACCACCATGTCGAGCTGGCTCATAGCGCGCCAAGCGTTGTTCCAGCGTCAGCGGCTCATCAGATATTGGCGTGATCGTGATCAGCCCATCAGTAACAGAAAGACGAACCCGTTGATGAACATGCAAATGGGCTGCACGCGCAATGGCTACAGGCAAACGCACACCCAAATTATTGCCCCACTGTTTAATGTCCAGCATCGTTTCTGTCATCACAAACCTCCAAAAAGCATAATGTTTAAACGACAGTATAAACATGAACGCCATTGAACGCAACCACCCAGACGGATGTCTGCCAGCACATTGTTACTTGTTGACAAATGTGCTGAATTGCCACATTCTCACCACACTCAAACTCGCCCATTTAGTCGAATAAAAAATTCACACCAAATGTTGCCGATGACACCCTAAATTTCATCTAATCACCCAAATCCAGTGAACCTCGCCAACTATTACCGTCTCCTCCGCCCCCACCAGTACCTCAAAAATGTTTTTGTTTGGGTTGGTCTGGTTTATTTCCACCCCTTCGCCTGGGACAAGGTCAGCCAAGTGGGCACGGTGTTTCTGGCATTTTGTGCTGCGGCCAGTTGCGTGTATGTGTTCAACGATATTTTTGACGCAGCATCCGACCGGCTTCACCCGGTTAAACGCAATCGGCCGATTGCCAACGGCTCGGTTTCCATCCGTGGCGCCTGGGTTCTGTCGGCCATTCTGGCGCTGTTGGGTTTGGGTTTGGCTGCGGTGGTCAGCGACCAGGCCCTCGTCCTGATTGGGGTGTATTTAATCATCAACATGGCGTACTCGCTGCGTTTAAAAGAAGTGGTGATTTTAGATGTGTTCATCATTTCGGCAGGCTTTATGTTGCGTATTTTAGCCGGCACGGTTGGGGTCGGCATCCCGCCATCGCAATGGCTATTACTGACCGGCCTGATGGTGACTTTGTTTTTGGGTTTTGCCAAACGCCGCGCCGAATTGCTGATGCTGGAAGATTCGCATCAAACCGATCCGGTCAGCGTACGCCGTGTGCTCAACGATTACAGCCCTGTGGTGCTGGATCAACTCACCAGCATCACTGCGGCCTGTACCGTCCTGAGCTATGGACTTTATACAGTCAGTCCCGACACGGTCAAAGCGCACGGCACTCACGCTTTGTTTTACACCCTGCCATTCATCATTTATGGCGTATTTCGCTATCTTTTCCTGCTGCACCACCATGCGCGTGGCAGCGACACCGCGAAAGACCTGTTGACGGATACCCATCTGATGCTGACGGGTTTGTTGTGGCTGGTGGTCACTTTGTCTGTTCTGGCATGAACGATTTACAATCATGGGGGCGCTTATTCCCTGTCCATTCCGGATCGGTGTGGCGGCCCGATGAGCGCTCTTCATCTCTGCCTCATCCTGAAAGCGGCGGCTTGCTGGCTTACGGACAGGGGCGCAGTTACGGCGATGTGTGCCTGAACACTGGCGGCACCCTGTTACATACGACCGGTTTAAATCGCTTGATCGCTTTTAATCGAAGCACCGGGATTTTGCGCTGCGAAGCCGGGATAACGCTGCGCGAAATTCTGGCACTCACCGTGCCGCAAGGCTGGTTTCTGGCGGTCACACCCGGCACGCGCGACGTCACGGTGGGCGGTGCTATCGCCAACGATGTACACGGCAAAAACCATCATTCGGCGGGCAGTTTCGGTCACCATGTCGTGCAAATGGAACTGCTGCGGAGCACGAATGAACGGCTGCTACTGAGTCCGCAGCAACAGCCGGAATTATTTGCTGCCACAGTGGGCGGTTTGGGTTTGACAGGTCTGATTGTCTGGGCAGAATTACAATTGGCGCCTATTCGTCATGCATTCATGACAGTCGAAACCACCCGCTTTGCCAACCTGGACGAATTCTGGCTGCTCAACGCACAAGCTGAAAGGCTTTGGCCTTACACCGTGGCCTGGATTGATTGCCTGGCAAAGAACGCGCATCAGGGTCGCGGTATTTTGATGGCTGGACGGCACGCGGCCGCACAGGATGAATTGCCTGCGTGGAAAGAACAGGTTAAAACCATGCCCGTGACGCCACCGATCTCGCTGGTGAACAGTTTAAGTTTGCGTGCGTTGAATACGCTGTACTGGCATAGGGCGCGCGAGGGTGTCAGCCTGTCCCATTATGTGCCCTATTTTTATCCTTTGGACGGTATTTCACACTGGAACCGTATCTATGGTCGAGCAGGGTTTTATCAATATCAGTGTGTATTGCCGCCGGAAGCCATGCAAACAGGCATAGCAGAGCTGCTCAATCGTATTGCGCACAGTGGGGAAGGCTCGTTTTTGGCCGTACTGAAAACCTTTGGTCAGCGCCCCAGCGCGGGACTCTTGTCGTTTCCCAGACCTGGCGCAACCCTGGCCCTGGATTTTCCGAATCGGGGTGCCAGAAGTTTGAAATTGTTCCGCGAACTGGATGCCGTGGTGCAACATGCTCAGGGAGCCATTTATCCGGCCAAGGACGCCCGCATGTCAGCAACGATGTTTCAACAGTCATTCCCTCAATGGGAACGGTTTAGCCAATGGGTAGACCCTGCTTTTTCTTCCGATTTTTGGAAACGTGTTATGCAACCAGCAAAATAAAAGGATAAGGCTTTTTATGAATACAACCCAAAGAGTCGTGCTATTTGGCGCCACTTCCGCCATTGCACAGGCTACGGCACGTTTGTTGGTGCAACAGGGATGCAGCCTGTTTCTTGTCGGACGCAATGCAATGAAATTACAGGCACTGGTGGATGATCTGCGTGTGCGTGCTGCGCCCGGGCAACGCATAGAAAGCATGAATGCCGATTTGGATCTCATTGATGGACACGCCCATCTTTTTGACGCTGCGGAAAAAAATCTGGATGGGATAGACACTGTATTCATCGCCCACGGTGCCCTGCCCGATCAAACCGCCTGCGAAGCTTCTGTGCCATTGACCCTCGCACTCATTCACACCAATGCACTCAGTGCCATCGCGCTGGCCGGTGAGGCCGCTAACCGGCTACAGGCTCAAGGGCACGGCCTGATTGTGGCCATTGGCTCCGTCGCGGGCGACAGAGGGCGACAGAGCAACTATGTTTATGGCGCATCAAAAGGCATGTTGGCGCTCTTTTTGCAGGGCCTGCGCAATCGGCTCGCGCCACATGGCGTACAGGTACTCACCATCAAACCCGGTTTCGTCGATACCCCCATGACGGCAGCGTTTGAAAAGAAAGGCCCCTTGTGGGCCACGCCCGAGCACGTTGCGCACGGCATTGTCAAAGCGATGCGCTCGCGCCGCGATGAGGTCTATCTGCCGTGGTTCTGGTATTGGATAATGCTGGTGATACGCAACATTCCTGAACGCGTTTTCAAACACATGAAACTGTGATGGAACACAACACGCCTGTATGGGCTGCATTTGATTTTGACGGCACCTTAACCCAACGCGACAGCCTGTTGCCATTTTTACGGCAGGTGCTGGGCACGGGTCGTTTGGCGACCACGCTTGCCATGCAGACGCCCTGGCTGGCTGCATACGCGTTGGGATTACTGCCCAATGACCGTGCCAAGGCGCGTTTATTGCGCCACACCCTTGGAGGGATGCACCGCAGCTTCTTGCAAGAACACGGTAGAAACTATGCCACAAACACCTTACCCCAATTGCTGCGCCCGGCGATGATGCAGCGCCTGCGCCAGCATCAGGCACAGGGGCATACCTGTGTGCTGGTGACCGCCTCACTGACGCTTTACACTCAGGATTGGGGACTCAATGCCGGATTGACACGGGTCATCGGTTCAGAGCTGGCTTATGATGAAAATGGTTTGGCCACTGGGGCGCTACAAGGAAAGAATTGTTTTGGTGCAGAGAAGGCCGTTCGATTGCGTGAGCTGCTGCCCAGCAATGCGAAACTGTATGCGTACGGTGACAGCCGGGGTGATCTCGAAATGTTGGCCATGGCAGACAAGGCATGGACCATCAATAAAGAAAATGATTATGGCCGCAAGCTGCCTGAATTGGAGTAACCAACCCAAACGATGCCAAAATTCGGGTTGATTTTCTGATTACACCATGCTTGGCGCCACCCTGCTGAAGTTTACGCCGCGATACTGGCAATCAAACTTTGCAATTCACCGGCTTCAAACATTTCTTTCATAATATCCGAACCACCCACAAACTCACCATTGACATACAACTGCGGAATGGTCGGCCAATTGGCATAGGACTTGATGCCCTGGCGAATTTCAGGCTCTGCCAGCACATTCACAGTAAACAAATCTTTCACGCCGGAAGATTTGAGCAATTGTATGGCATTGGCGGAAAAACCACATTGAGGAAACTGTGGTGTACCTTTCATGTACAACACCACAGAATGCCCGGTGACCTGTTCCTTAATTGTATCTTGCACGCTCATTCTTTTCTCCAAAACATAGGTGATTAAATTAGTCGGGTATTGTACGCCAAAGACAATTACGACGTCAAATTTGTGCTCATGATACCGGAATGATCAAGTCCAAGTCTATCACCCGGTCTAAAAATCAAGATGTGTCCGGATACCGAAAACATCAACCGGGCCGCGTTGTGGATTGTAAGCCGGATTAGCGATATGCTGATAATCAAAGGTCATGGCCACACAGGTTTGTATTTGCCACGCATAATATAATTCAGCGATGGTTTCGTTGCCATATTGGGGCAATTGTCCATCACCCACCAGCACACCCATTCCCCCTGCAGCAAAATACCTCCGGGCTGATTTGGATATGCCATTGACTACCACAGCGGCACCCACCGTATCCGCCTCACGTCCCCAACGCTTGCCATGTAATGACAACCCGGTAGAAAACGACTGATTGATGTCTGTGAATTCATAGGTTTCCTGTGATCCATCATTCACACTGGCACGGGCAAACAGACCCAAATCTTCATCCAAACCCTGTTCAAAATTCAATTCAGCGCCCGGACGCCAATTAAACTGCCGCACCAATGCGGTATTCGGTACCCCACCCGTTTGTGCTGCCAGTTGCAACGCCTGATTATAGCTGCCCATCGGGGCACGGTTAACAAATGCCAGGAACTTTAGCTTTCCTGGATAAGCTCGCCATTGATGACGCTCTTCCAGCTCGGTGACCAGTTCATATTGACTGAAATTCTGGTTTAGTTTTTCGCCGTTCGGCACCGTGGATAAATCAAACATCCCACCTCGCAAAGTCCACCAGGATTGCGTCCATTCGGCACTGGCACCGTAAGTATAACCCCACGCATCGGCAGCGTAGTCGAATGCTCCCGCATCGACAAGTGACCAGTTCATAAAATCCGCTCTGGGATCATGGGCATAGGTATTGGTGTCAAACACATCGGTCACGGCAAACTTCCCAACGGTAACGATCACATTGTTGGCCGTACGCGATTCCGCCAGTTGATTCGCCCCCGCATCCACCTGCTGAATTGCCCCCCTCAAATTAAACACGTGACGAACAAACAGGCGTGGGGTGCGGTAATAGGGGTTGTTCGCACCCACTTTATAGGCTTCGCCACTGGGAAAACCGGCCACACCAACCGTACCACTCAAACCGAAACCCTGGTCATATTCAGGATTGATCCAGATTTCAGTGTCAGACGACCAGCGGTATCCGAGGTACAACGTGGCATCATTGGTTTGATCGCCATTATTTCCCGCATACAAGCTATTGGTGCCCGAATAAGGCGAAGTAAACGCAGGATGCCATTGGTAGAGATTGGTGTATTGACCATAAACTGCCCAGGGTGACGAAGCAGGCGCGGCATCCGGTTGATTGCCGATGTTTTGGGTGGGTACAGCCCCGACCTCACCTGCCTTGGATAGGGTATCTGCCCATGCAGGGGTATGCCCAATGCAGCAGAACAAAAAACCGCTTACCGCAAGCTTGTTCCGCAACATCGTATTGAAATGCCGAGTTTTTTTGGATGGGAAATTTAGCATAATAGTAGGCGTTTATCGAAATTTATTGTGGCGACTTTGCGATTTTTGAGTACATGGCAAAATGATTTCAATTGGATGAAAATCTCAACCAGTCTTGTTTCACCGCAGATTTTTCGAAACCCATTCGAATCGTCGCGTTTCAAATACAAATGATACTCATTATCATTAAAAAACGCAACTGTTTTATCAAACTTAAAATATCATAATCTTGTAATGAACTTGTAACCTTGCATGATTAACATCCAGTGAAATGTTCGCTTGATAAAGCAAGATCGCTTGCGTGGGGTCCGAACATTATACCAACTTGATGGAAATGTTAATTTCACGGGAGCAACCACAATGATTTCATTTAAAAAACCGCAACAAAAATCGCGGCTTCGATTGACAGCTTTCCTTACCTTGTTTCCTTTTGCGTTACAAGGGTGCGTTCTGGATTCGAACACCTCCGCCGTGCCAGCCGCTCCAGCTTCAACTGCAAGCACTTCGCCCCAGGATGCGCTGGCCACTGCCACGCCAATCAAGCATGTGGTGGTAATCTATAACGAGAATGTCTCCTTTGACCATTATTTCGCTACTTATCCCACGGCCACCAACCCGGCAGGCGAGCCAGCCTTTAATGCAGCAGCCGGCACACCCACCGTGAATGGTTTGAGCGGTGTTCTGCTTACCAATAATCCCAACTTCACCAACGCACTCAACGGCACAGGTGCAGTCAACCCTTTCCGGCTGGATCCGACCCAGGCCGCCACAGCCGATCAGGACCACGCTTACACCGCAGAACAGCAAGCTTACGACAACGGGTTAGCTGACCTGTTCCCAAAATACAGCGGTTCAGCCACAACAGGTGGCGTGGGTGCATTTGGAACCACCGGTCAGGTAATGGGTTA
>JAJYMO010000023.1 GCA_021786845.1 Pseudomonadota bacterium | reverse complement strand
GTCCCCGCCAGTTGATTGGCCTGGCTTGCGTTGTCGGCGTTTTGCTTTACCGTGGAGGTCAATTGCTCCATCGCCGAAGCGGTTTCCTCCAGCGAGCCAGCCTGCGCTTCGGTGCGGTTGGACAAGTCCAGATTACCCGCAGCAATCTCGCCAGAGGCCGATGCGATGGCCTCTGCACCCACACGCACCTCACTCACCATCTGCGCCAACCGGGTATTCATGTCTTTTAATGCATGCAGCACCTCACCTACCTCATCCTGACTGGTCACCGTCACGTCCGAACGAAGATCCCCATCCGCGACGTGCCGCGCCACGTCAGTGGCATGATTGAGCGGTCCGACAATGTGACGAATTAATGACCAGGCCATCGGAATGATCACCGCCATTCCCAATAAAATAAAGGCAAACATGACATATCGCATGGTGGTGATATTGCTATCCACCTTGATGCGATTGGATGTGGCACGCTGCTCAAGGTAATGAATCAAAGCCCCGGAGCTGAGTGTAGATTGCGCATACAATGGAAAAATAACCTTGACAGTCACCGCCCCTGCCGAACCCCACTCATTGGCCCGTATAAAAGGGGCGATCCGGTCAACATAATCCATTGCAAAATGGTCGCTGTTTGCCACCCAGGCATCCGTTAATTTTTTTTCTTCCTGATCAGTAATGCTGGCTTGATAAGTTTTTAACAGTGCTTCAATTTTTTGATTATTTGCCGCGATGATGTCAAAATTTTCACTGACAGGGTCAGTATGAAATCTTGAAATGGCCAGAGAGGGGTCATGCTCTAGCGCCGAAAGCAATTCAGCGCGATTGGTCTGTATGAGAGACTTCATGGCCCAAATATTCGTCTCGGCGGTCTTGTCCCTTAAACTGAGATTTTTTAGCAGGCTGACATTCGATTCCGCGCCATACAAACCCATCCCACCCACAATGGCCAGCCCCAAAAGGCTAACGCCCAACACCAGCAACAAACGAGTTTTCACCAACATACTTTCCCCCCTGTTCGATTCATACTTTACATCACTTATCCGGCGGTTCTGCGACCCTCTGCCAATGCAGGCGAATAGCTATTTTTCACATTCCTTTGCCTGATCAATGGTTTGACAAGAATAATCAAGTTTTGCGCAAGCACTGGAAACGGCGGCTGGATGAGTTGAAGCGCGCAGTCAACTGTTTTTATTCAGGGTAATGCGGAGCAATCGCAATTTGCTGATGTCATCCAGATAGTGCGCACAAAATAAAACCGATGTTTCTCATCGGCTTGTGGTGTCGCGTCATGGATCGGCCCACCTGGATGCCTGGTCCCGGATAATCGTGGCGTTACGCGGGCACTGGCGAACAATTCGCCATGGCCGTTTAACTTGATCGGCATCCATCATCAGTTTATTATTATTTTGATCCCAAACCATCCCGCAACCCACCTCACCACCGTTACATGCACCAATCAATAATCCGGATTAATTAATATAATTGAACAGAGACAAGTTCGTGATGTTCACAAATGATTTTTGAGCCGCTTGCAACGTTGTGGTTTGCTGATCCAGCTGGGAAATCGCCTCAGCGTAATTTAGCCCCTGCAAATTAGTCAGGGTCTGGGCATACTGAATATCAAGGTTCGCGCCATTTGTATCCAGCGAGCTCAATTGATTAAGCGTTGCACCTGCCGTTGTGCTTGCCGTCAAGACGGTGTTTAAAGTATGTGTGATCCCATCACTGGCAGCAGATAATCCGGCAGTAAGTGCTGCATTACTCAGACTGGGCGTGGATAATAAATTAGCCAGGTTATTTAATGTACTGAAAATATCCTGGCCACCTGATTGAAACAGCGAGGAACCCGGTGCGGTGACGGGTACTTGTTGATTGCCACTCACTTGCACCTGAAGCTGTCCCTGATCACCGACATATTGTGCGCCATTCTGAGTGACGCCACCCACCACACTACTGGTTTGTACAAAGGGGGGGGTGGACGTGTTATAGCCCCCGAACAAATAATTACCCGTCGCATCAGTTGAATTTGACAGGGACAGCAAACTATTAAAATCGTTTTGTACCTGCGCCGCCAAAACACTGCGATTTGCTGCGGTCAGGGTGGGATCTCCCGCGCTGATCACCAGTGACTGCGCGCTTTGCAATAAGGTTGTTACGCTGGACAAAGCCGTACTGGTCATATTCAATGTGGTTTCAGCTGCCTGACGGTTTGCAGTAAACTGCGTATTCATCGATTGCATCTGCGCCACGTTGAGCACCTGCGCCGCCGCAGCCGGATTATCCGCAGGCGTAAGGATGCTGCTGTCGGCAGAAATGTGTTGCTGGCTGGTGACTACCGCATTTTGCAAATTGCTGATTTGGCTTGCGCCTTGACTATAAATCATACTGGTACTGATGCGCATGGGGTGCCTCCTTTAATTGCCCAGATTCAAAATTTCAGTAAACAACTGACTGGCCACTTGCATCAGCTTACCCGCAGCCTGATAAGCTTGCTGATATTGCAGCAAATTGGTTGCTTCCTCATCCAGATTAACACCTGATTGCGACTGCTGTGCATTTTGCAGATGAGTCAGCGTTGCGTTTTCGGCGGTGCTGGTTACATTCAATTCATTGGTGGTACTGCCCACACTGCTGACCAGTTGCGAATAGGCCCCCTGGAAATTCGTTGTGCCGCCCAATAAAGTATTTGCACTTTGTAGCCCGCCCAATAATAAAGCATTGCGGTTATCCCCCACGCCATTGGTATTGGGTCCGACTGTGAAGGTATCATTATTGACTGGCGTTCCGCTGACCATAAAACTGATGCCACCGAAACTGATCGTTGCACCTGGCGTATAGGTCACCGGCGTTCCCGCTGCAAACACAGTGGATGTCCCATTATTGGTCACCGTGACGGCTTGTCCAGACGGAAAACCGCTCAGGGTATTGGTTGCAGCAGCATAGGTCAGGGTAACTGGCGCTGTCAGTGGCGATGTCAAATAATTGGCATTCACACTGCCTGCGCTGATTTGTCCCGTCCCACCGTTCGATAAATCGAAGGTATCACCCGTACTGGGTACACCACTGATCGTGAAGCTGACGCCCTGAAAACTGATTGTCGCGCCAGAAGTATACGTCACCGGTTGCCCTGCTGCGAAGGATGTCGTCACGCCATTACTGGTCACCGTCACAGGCTGAGTAGATGGGAATCCGGTCAAAGTTGGCGGCGAACCAGCGCTATAAGTCAACGTAACCGGCGCCGTCAGCGGTGACACCGGATTAGAGCCGATATCGGCTGCGCTGATTGTTCCGGTACCAGTATTGGTGGTTCCAGGCGCGGTCATCACAGGAGGGTCCATGCTGGCAGCCGTGACGATCGGCGCAGCAGCAGCAATTTGGGAAGAATTCGTGATCGCCACACCAAAAGAAATGGCGCCGCTTGCGGTAGGCTGGATCAGGAAACTGTCGCCCGCTGCGGGCGTACCCGTCAGGTTATAGGTCACGCCGGCGATCGTGTGCGGGAAGGAAGTAAAGGTCGTCGGGCTACCACCGGAAACTGGCGTCATCGTGTAAGTCGAGCCGTTATAATTCAATTGATAATTGCTGGCAGTCAAGGCACTGACATTATTGATGGTGGCCGTTAAGGCACCTGTGCCGGTATTGGTCGAACTCGCGTTGACCACGGGGGTCCCCACAGTAAACATGGGGCTGCCCAAATTACCATTCAGGTCTTGCCCCAGAACCTGCTGGGCATTATAAGCCGTGCCCAATCCGATCGCCGTCAAACCCAAGCTGTTTTGGGCAGGTTGCAGCGATTGAGCGCGGAAATTAAGCAGCCCGCCCAACTGCCCGCCTGCCAGGCTGTTACTGCCCAACACGACATTGTTGCCATTCGTGCTGTAAGCGACATCCGTCTGACTGGGGTTGTTGGGTGACGGTACTGTGGACAGGTTATAGGTCTGTACGCCCATCACCAATGGCTGTCCGTTACCGATAAAAACATCGTATTGCCCGTTGCTCTGCGTCACGACCGTTGCTTGAACCTGCTGGTTCAGCTGGGTCACCAACTGGTCTCGCTGATCCATGAGGTCGTTAGGCGGCTGACCACTGGCTCCTCCACCCTGCGCGGTTAAAATACTTTGGTTTAATTGTGAAATCTGGCTTGCTATGGTGTTAATGGAGGCGACGCTGCTGGAAATCTGTGAATTAACACTTTGATTGATCTGTTCCAACTGCTGCCCCATGTTCTGAAATTGCGAGGTCATGGTCTGCGCATCGGACAACAGCGCCTGACGCGATGCGGCAGAAGAAGGGTTGGTGGACAAAGTTTGCACACCAGCAAAAAAACTTTGCATCGTCGGTGATAAGCCGCTGGTCGAATCACCCAGCATATTGTCAATTTGCTGAACCTGGTTGTAATAGCTGTTCATGCTGCTCACAGCAGCCTGACTGGCGTTGACCTGCGTGCCGATAAAGCTGGAATACGACCGTTGCACGGTGGTGACATTCACCCCGTTACCTATGAATCCTGAACCATAGTTTTGTGGATTTGCCTCGCTCTGAATCACAGTTTCTTTGCTATAGCCCGGCGTTGCCGCATTGGCAATATTGTTCCCCGTCGTGGCAATGCCGGCTTGCGCGGCATTTAATGCGCTTTGACCGATACTGAAAATATTTGCAGCCATAGTAATTCTACTCCGATAGGTTACTTTTGTTAACGGCAAAAGCGCCGGCAACTTTAACCCTGGTGCGCATGAATGAATGACCTGGCTTTACAACCACCTCACCCATTATGCTGAGAAGGTTTGGTTGATAATCTTGCTCAGCTTGTCGGCGTAATGGGGATCTGTTGCATAACCAGCCTGTTGTAACCCCCAAGCGAATTCGGTTGCGTTTTGTGCATGAGCGATGACGTGTTGATAACGTGGGTTATTGCGCAAAGTGTTGGCATAATCGCGAAAAGACGCTGCATAACTGTCATAAGCACGAAATTTTTCCACACGTTTTTGCGGGATACCATGACTGTATTCCGTTGTTGTCGCGCTCACAGTTTTACCATGCCAGCTTGCGGTGGCTTTCATGCCAAACAGATTATGGCTGTTGGTGCCGTCTGCTGCGACGATTTGCTTGCGTCCCCAACCACTTTCCAGCGCGGCCTGCCCCAGCATGAAGCTCGCAGGAATGCCCGTCGCGCGGCTCGCCGCTTCCGCGTGCTGCTGCAAACGGTTTTTGAATCTTTGTACATGTCTGGCGTTGACACCATTAAATTCGGCAGCAGCTGGCTGGGCCGCGCCGCCTGACAGTGGGTGACCTGATTCTGCCATGTCGGGCAGCGGCACGCCCGATGCTGGCATTGCCGAACTGTTACGGCTGAGCTGTTGTACCAGCATATCCCCCAGCCCTATCCCTTTACTCGCCATATTTTGGCTTAATTGCTGATCCAGCATTGAGGTATACAGACGACTTTGATCGCTATCCAGCACCCCATCTTGCGGGACAGCTTCACGCATGCTTTTTAGCATCATGTTCAGGAACACCGCTTCAAACTGTTTGGAAACGGCTTTAATCGCCGCCGGTGAATTTTGCATGGCCAGTCGCTTCAACCCCGCCATGCCATTTGGATCTGCGGCTAAAGTATTGCCCGAGTTGTTCGGCATCAGCGAGCTGTTTGATGTGGTGAGCATAGCGACCTCAAATAATCTCTAAATCGGCGCGCAATGCGCCCGACGATTTCATGGCTTGCAAAATGGACAGCAAATCTTGCGGCGTTGCCCCAATGGAATTCAGCGCTTTCACCACTTCGGATAAAGAAGCGCCGCCTTTCAACAAAGCAACGGCCCCGGGTTGACTCTGGATATTGATTTGCGATGCCTGCGTCACCGTTGTTTGACCACCCGGGGAAAAAGGTGCGGGTTGGCTCACGCTGGGTTCAGTATTAATTGTAATCGTTAAATTGCCGTGCGAGATCGCACAGGGTAGCAGCGTGACCGACTGATTCATCACGACAGAACCTGTGCGGGCATTCATAATCACCTTGGCAACCGACAAGGCCGGATCGACCTCAATGCCCTCCAGCGCGCCCAAAAATGTCACCCGGTCATTACTGCCTATTGGCGTATGAACCTGTACCTCACGGCCATTCAGCGCAGCGGCAATCGTCGTGCCGAAATGCTGGTTAATGGCATTGACGACGCGGCTTGCCGTAGCGAAATCGGTGTCATTGAGCTCTAATCGAACAATGTTATCCTGCCCCAGTGAATTGGCGACTGCACGCTCCACCGTTGCCCCGGATGAAATCCTGCCCACACTCAAATGATTGATTTGTGCTTTGCTGCCATTTGCCGTCGCCCCCACGCCGCCGACGACCAGATTGCCTTGTGCCATGGCATAAACCTGACCGTCTGCGCCTTTTAGAGGCGCCATCAGCAACGTGCCGCCCACCAGACTTTTAGCGGTACCCATTGATGACACCGTCACATCCAGCAACTGCCCAGGTTGCGCAAAAGGAGGAAGCGTTGCGGTAACCATGACTGCAGCCACATTTTTTAACATCATGAGCGCAATGGCGCTTGCCGGCATATTTACGCCATTGTTCAACAACATATTGGTCACGCTTTGCACGGTAAACGGGGTAAGTACCGTTTGGTCACCCGTCCCGTCCAGACCCACCACCAGACCGTATCCAATCAACTGGTTTTCTCGTACCCCCTGAATACTGGCAAGATCTTTCAGCCTTTCTGCCTGTGCGCACCCAACGGACAACAAGGCAACGAGACCAAAATTGAAAATAAATTTCAACCCAAATAATTTATTAGGGCGCGAGATGATGGGGAGACAAGTTGCGAGACAGTTTTTTGGGTTGAGAGAAGTCCATAGTGAACTATGGACGCCGAACAAGCCGGAAAAATGGCTGAAAATTGACCGCCAGCACTCGCGCAGGCTCGCAGAGCCGCCTGATGAATTATTTGGGTTCAATAAGTTATTCATCATATTTTACTTAAAAAGGCGCCATACTCTGGAAGAATTTGGCCATTGACGACATCACTGAAGCCTTGTCTATACGCGTGTCCGAACGGTACTCTATTTTCGCATCGGCCACTTGGGTGGAGGAAACAATATTGCCATCGACAATGGTAGCCGGGTCGATGACCCCAGAAAAACGAATGTATTCAATCCCGGTATCCAGTGATACCTGTTTTTCGCCACTGACCACCAGATCGCCATTCGACTCGACATCCACCACCGTGACTGCCAGGGTACTGGTAAAGTTGTCCGCTGATGACAACACATCGGCACTCGTATTTTTATTCGCCGAAGAGGCAGAGACTGATGTGCCCTGCAATGCTTTGAATGGCAATCCAACTACCGTTGGGATCCCGGCAGCGACACTGCCCGACTTGCTGCCCGCACTTGACGCAGCTTTGCCCGCATTATTCGTTTCGCTGATCAGAATAGTGATGACGTCACCCACATAGTGGGCCCGGTTGTCGACAAGCATGGGCCGATAGCTGGACACTTGATAAATCGCCCCATTATTGGGCAAAGCAGCCGCTTTCGGTGGGGTCATCACCATCGGTTTTTTCACAATACTGCTGGGCACGACCGCACATCCTGCCAGCAACCCAGTCAAGACCGAACCTGTGACGATCAACTTCATGGCAAATTTCATTGCATATCCAGACAATCAATTAAATTTGAGCCAAACTTTGCATCATTTGATCAGAAGTGGTAATGGCCTTGCTGTTGATTTCATAAGCCTGTTGCGTCTGGATCATGTTCACCATCTCTTCTGCCACATTCACATTGGACGCTTCAACATAGCCCTGATTGACCGTACCAGCACCATTCATGCCTGGCGTATTGGTACTGGCGCTGCCGGACGAAGAGGTTTCTGCCAGAATATTTCCGCCATTACTTTGCAAACCGGCAGGATTGATAAAGGTCGCCAATTGCATGGAACCGACCTGTACGGAGCCAGTAACGCCTTGCTGAGTAACCGATACTGTGCCGTCCAGACCAATGGTCACCGACAGCGCATTGGCGGGAATGGTAATGGGGGGCTGCAAGGAATAACCGCTGGAATTCACTAGCTGTCCCTGGCTGTTCACTTGAAAAGAACCATCGCGGGTATAGCCGGTGGTGCCGTCCGGCATTAATATCTGGAAAAACCCGGCTCCCTGAATGGCAACGTCAGTGCTATTGCTCGTTTGTTGCAGGTTGCCTTGCGTATTCAACCGTTCTGTTGACACAGGCTGCACACCCGTACCGACTTGCAAACCGGATGGCAACTCCGTTTGCTGGGAAGATTGCGCACCCGGTTGACGTATTGTTTGATACACCAGATCCTGGAATACCGCACGCGATGCTTTAAATCCGTTGGTGCTGACGTTAGCCAAATTGTTGGCGATCACATCCATATTCAGCTGCTGGGCATCCAGCCCGGTTCTGGCGATCCATAATGAACGTATCATCTATCTTCTCCGTTAAAATTCCTGTGCAATCATCTGACAATCAGATTGATTTGCTGTATTTAAACCAGCGTCATAAATCCACTGGCTTTCGCGTCATTATTCTGGGCATTGGTCAACAATTTCATCTGAATTTCAAATTGACGGCCCAAGCTGATCATGTCTACCATGGCGGATACCGCACTGACGTTGCTGCCTTCAACTGCGCCATCCTCTACCGTTACGCTGGGGTCAGTGGGTGCCGGTTTGCCGTTCCGGGTACGGAAATAACCGTCATCGCCGCGCACCAGTGTGGCCTCCGGCGGATTCACCAACTTGATTTGTCCCAACATACTGACCGATGTCAACACGCCTGTTGTGGGAATACTGGATACCGTGCCATCTGTACCAATCGTCACCTGCTCATCTGGAGGGACAGTAATCGGGCCATCGTCAATACCCACCACATTTTGACCGCTTTGGGTTTGCAGCAAGCCATTTTCATTAATTTTCAAACTGCCATTGCGCGTATAAGCCTGTGTGCCATTCCCCATGTCAACCGTGATCCAGCCACTGCCTTGAACCGCCACGTCGAGACTGTTACCGGTCTGCTGCATGGGTCCTGGTGCAAAGTTGGTGCCCACCGTAGAATTCGCCACAAAAGCGCGGGTGGGCAAACCACCCCCCAAAATAGGTACTGCACGGAAAGTATCGATTTGAGCACGAAAACCAGTGGTACTCAAATTGGCCAGATTATTCGCGGTGTTGGCCTGCATTTCCAAAACATGCGATGCGCCCGTCATCGCGGTATAGATCATGTTATCCACAGCAAACTCCTTAAATAAACCCTTAACGCAAATTCATCAAAGTCTGGCTGTTCGTCTCTTCGGTTTTAATCGTCTGTGCATTGGCCTGATAATTACGTTGCGCAGTAATCATATCCACCAGTTCAGTCGTCAAATCCACATTGGAATCTTCCGTTGCGGAAGATTGTAAAACGCCCAGCGAACTGGATCCCGGCGTACCAACCAAAGGGGTGCCGGACGCAGCCGTGTTTACCCACTGATTATTGCCCACAGATTGCAATCCATTGGGATCGGTAAAATTGGCCAACACCACTTGTCCAAGTGTCCCTGTTTGTCCATTGGTATAATTTCCGGTAATCGTACCGTCGCTGCCAATATTAAAACCACTCAGCTGGCCTGAAGTGTAACCATTTTGCTGCAGCGAATTTACACTAAACGCTGTACCGTACTGAGTAGTGCCCGTGTAATTAAGACTGACAGCCAAAGGCGTGGCAGCGCCCCCCGTCACTGGCACGGACAGCGTCATGGGTGAGCCTGAGGCAATTGTCCCACTGGTAGAAAAATTAAGTGTACCGACAGCCACCGGAGCAGCCGGCGGCGTATAGCCAACAGGCACGCCATCCGATGTGGCATAGACCTTCCACGCTCCGGCGCCATTGGTCACATAGTAGGTTTGCAGGTTATGGGAATTGCCCAAACTGTCAAACACGGAAACAGTGGTGGCATTATTATAGCTGGTGGGGTCGTTGGGACTGAAGGTGCTTGTTGTCGGCGCAGTATCCATCGCATTTAGCGTCAAGACCGCATTGACGGTGCTGGTCATCCTGGGCGGCAAACTGGCGGTGTTAATATTCAAATCCGCTGGGGCGCCGGTGGACAATACACCGTTGCCATTCATCGTATAACCCGTTAATTTATCGCCGCCGGCATTCACAATGTAGCCCGCATTATTCAACTGAAACTGCCCATTACGGGTATAAGTCACCGTGCCATTATTGTCCATGCGGAAAAATCCGCCGCCATTAATCGCCACATCCAAAGGGTTACTGGTTGCCGTAATGTTACCCTGGGTAAACTGCTGTGCGACGCCAGCAACTCTTGTACCAATACCGACCTGCGAACTACCGGCGCCCGACAAGGAATTAGCGTACACGTCAGAAAATTGTATTTGCGATTGTTTAAAACCCACCGTTCCTGAATTCGCCACGTTGTTGCCAATCACATCCAGATCCTGTGCCGCAGCGGCCAGGCCACTTAACCCTGTTCCAAAGCTCATGCCGTACTCCTCTAAAAAATCTGGGCCACGTTAGCCAAACTGACTGCGCCAATACCTGCGACCTCCAGCTGCACGCCCTGGGCACTGTTGGCCACGCTCGTCACCGCGCCATAGGACAGCGGCTGCGCCGCCACGGCCGCACCGGCCAGTGAAGCAGAGACCTGAAAGGTATAGGCGCCACTGGGTGCCGCCGCGCCGCTCGTGGTCTTGCCATCCCATGACAAGGGCACAATACCCGCAGGCTGCGCACCAAGATTATAACTGTCCACTTTCTGCCCGCTACCATTCAACACCGTCACAGTCATACTGTCCGCCGCGCTGGCCAGGCTCGCCCCAAATGTGGCGGCACTGCCTGTGTAGTTAATCGATGAGCCATTCACCAACACATTTTTCCCTATCATGTTTGCCGCCTGCAGGGATTGGCTGGCCTGACTGTTCGCCAGCAGCGACTGGATGCTGGTATTAAGTTGCTGTACGCCGGTCACGGTGGACAACTGCGCCATTTGACTGGTGATCTGCGCATTGTCCATAGGATTCGTAGGGTCCTGGTTTTGCAATTGCGTGACCAGCAGGGTCATAAACTGGTTTTGCAATGCGGTGGTTGAATTCGCGGCTGTGCTTGCCGTTGAACTCGTCGCAGTTGACGAGGATGGATTCATGGTCGCCATCAAACTGGGTGATACGGTATTGGTTGGCACGATACTCATTGGTTTTCTCCTTGCAGGATGACTGGGGCTATTTGATCTTCGCAACGGGTACTGATCCGATATAACGAATCAAAATATGACCAATCAAAATAATTAAACCTGGTTACTGACCCAAGGTCAGCGCTTTTTGCAACATGATTTTCGCCGCATTCATCGTGTCCACATTGGTCTGGTAGGAGCGCGAAGCAGAAATCATGTTCACCATTTCTTCCACCACATTGACGTTAGGCATGGCAACATAACCGTTTTTATCCGCTAATGGACTTTGGGGGTCGTATTTTAAACGGGGCGGTGACTTATCTTCTACCACCTGCGACACTTGAACCCCCGTCGCATTGGCTCCTGGCACCGGCACTGCAGCAAACACCACTTGTTTGGCACGATAGGGCTGACCGGTAGAGCTGGTCGCACTGTCCGCATTGGCCAGATTACTCGCCACCACGTTCAGGCGCTCCGACTGCGCACTCATCGCAGAACCTGCCACATTAAAAATACTGAATAAAGACATGTGTATTACCCCGTTATGACTGCCAGCATATTTTTGATCTGCGAAGTAAGCATGGTTAAACTCGCCTCATAACGCAATGCATTATCGGTAAACTGGTTACGCTCGGTATCCATATCCACGGTATTCCCATTGACCGTGTTTTGCTGCACAGTCCGATATTGCAACGCCACAGACTCTGATGCGGTTTGATTGGCACCAGCCAGATCAGCGGAAGAAGTTTGTGCCATCTCAGTGCCGCCACCGTTGTTGGTTAATGCGGCTTGCAGCGCCTGATTGAAGTTAAAATCCCGCGCTTTGTAGCCCGGTGTGTCAGCGTTGGCGATATTAGAGGCCAACACCTCCTGCCGCTGCTCTCGCAAGCGCAACGCCAATTGCTGAAATTGCATACTGCTGTCAAGTGAACCCATCATTTTCAATCTCCATCCACAGGCTTGATTCATTGCCCCACGCTACAGGTATCATATTAGCCACGTTGTCCAATAGCAAATCACCGAATAAACCTGTAATCCTGATCTTGTTCGATGCTTTACCGGGAGTCGGATAACTTAATATCATTCCGAATCTTTCTTAATTGATGATGGTGGCATAAATGAAAGCGCTTTGGTTGGTTTTATGGTTGTTTCCAGCACTGTGCTTTGCTGACACGGCTGTAGCAAAACAGGATCATATGAGCATTTTGCACAGCGCTGAGCAATTCTTGCACGTTCAATCCGAAGGCCTGCCCGGGCAGGTAAAAATCCATGTCGACGCGCCAGATCAACAGGCAAGCCTGGCCCATTGCGACGCTTTACAGGCTTTTATTCCTGTGGGTGGCCGTATTTGGGGCAGAACAACTGTCGGTGTGCGTTGCACCTCGCCTTCGCCATGGGTGGTTTATTTACAGGCCAATGTGGCTGTCATGGGCAGTTATGTGGTCAGTACCGTGCCGCTGTCGCAAGGACAGATCATCAACGTTAACCAACTTGGCGTGGTAAGTGGCGACCTGACGCAATTGCCCGCCAGCATCATTACCGACATCCACCAGGCCGAGGGGAGGGTCATGGCATTTTCCTTACCCGCCGGCAGCCCGTTACGATCCGATGCATTACGGGCTCAAATTGCGATCCAGCAAGGCCAAAATGTGAAACTGATTTCAAATGGCAACGGCTTTCAGATCTCT
>JAJYMO010000045.1 GCA_021786845.1 Pseudomonadota bacterium | reverse complement strand
GGAAAATAAACCGATTCATGCCTGGATTTTCGATACAAAAGGTAGCTATGCAGGAACCATCCTAAAAGAAACCCAACGACCAATGTGAAAAATATCAATAACGCACTCGACATGGATGCCTTCCAAAACAGAAAGCTAATCCTAACCATGGCAACATTTTGAGCGATAAACAGCACCGCCAAACTCGACAGAACAAGTACCAGTATCAATTTTAAATTCATCTTTCGATCCTCTCAAATCTTTTGGGACTGCAGTCAGTCTTGCAGCCCCCCCTGTATCAGGATTTTATTTAAATTTTGAGTGGGCTTCAGCTAACCCGGTCCTCAGTTCATCCCATATTTTGTCGGCAGTTACTTTGAGCTGCACCCATGCTTCACCACTGGCTTTACCCAATTCCTGCATTTTTTCAGACGCTATATGCTGTTTGGCACGCAACTCACGAAGCTCACCAGCCTGTTTGAGTTTCAGGTCAGCCCCGGCATTCCCCAGCTTGGCCTCCAGTAAATCAATTTGTGCGTTCCATTCTTTCATTTGTGCTGCCATTTTTTGTTGATATGCGTCATTCATTTTCATGGTCTATGTCCATTTCTATTTCAATTGATGGGGTTGAGTACAAAAAATATTGACAGGTGTATTGGTCAGGGACTTGTCGCTGATACCGTCACACCTTTACAGCCTTCCCAACAATAACAAAATAAGCAGGATGAGCAATATCAGTCCAACCCCTCCGCTCGGACCATAGCCCCATGATCTGCTGTGTGGCCAGGCAGGAAATACACCGATAAGCATCAACACCACAATGATCAATAAAAGAGTGCCCAGTGACATGTTGTTTCTCCTTGGTTTGTAATATAAACAATCAAAATTGCCCGTTGGTGCTAGCGAGGGCCAATATTGCCCTGGCTGTCGGAAAGAACGATTTCCACCCGCCGATTCAATTGTCGACCCGCAGCCGTATTGTTTGTTGTCACTGGAAATGCTTTACCATACCCGCGCGCAGTCACGCGATCGCTGTTGATCCCCATGTCGAGCAAAGCTGTGCGCACGCTATTGGCGCGTCGATCAGAAAGTGCCTGATTGAGGCGGTCACTGCCGGTATTGTCTGTATAACCTTCAATCAACACCTTGTATTTCGGATACTGGTTGAGAAAATCAGCCAGCTTTTGCACGTTGCGCATGCCGCCAGAAGCCATATGCGCTTTGTCGGTACTGAATAACATGTTGCCAAGTGTGATCACCATGCCACGTTCTGTTTTTTTGGCATTCAGAGCGTTGAGTTGCGCATTCTGTTTCGCAATGAGCGCCTGATCCTGTTCCGTATTCGCGCTGGCAGCGGCTAACGCAACAGCTTGCTGGTTGACGGTATTCTGCACGATCGCTGTCTGCTGTTCGGCCGTATTGGCTTCAGCCGTTCTTGCCGCCAACTGGAGTTCGTTACGTTTGGTGCCCGCGTTGGTCACGACTAATTCATCCGTTTTTCGTTTGGCGGTTTCCAGTGCGATGTCTGCTTTTCGCTTGGCAATATAAGCCAGATGCGTCACTCTGGCATCACTTTCACCCTGACTCAACGCATTGTCTGCCTTGCTCAGTGACTCGCTTGCCTCTTTTAATTCAAGTGGGGCCAAGCTTGAGACTTGAGGATAGGCTCGCGCATTGTCGTAACTGTTTTGTGCCTGGGAAAGTGTTGAATTTTGTGGAATTGAACTGCAGCCGGATAAAATCGCGACGGCAATCAGTGTCAAGGGAAATAATTTATTGTTTAGCATGGTGAACTCCATTAAAGATTATTGGGCGTTACGGTCAATTTCCTGACGCAGTGCATGACTATCCTTTTGCACGGCTTCCGCAGCTTTGGCAGCCTTGTCTGAACGCGACATTGCAACGGCCAGGTCGGCATCAGCTTGGGCCTCTTCCGCCAATCGTCTTGCGAGCACATAATTTTCGGCTTTCATTGCTTGCCCGGCAGCGTCCATCTTGTCTTTTGCAGCCTGGAGTTGAAGTGGTGCATACTCTTTGCCGCCAGCACTGCTGGCATTGCTTATTGCCGCCCTGGAGGTGGCCATCTGTTCTGTCGGCGCAGGGGTGCTTGCGCAGCCTGCTATCAGTATGACGGCGCCAATGGATGTGCCAATTCTGCGCATCATTTGATTCGGTTTGAGGTGGTGAAGGGTTTTCATGGTCTTTTTATCCTTAAGTTAAGTGTTTCTAACGGCGCGCTTCTGCCTTTCAAGAGATGTTGCGTGTATCTTGGGTTTGGATAATATGTTTCAAATTCAAAGCGGTCAGTGCGGTGGCATACATAGTCGGCGTCAAGCCACCTGTTAAACACTGCCGCATTAATGATTTTAATGTGTTGTCTGCTGGGGGTGTTAAGGATTGCGGCTTATGCAATATTGCCTGCAAAGAAAGCCGGAAATTACAGTGTTGAGAGGTTATGCAGATATTTGGGCGGTGCCAGGATGACTACCGCGACCTTGTGGGGGTTATCCCGTCATGGGGACATAACCAGAATCATTCGTGTTGTGGGTACCAGGTGGGAAATTGTGGTGTTTGATGATTGGTCGCAAAACCATGACAGCAAGTTTGTGTTAGTGGTGGGTGGTCATACCCCATTCAGCAACCCCTTCGCGCAGGTATGCCGAGTTAAAACCCTCACTGCGTAATAGCATTGCCGCATCTTTTGCCATCAAACAATAGGGGCCACGGCAATAAGCTGCGATAAGTCGGTCTTTGGGCAGTTCAGCGAGGCGTTGTCGTAATTCATCCAAAGGGATAGAGCGTGCAAAGGGCAGGTGTTTGGTCAAGTATTCCGGGCTTGGGCGCACATCCAGTACCACAATTTCTCCCTGCCGGGCCATTTTCAGCAAGGTTTCACGATTGTTGGGGATCAGGTTGTCGGGTTCGTTGGCGATGTTTTGTAATGCCTGCTGCAATTCAGCCAACCGGTTCTCAGCCAGGGTGTGGGTGTTCACCCATAAATCGGCCACCGCTTTATTGGCGAGCCGGTAAAAAATATGTTTGCCCTCGCGTCGCGTTTCAACCATTTGTGCGTGTCTGAGTTCGCGCAGGTGGGCGCTGGTAAGCTTCACGCTGATGGACGCTTCCTGCGCGAGTGCCTCCACAGTTTTTTCACCCTGACACAGCAGTTCAATGAGCTCAAGCCGTTTTGGGCTTGAAAAAGCCTTGCCTATCCGTGCGACCTGCTCATAGAGCATGTCTTTGATTTGCCGCGCATTATCCATAGCTCGCAATCTATATTTTTTCAGGATGAATGTCAAATTTCTAAAACAGAAGCTGCTTGACGGTATCTCTGTTTCTTGATTTAAGAATGGGGCCTGGGAGCCTGTCGGACTTAAAGGAAATCGGCTGCAAATTAACCTTGACCGGTGTATATTTCACGCTTTTTTGGGTAGGTAATAGAACAACTATTACCCTGCAAAATCCGTAAAATCTGCCCTCGTCCAGCTTGATTCCCGCTACGATTCTTCAAGTCCGACAGGCTCCTAGGCCAGATAGTTAAGCAAGTCGGTTGGTTGCGCGATGGAGCCGTCCGCGTACCAGGCGTAGGGGTCATCATTGGGGCCGATATAACCGTATTCCGCAATCAATGCGGGCATTCCGCAAGCGTGGGCAGCGGTGATATCCCGTTCGGCATCTCCGATGTAAACACAGGTATTTGCGGGGAGATTGATTTGTGCGCAGGCGGCGAGCAGGGGGTCTGGATGGGGTTTGCTGCGAGCGCAGGAGTCGCCGGTGATGATACAGGCCGCACGTTGGTCTAAACCCATTTGGTCAAGCAATGGGGCGGTGAGCCAACCGGGTTTGTTGGTGACGATTCCCCATGGTATGCCACGCACTTCGAGTTCATCAAGCACTTCCATCATGCCAGGGAAAAGCTGGCTGTACTGGTTGCCGTGGCTTTCAAATAATGCCAGGTATTCACTGCGAAGTTCGGTGTATGCCGGGTGGTCGGCGCCGATACTGAAACCAATCTGCAATAAACCTGCGGTGCCATGCGACGCATAGGGTCTTATCAGGTCGAATGGCATTTCGATCAGTCCATGCATGGCGCGTTGTTGATTAAGCGCCCAAGCCAGGTCAGGCGCAGTATCGACGAGTGTACCGTCAAGGTCAAACAGGATGGCTTCAAGCATTTCGACGGCAGGCCATGAGATAATTGACGTCAGTATTTGTACCCAATACATAATGTTTGCGTATGGGGTTGTAACTCATGCCGCTGAGATGCTGGGTATCCAGACCGAATTCGCGCGCGTGCCGTGCCAGTTCGGCAGGCGTGATGAATTTTGCATAGCTGTGTGTGCCACGTGGCAGTAAATTCAACAGGTATTCTGCTCCGACGATGGCGTATAAAAAAGATTTGGTATTGCGGTTAAGCGTGGAGAAGAAAACCCAGCCTCCCGGTTTGACCAGCGTGGCGCAGGCATGTACGACGGAAGCCGGGTCTGGCACATGTTCAAGCATTTCCATGCAAGTGATGACATCAAAGCTGGCAGGTTGTTGTTCAGCCAGTGCTTCGACGGCAATGAGCTGGTAATTGACCTGTGCACCCGATTCGAGCAGGTGAAGTCGGGCGATTTTAAGCGATTTTTCAGCTAAATCGATGCCTGTGACGTGAGCGCCGCGTTGTGCCATCGATTCGGATAAAATCCCGCCGCCGCAACCCACGTCCAGTACACTTTTACCTGCTAATCCCGCATGTTGATCGATAAAGTCCAGTCGCAACGGGTTAATGTCATGCAGGGGTTTGAATTCGCTGTTGGGATCCCACCATTTATTTGCCAGTGCACTGAATTTGTCGATTTCTGTGGGGTCGCTATTTAGCATGCTGTCTCCTGACTATTCTGGTTCAAAATAAAAACAAGCATCACTTCGGCTTTGTTTTCAATCCGTTGACATGTGATTTGGGTTGTACAGTCATCAGACCCCTTCTCCCCAGCTTGTGATTCTCCCAGTTTTAAATCGGAATTACACCTGTGCACCGTTAGCACTGACTTCTGTTTTGGTAGTGCTTTTGAGGAAATGTTCTCGTTTGACGCCGAACATGAGCAACAGGGGTGAGGCCACGAGGACAGAGGAATAGATGCCGAACAAGATACCAATCGTCAGTGCGAGGGCGAAATTATGTAATGCATCGCCACCGAAAAACAACATTGACAGCACCATGGTTTCAGTCATGCCATGCGTAATGATGGTGCGGCTCATGGTGGTGGTGATTGCATTGTCGATAATTTGAGGAATGGTTGCTTTCCTCATTTTGCGCAAATTTTCACGAATACGATCGAACACCACCACGGATTCATTGACAGAGTAACCCAGCACAGCCAGGATGCCGGCCAGCACCGTCAGATTGAATTCCCACTGAAAAAAAGCAAAGCAACCGAGGATGATGACCACGTCATGGACGTTGGCGATGATGGCCGCCAGGGCAAAACGCCATTCAAAGCGCAGCGCCAGGTAAATCAGAATGCCACCGGCCACCACCATCAACGCAAGTGCGCCGTTATTATACAATTCACTGCCGACTTGCGGGCCTACGAAATCTACCCGCTTGGGTGTGACGGAGGCATCCAGGCTGTGCAGTGCATTGATCACAGCGTCGCTGGATTTACTGTTGCCGATGTTGCCGTGCAAAGGCAAACGGATAAGCACGTCGTTGCTGGCACCGAAGACTTGCACTGAGGCATCTTTGATGCGCGCCTGTTCAAGTGTCTGGCGCACTTGGTCAATGTTGGCAGGCTGGTTAAATGTCACTTCAATCAGTGTGCCACCAGTGAAATCAATCCCCAAATTGAGTCCTCTTGCTGCCAGAGCCCAGATCGCGAATAAAAAAGTGATCAGCGAAATGGCAGTGGTGATTTTCCCATAGCGCATGAAAGGGATGTCGTGTTTGATGCGGAAAAACTCCATAATTGATAGGCCTTGATTAAATGGATATGCTGGCAAGTCGAACACGCCGGCCATAGGTGAGGTTAGCCAGTGCACGCGAAACAGTCACTGCGCTGAACATGGATGTGACGATGCCCAAACAAAACACCATCGCAAAGCCGCGCACGGAGCCCGATCCAAGCCAAAACAGGGCAACACCTGCAATCAGTGTGGTGATGTTGGAATCAAGGATGGTACCCCAGGCCCGCTCATAGCCGGCATGAATGGCCGCTTGTGGCGAACTGCCATTGCGCAATTCCTCCCGGATACGCTCGTTGATGAGCACGTTGGCGTCAATGGCCATGCCCAGCGTGAGTGCAATACCGGCCATGCCGGGCAAGGTGAGTGTGGCTTGCATCAGGGATAATAATGCCACCAGTAACAAACCGTTGGCGGTTAACGACAGTGCTGAAAACAGACCGAACATCCGGTAATAGAAGATCATAAAGCTGATCACCGCCACAAATCCCCACAGGTTAGCGTGAAAACCCTTGCGGATATTATCGCTGCCAAGGCTGGGACCGACAGCACGTTCTTCGACGATATTCATCGGTGCCGCCAGTGCGCCGGCGCGCAACAGCAGGGCGACTTCTGAAGCCTCTTCCGGCGAGTTCATGCCGGTAATTTGTACGCGCCCCCCATCAATTTCTTCCCGGATGACCGGCGCGGTGATGACCTCGGCTTTTCCTTTTTCAACGAGCAGGATAGCCATGCGTTTGCCCACGTTGTCATGTGTGATGTCACGGAAAATGCGGGCGCCCCGCGAATCGAAATTCACGTGTACGGCAGCTTGACCCGATTGCTGATCAAAACCGGGTGAGGCATCGGTAATGTAGTCACCCGTAAGCAGAACTTCTTTGTGAACCAGAATCGGTGCGCCATTGCGCTCGGTATAGAGGTCGTCATCGTAGGGCACCTGGCCTTGTACAGCGGCAGCGATGTCGTGAATATCGTCAACCAGACGTATTTCCAGGGTGGCGGTGCGGCCGAGAATTTCTTTGGCTTTGGCAGTGTCTTGTACGCCAGGAAGTTCTACCACTACGCGGTCAGCGCCCTGTTGCTGGATGAGCGGTTCAGCCACACCCAGTTCATTGACCCGATTGCGCAAGGTCGTGATGTTTTGTTGCACTGCATTGTCCTGCAAATGTTTTAAAGCATCGGCGCGCAAATCGGCTTGCAAGATAAAGTCACCGTTGTTGTCTTGTTCGGTTAACAACAGGTCTGGAAAATTTTTGGTGATCAGCGTATTGGCAAGTCCACGCGTGGCGGCATCAGAAAAATGCAGGATAATTTCTTGTGAAGTAGAGGTGATGTCAGAATAATGAATTTTCTGATCGCGCAATTGGCTGCGGATGTCGCTGGTATTGCGTTGTATTGCTTTGCCAAGAGCGGCTTGCATATCAACTTGAAGCAGAAAGTGTACACCGCCCCGCAGATCCAGACCCAGATACATCGGTTTTGCGCCGATTGCGCTAAGCCACGCCGGTGAGGCGGAGATGAGATTCAGTGCGACGCTGTACCCGTTACCGAAACGGCTTTCGAGTACATCCTTGGCTTTCAGTTGTGAATCCGTATTGGCCAAAGCCACAACGACACTGTTGCCGCTGAGATTGACGCTGGTGTAGTTGACTTGCGCTGCATGCAACTCATCAATAATTTGTTGCTTTAGCGAACTGTTCGCTTTGACGGCATTGCCGTCAGGCGAAACTTGTACAGCGGGAGATTCTCCATAAAGATTGGGCAGACTGTACAATACGCCCAATAGAAGGATAGCAAGAATCAGCAAGTTTTTCCAGAGCGGAAATCGGTTCATAGGGGCTCTTTTTATTGATGGGTGGCGCAGACGGGCGATTTACAGGTCTTTGTAGGTGCCTTTGGGCAACATGGATTGTATGGCGGTTTTTTGAATGTGGGTGATGACCCCTTCGGCAATTTCAAGGTCAATGAACTGTTCCCCCACTTTTGCGACGCGGCCCACTTGTCCACCCGTGGTGATAATCTCATCGCCTTTTTGCAGGCTGCCGATCATTTTATTTTGTTCTTTGGTACGATTCATCTGTGGACGAATAATCATCACCCAGAACAGCAGAAAAATCACAACCAACGGTAAAAAACTGATTAAGCTGTCCGTGGTGCTGGGTGTTCCGGTGCTGGCTAATGCATTGGTAATGAACATAAATGACTCCATACAGGTTAAGTGGTGCTATGGATTATCCGGGTTTAAAACGCTCCATGCGCAAGATTCTAACACGAACGCGCACGCTGTTCATGAAAGCGGGCAACAAAGTCTTGTAGTTGTCCATGTTCAATCGCGCTACGCAGTCCTGTCATCAGTTGCTGATAATAATGTAAATTGTGAAGGGTTGCCAAACGTGCACCCAAAATTTCGCCGCAACGTATCAAATGGTGCAGGTAGGCACGGCTGAAATGGCGGCACGCGTAACAGGTGCAGGCCTCATCGACAGGCTGTGTGTCGGTACGAAAACGGGCATTTTTAATGCGCATGTCACCCCATTGCGTGAACAATATGCCATGTCTGGCATTGCGGGTGGGCAATACGCAATCAAACATATCAATGCCTTGTTCTACCGCTGCCACAAGGTCTTCGGGTGTGCCGACACCCATCAGATAGCGTGGTTTGTCTGCAGGCAACCGGGGCGCGACGTGACACAAAATCCGGTGCATATCTGCTTTCGGTTCGCCTACACTCAGGCCACCTATGGCATAGCCGTCAAAATCCATTCGCGCCAGTTCGTGCAGTGATTCATCACGCAAATCTTCGTACATGCCGCCCTGGACGATGCCAAACAGCGCATTGGGATTGCCGCTGTGCGCCTGTTTGGAACGCTCTGCCCAGCGTAAAGACAGTCGCATGGAATCAGCGGCGGCGGCATGTTCAGCTGGGTAGGGTGTGCATTCGTCGAAAATCATGACGATGTCTGAGTTGAGGATTTTCTGGATGCGCATGGATTCTTCAGGCGTCAGAAACAGTTTGTCGCCATTCAGCGGTGAGGCGAAGCGCACGCCTTCTTCGGTGATTTTACGCAGTGCGCCCAAACTGTACACTTGAAATCCGCCCGAATCGGTAAGTATGGGTCTGTCCCATCCCATAAAACGATGGAGTCCGCCGTGTGCGGCAATCGCCTCCAGCCCTGGGCGCAGCCATAAATGGAAAGTGTTGCCCAACACCATGTGCGCATCAACTTCCTTTAATTCATCTGGCGACATGGCTTTCACCGTGCCGTAAGTGCCAACGGGCATAAATGCAGGCGTTTCAACATCACCGTGCGCGAGGTGTACCGTACCACGTCGAGCGGGGCCGTCGGTGTGGTGTAAGCTAAATTGCATAAATAATCTCTATTGTTATCATCAAATCGTGGGTGCCCGTTCCAGCAGCATGGCATCGCCATAACTAAAAAAACGATAATTCCTGGCGATGGCGTGCGCGTAGGCTTGTCGTATGGCGTCTGTGCCAGCAAAGGCGGAGACCAGCATCAGCAAGGTGGATTTCGGCAGGTGAAAATTGGTCAGCAACCGGTCAACCAATTGAAATTGATAACCGGGTGTAATGAACAGGCGTGTGTCACCTGATCCGGCTTGCAACCGCCCATTGCGCGCGGCAGACTCTAGCGCGCGCAAACTGGTGGTGCCCACGGCCATGATGCGCCGATTCTCTTCTCGTGCGAGGTTGATGGCATCGGCGGCGGCATTGGAAATAAGATAATGTTCGCTGTGCATGACGTGGTCGGCCAAGTTTTCGACACGCACCGGTTGAAATGTCCCAGCACCTACATGCAAGGTCAAATGAACGCGTATCACACCGAGTTGATCCAGCGTATCCAGCATGGCTTCATTAAAATGCAGGCCGGCGGTCGGTGCAGCCACGGCGCCGGGGTGTTGAGCGTAAACGGTTTGGTAACGGGCTTCGTCTTCGGTTTCGGGTGCGCGCTCGATGTATGGCGGCAGCGGAAGTTGCCCGTGTTGTTCCAGCACGGCCAGTACGGAAGTCCGGGTATCGAAACGCACATGATACAGGTCGTGTTCGCGCCCCATGATCTGGATGTCCACATCGGCAATGCGCAGACAAGAACCCGGCTTTGGGGCATGGCTGGCGCGGATGAAACAGAGTGCTTCGTGTTCGCCAAGCAAACTTTCGATGAGCAATTCTACTTGACCCCCGCTGGTTTTTTGCCCAAACAACCTTGCTTTGATGACGCGCGTGTCGTTGAACACCAGCACATCACCGGCACGCAAATAGCTGGGCAGATGGGTGAAATGATCATCCGTCAAACTGGTGTGGGGGGAATTAACATGCAATAAGCGGCTGGCATCGCGTTGAGCCACCGGAAATTGCGCAATTAAATGAGGGGGCAGGTCAAAATGGAAGTCTTGGGTGCGCATGGGGCGTGAATAATTCAATCGTACAAGCGAAGAAGTGTTAAAAATGTCGGTATTATCCCGGATTTTGCATAATATTGACACCGGTCAATGCGCATTTGTTATTTTGGGCAGGCATTTTATAAAACCTGTCCGGAAACTATCTGCTGTACAATGATTTGCGTAGACGCGGGTGATAATTCGGATCAGAATGCACTGATAAATACCATTTGATTAATCCTTGGATAAGGAACGGTGATGTCACACACTCATGCCATTGTTTGGATAGATCATGTCGAAGCCCATATCATCGGCATTAACCCTGATGATGTGGATAACTCAATCATAAAGCCAGCCCAACCTCCTCATCACTTGCGCAAAGGATCTGGTCGTGTGCCAGAAGATCAGCATTATTATCATGAAGTTGTTGAAGCGCTACGCGGCATGAAAGAAATCGTGATTGTCGGCCCATCTGACGCAAAACTAAATTTAATCAAGCATATACACAAGCACGATCACGACCTTGTCGCCAATATTGTTGGGGTAGAGACCGTGGATCACCCCTCGGACGCACAGTTGCTCGTCTATGCACGCAAATATTTCAAAATAACCGATGCAATGTTGCCGTAACACATTATGTGCTTTGGGGTGACGCTTGCCTGTGTCGGGTGGGTTGACTGATGATGTGCACGTTTTTCTCCTGAAATGTCCAGCACACCTGTTGGCGGCAGCCTGAAGCAATGAGGTGATCACCCATACGGTCGATGGATGTTCCGTTGGAAAGAGGGATGCATTATCTTCCCGATCGTGCCGTATATTATTCCAGTCTTCGCTGGAGCGCGGCGTTTCTGCGGTGCTGAAGGAAGAGAGGCTGAAACCCCGGCAAGAAATTTTGATAAACGGATGCCAGACTCAATTTTCAGGTCCAATTTGAATCCATGTATGCGAATCAGGCTATAATTGACGCCAATGTCATTTTTGGTTGCAGCCATGTCTTTTGATGCCCATTTGTTAGAAAAATACAGCAAGCCTGGTCCACGCTACACGTCTTACCCCACCGCACCTTATTTCAGCCCTGAATTTGGTCAGGCGGAGTGGGGAGCGGAACTGCGCGCCACGCAAGACTCTGGCCGCGACTTGTCACTGTATGTGCACATCCCGTTTTGCGATACCCTGTGTTATTACTGCGGTTGCAACATGGTGGCCACGCGTAATTACAAGCGGGCCACAGCCTATTTGGAACCTTTGTTTGCTGAAATTGATCACGTTGCCGGCCTGACTGCGCCGGGCAGGTTGGTGAGGCAAATTCATTGGGGTGGCGGCACACCGACTTATTTGCATCCTGATGACATACGGCGGCTGTTTGCCCATATTCAGTCGCGTTTTACCATTGCCAGTGATGCGGAAATTGGTTGTGAAGTGGATCCGCGCGAGTTGACTGCCGGGCATGTGCAGGCGTTAGCGGATTGTGGGTTCAACCGCCTGAGTCTGGGCGTGCAGGAACTGGATGCGACGGTTCAGCAAGCCGTCAACCGGGTGCAACCGGAAGCACTGATTCGCGAAACCTATGGCTGGATGCGTGCGGCGCATATCGACAGCATCAATATGGATTTGATGGTCGGTTTACCTCACCAGACTGTGGCGGGTTTTTCTCATACATTAGATCGGGTGATTGACATGGCACCGGATCGTCTGGCGGTGTTCAGTTACGCGCACGTGCCATGGATGAAAAAGCATCAAACCTTGATTCCTGAGGCGCAACTGCCCGATTTGCCGACGCGGATTGCTTTGCAACAGGTGCTGCTGGAACGTTTGACCGGTGCGGGCTATGTGTACATCGGCATGGATCACTACGCCAAACCGGATGACGAACTGGTCATCGCCCAGCGCAACAAGACGTTGTACCGCAATTTTCAGGGCTACACGACGCACAAGAACTGCGACATCATGGCTTTCGGGGTGTCCGCGATCAGTCAGACCGATCAGGTGTATGTGCAAAATGCCAAGGATTTAAAAATTTATCAGCAGCTGGCCAGCCGTGATGGTTTGGCGACCGAACGCGGTTTGCGGATCAGCATGGAAGATCGCCTGCGGCGCGATGCCATTGTGCGCATCATGTGTGATCTGGAGCTGGATGGCGAGGCCTTTTCGCATCTGTGGAACATCGACTTTGCAACCCATTTTGCCGACGCGCTCAGTCAGTTGGCGCCGATGCAAGCGGATGGCTTGCTGGAGCGGGAAGGCTTGATGTTGAAGGTGACAGAGACAGGCCGGTTGTTTTTACGCAATATCGCCATGTGTTTCGACGCTTATTTGCACGCCGAAACCACAACTCAGCCACGTTATTCCAAAACCTTATGATGGAAGAAGTGCTGGTATTGCGCTTATCTAAACTGATGGCGCAACGCGGTCTGTGTTCGCGCCGTGAAGCCGACGTTTACATTGAGCGCGGTTGGGTGAAAGTGAATGGCGTCATCATGGATGTGCCCGGTTCCAAAGTGCTGCCGGACTGCCTGATTGAGCTCAGTACAGAAGCGCAACGCGAGCAGGGCAACAGCATCACCATCCTGCTACACAAACCGGTAGGTTTTGTTTCGACGCAGGCTGAACACGGCTATGCCAGCGCAAGCGATTTGATTATCCAGGCAAACCACTGGAAGGAAGACGCTTCCCGGCGGCAGTTTACCAATCAGCATACCTGGAATCTCGCGGCGGCCGGGCGTCTGGACATTGATTCGACCGGCTTGCTGGTGCTCACGCAGGATGGTCGCGTCGCGCGACAACTGATAGGAGAAGATTCTGAAGTTGAAAAAGAATATCTGGTGCGCGTGCAGGGCAACCTGAGCCCTACGGGACTGGCGCTGCTCAATCACGGCCTGATGCTGGATGACGTACCGCTTAAACCCGCCAAAGTCCGCTGGCAAAACCGCGATCAACTGAGCTTTATTTTGCGTGAAGGCAAAAAACGCCAGATACGCCGTATGTGCGAACTGGTGGGATTGAATGTGATTGGCCTCAAACGCATCCGTATTGGACGGGTGATGCTGGGTTA
>JAJYMO010000027.1 GCA_021786845.1 Pseudomonadota bacterium | reverse complement strand
TTTTTCGGAGTATTTTTTCATCATGACTGTAAACAAATGGTGTCAGCAAGGCCTGCGTATCGGTGTATTGATCGGCCTGTTGGCGTTGGGCGCGTGTGGTCAGCCAAATCCTGGTAACGCAAACGTCATTAAATTGGGTTCAGTATCGCCTTTAACCGGTCCGCAAGCGCATTTGGGCAAAGACAATGAGAATGGTGCACAACTGGCCGTTGATGAAATCAACGCCGCAGGGCTGACATTGGCGGGTAAGTCCTGTCATTTGCAATTGTTGGCGGAAGATGATCAGGCCGACCCAAAAACGGCCACCACAGTGGCGCAGCAATTGGTGGATGATGGGGTGGTCGGCATAATCGGCCACCTTAATTCTGGTGCGACCATTCCCGCCGCCAAGGTGTATTTCGATGCAGGCATTCCGCAAATCTCGCCTTCTGCAACCGCAATTGCTTACACGCATTTGGGTTTTAATACTGCATTTCGGATCATGAGCAACGATGCGCAACAGGGCAGCGCGCTGGCGCATTATGCGACGGATGTGCTGCATGCACAGCGCATCGCGATTATTGATGACCGTACAGCCTACGGACAGGGGTTGGCCGATGAGTTTGCCCGTGTTGTGACTGCCTCTGGGGCTAAAGTGGTCGCGCGCGAATACACCACTGACAAAGCCACTGATTTTTTGGCCATTCTGACTTCAATGAAAGCCGCATCACCACAACTGGTGTTTTTTGGCGGCATGGATCCGCAGGCTGGACCGCTGGCGCGACAAATGAGGCAACTTGGTTTAGCTAGCCAGCTGATGGGTGGTGACGGGATGCAAACCGGGCAGTTTATCCATCTGGCCGGTGATGCAGCCGAAGGCGTGATTGCTTCTACACCCGGGGTGCCGCTGTCGGCCATGCCTCAGGGGCAGGCATTTAAAACCCGTTTCACGGCACGTTATGGCGATGTACAGAATTATGCGCCTTATGCCTATGATGCGGTATATGTGCTGGTGGACGCGATGAAACGTGCGAATTCGGCTGATCCCCAACATTATTTGACCTTGTTACCCAAGACCGATTATTCTGGTGTAACCGGACGAATTCGTTTCGATGCTCATGGTGATTTGGCACAAGGTGCGGTAACCGTGTATCAGGTGAAATCCGGTGTTTGGCAAGTGCTTAAAACCATACAGTAAACCTGGATGTCTACCTTACTTCAACAATTGATTAATGGCTTGGTTCTGGGTAGCGTGTATGCGTTAATCGCGCTTGGCTACACCATGGTGTATGGCATCTTGGGCCTCATCAATTTTGCCCACGGTGAGCTGGCCATGATTGGTGCCCTGATCGCATTGACCACGATTGCTGCTTTATCCGGCTTCGCGCTGCCCGTACCATTGGTGGTCGCGGCGGGTTTGCTTGCGGCCATCAGCGTATGCATGGTATTGGGTTATGCGATTGAGCGGATTGCTTACCGGCCATTGCGCAATGCGCCTAAATTGGCGCCATTGATTACCGCTATCGGCGTCTCCATCGTACTGCAAAATGTGGCCATGCTGATTTGGGGACGGCAGTATTTGTCCTTCCCGTCGGTGTTACCGCAAGGTTGGCATGAATTATTCGGTGCGCGGATCACCGATATTCAAATTGCAATGCTGGGAACGGCGTTTACCCTGATGCTTGCTCTGGATGCGCTGGTGCGACGCACGCAATTGGGGCGCGCTATGCGCGCCACCTCGCAATCTCCCCAATTGGCTGGTTTAATGGGTATCCATGCTGACAGAGTCATTTCACTGACTTTTATCATCGGATCGGGTCTGGCAGCGATCGGTGGCTTTATGGTGAGCGCTTACTATGGGTTGGCACATTACTATATGGGTTTTTTGCTTGGCTTAAAAGCTTTTTCCGCTGCTGTATTGGGCGGCATCGGCCAGTTGCGTGGCGCGATGCTCGGAGGCCTGCTGCTGGGCGTGATCGAAAGTCTGGGGGCAGGTTATATCGGCATTTTGACGCATGGATTTTTAGGGAGTAATTATCAGGATGTGTTTGCATTCTTTGTATTGATTGTTGTGCTCATTGTTCGGCCTTCCGGCTTGTTGGGCGTCCAAACAGTAGATCGTGCATAACATCTTAAACCCCAATAATCCATGGCACTGACTGCTGTGAACTTTGTTGCTGGACTTTGGGTTGTAACTGCGTCAAGATATCTGCCGGTTAGCAGGCCGTGCTATGTACTATAAATCTGGTGATTGATAACTTATGACTGACCGTACTTACCGCGCCCTCCTGGGGGGGTTATTGCTGATTGCCCTGTCGTTTGATCTCAACCTGCTCATGTATGTGCTGATTGCTACGCTATTGATAGAGGGGGTGACAAATTGGCGTATCCCGTTATTGGTCAATAAGTTGCGACGTACTGCCCCGAATATGGATACCGCAAGTCAATATACGAATTGGCGTACCCCGGAACTTATTCATAAGCTGCGTCGTAACCATTCGAATGGGACTGAAAATAAACATGCTTTGGGTCATCGTTCCTATCGTTTTGAATTTGAGGCAGAGCGGGCCTGGCGACTGCTGATAGGTTCATTGCTGGGATTAAGTTTCATTTTTTTCTATCAAGTGTTGTGGTTTATCCCCTGGTTCATGGGGTTTGCCATCGTCGGCGCGGGAGCAAGCGGGATATGCCCAATGGAATTCAGCCTTAAACGGCTTGGTTTCAGGTAACCGTTATGTCCGCGTATCGCAATCCATCAAGATTCGGCAGTGATTTGCCAACTAAAATATCGGGTATCGTATTTTGGGGAACGGTATTAATCGGTTTGCTGATTGCTTTCATGGTGCTCAGGAACAAAGAGCACGATCTGACCCGGCAATACCATAGCAATGCAAAAATATTGCAAATCGTGATTGCAGACTCGTTGGCGTATTCCAGGGGTGCGCAATTTTCCGATGCCACCCGTAAAGAACTGCAAAAGAATATCCAGCCTTTTTGTGCTGTCATGCATTGTGATGCCATTGAAGTAAAACGTGGTAATGAAAGCTTTGTGTATGGCGATAAAAAGAAAGAACGGGAGGGTATCTTCACGCAACTGTTGATTCATCCTGTGGATTCCGGTTTTGCACCGTATCCGGTGGAAGTGGCGATTTATTTTCCCAGCCTCAAACAAGTATTATCAACCTATCGTAAATTCATTTTATTGTCTGTCGCCTTGTTGATGATGGTATTTGGATTGATTTTGCAGTTTATTCTGCAACATCTGCTGACGCACCCTTTCGCTGACATGGTAACGACCGCGCAACGATTTGCTGATGGCGATAATCACCTCCGTTTTGACGAGGCACGCAATGATGAGTTCGGTTCTCTGGCAAAATTCATTAATCATGCCCTTGATTCCAGCGCAAAACATTATGCCCAATTATCCATTGCATTAGCGCGCGCTACCGCATCGGAAGCAGCATTGTTTGCAGAAAATGAGCGTATTGAGGTCACATTAAGTTCTTTGTCTGAAGCTGTGATTACCACGAATGCCAATGCAGTGGTTGAATATCTCAACCCGGTCGCTGAAAAAATGACCGGCTGGCTGCTTCTTGAAGCGCAGGGCCAGCCTGTTGATCGCGTCATCAGTATTGTCAACGAAATAAATCACATGCCCATGCCAACGCCTGTGCACGCGTGTTTGTCCAGCAACACCACCATTATTCTGGCGGAAAATGCGGCATTGTCATTGCGCAACGGGAAAACGGTTGCGATTGAGGCCTCGGTCGCACCGATGAGAAATCATCACGGCGAGGTGATCGGGGCAGTGATGGTGTGTCTGGATGTGAGTCATGCACGCAGATTGGCATTGCAGCTTTCACATCAGGCCAGCCATGATGCCTTGACCACTTTATATAATCGCGGTGCGTTTGAAAATCAATTAAAACATTTATTAAGCGAGATGACGGAGACTGTCAGCCATGCGCTACTTTATGTCGATTTGGATCAATTCAAAATTGTCAATGACACGTGTGGGCATACGGCCGGCGATGAATTGTTGCGTCAATTGGCGCAAATGTTACAGGAATGCGTCAGGCGCAGTGATATTTTGGCGCGTTTGGGGGGCGATGAATTCGGTATTCTGCTCATGAACTGCGATTTGCCTTATGCGCTTGATGTGGCAGAAAAAATAAGGTGCGCGGTGAAAGAGTTCCGTTTCGCCTGGCTGGAGAGCGTGTTTGAAATCGGTGCGAGTATCGGTGTGGTTGAAATCAATGCAGACAATGCTAACCCGGCAAGCATTATGAGTTTAGCCGATTTGGCATGTTATGCGGCAAAGGATGGGGGGCGCAACCGTGTTCACCTGTACGAAAAAACCGATGATGGTCTGTTGCAACGTCATGGGGAAATGCATTGGACGACCATTATTACCCAAGCATTGGCGCTGAATCATTTTGTTTTGTTTTGTCAGCCCATTTGTCATGTCGCACATGTCGCAACGGCAGTGAGCCATTGGGAAATACTGGTAAGAATGAAAACCGTGGACGGGCAACTTATTCTCCCTGGCCAGTTTATTGCAGCGGCTGAGCGTTACAACAAAATGCACAGCATAGACCGTTGGGTCATTTATAATACATTCGCAGCGATAGCCCAAGGTTACTTTCCAGTCATGCCTCATGGACAGCGTTCTTTTGCCATTAATCTGTCTGGTGCAACCTTGGGGGACGCAACTATCTTGCAATTTATACAAGAAGCTGGTCATCAATTTTCCATTGATTACCATGAAATATGCTTTGAAATTACCGAAACGGTTGCGATCGTCAATCTGAGTAAAGCGACGGCATTCATTAAGGCTTTGAAAATGCTTGGTTGCCGTTTTTCGCTGGATGATTTTGGTAGCGGCTTGAGTTCGTTCGGTTATCTCAAGAATTTACCTGTTGATTTCATTAAAATTGATGGTGGTTTTGTGAAGGACATGGTATCGGATCCGATCGATTGTGCGATGGTTGAAGCCATTAACCAGATTGGTCATGTCATGCATATACAAACGATTGCAGAATGGGTTGAAAATGAGGCTACTCTGGTTTTATTGCGTCGGATAGGTGTCGATTTCGCGCAAGGGTATCACCTTGGGAAACCCTCGCCAGTCGTGTTGAACCCTGAAGTAGCCATCAAGCAATCTGGAATCTCCATGCAGGATTTTTAGTGCCAAATTCGGGTCAAACTGATCCTGGGACAGGATACTGTTCCGATTTACAATCAAACGCCATCAAGGGTGGCATGATGCTTTTTAATCAAAACCCATGAGAAATAACAGGATGTTATATTTGAAGTCTTCCGCCAATTTATCCAGGGCATGGCTCAGTTACATCGCACTGGCCTTGGGACTGGCTGTTTTGCCATGGTTGGTGCAAGCAGGCTTGGGGCGTTCATGGGTGCGCATACTCGATTTTGCACTGCTATACAGTATGTTGGCCTTGGGGTTGAATATCGTGGTGGGTTATGCAGGGTTGCTTGATTTGGGCTACATTGCTTTTTATGCGGTGGGGGCCTACGTGTATGCGATACTTGATTCGCCGCAATTTAATTTGCATTGGCCGTTGTGGGCGACCTTACCGCTGGGTGCTTTGCTGGCCGGTGTATTTGGCGTGCTGCTTGGCGCCCCAACTTTACGCTTGCGCGGTGACTACCTTGCTATTGTGACCCTGGGTTTTGGAGAAATTATTCGCATTTTCCTCAACAATCTCAATGCCCCGTTCAACCTCACCAACGGCCCGCAAGGCATTAGCCTGATAGACCCGGTTCAACTGGCGGGTTTTTCCTTCGCTGCACCGCATCATGAGTTGGGGATTTCTTTGTCCGCTCCGCAACAATATTATTACCTGTTTCTGGCGGGTACTTTGCTTATCGTGTTTGTTGCGATGAGGTTACAGCATTCGCGCATTGGTCGGGCATGGGCCGCGATTCGTGAAGACGAGTTGGCAGCGGCAGCATGCGGCATCCCGGTACGCAACTTTAAATTACTGGCTTTTGCTATGGGTGCCAGCTTCGGCGGTTTGGCGGGGGGCTTGTTTGCCGGTTTTCAGGGTTTCGTCAGCCCGGAAAGTTTTAATTTAATGGAATCTGTGATGATCCTCTGTATGATTGTGCTGGGCGGCATGGGCAATATCCCGGGCGTGATTTTTGGTGCCGTGTTGTTGACGGTGCTGCCGGAGGCCCTGCGCATGCTGGGTGACTGGCAGCTCAATCATCTTGGTCGTGTGGTCGTTGACCCGGGAGATTTCCGTATGTTGCTATTTGGTCTGGCTTTAATCATTATTATGCTGTATCGGCCAGCAGGATTGCTGCCTTCACGACAACATCGGCGCGAATGGTCGGGAAAGGCATAGAACATGAGGCTTTTAACATGATATATCAGCGGCTAAAAAAACAGGGCGTTTCATCCTGATGGGCAACACAAGCTCAGGTCATGCATTGACGTACCCCAAGATTTATCTGGTCCGGCATGGGGAGACGGCCTGGACGATCAGCGGTCAGCACACCGGTCACACCGATATTGCACTCACCGAACAGGGTAAGCGTGAGGCACGAGCCTTGGCCCCACAGTTAAAAAACAGGCATTTTGCTCAAGTGTTCACCAGCCCGCTACAGCGGGCGCGACACACTGCTGAGCTGGCGGGCTTTGGAGTCTGTGCGCAGGCCGATCCCGATTTGACCGAATGGGATTATGGCGTTTACGAGGCCAGACGTACGGCAGATATCCGTGCTGAGCGCCCTGGTTGGTGTTTGTTCAGGGACGGTTGCCCCGGTGGGGAAACGCTGGACGAAGTCAGTCTGCGCGCAGACCGTGTCATTGGCCGGATTCGTGCACAGGAAGGTGATGTGCTCATTTTTGCACACCGCGACATATTACGTATTCTTATCGCACGCTGGCTTAATTTGCCTGCTGCGGTAGCACGCCATTTTTATCTCGTTACGGCCTCGCTGAATATCCTGGGTTACGATCATGGCCTGGATGAGCCGGTGATCTTTTTGTTGAATGATGGGCGGCATTAAGGGGTCGAGAAATAATAAGCCCCGGCGATTGTCCAACTCATTGTTTCTTGACCCCTGAATGCTTGTTCGGTAGCCTTGTGGTGGTGAATATGCAGGGCGCAAAGGTTTATTTTCATAATTAGCGCGACACAGACAGCCTGGTCGTCTATATTATGATAAACGTGACATCCCCTGATTAACCAAAGGAAAATACCATGTCTTTTTTGCCCTCGATCTTTCTGGCGTTTATGGTACTTGTTTTTTTGTTCGCGTCCTCGCTGAAGATTATCTATGAGTATCAGCGCGCGGTGGTTTTTCAGTTCGGACGGTTTTTGAAAGTCAAAGGGCCTGGGCTGATCATTGTTTGGCCTGTCATCCAGAATATGGCGCGACTCGACTTGCGTACCCAGGTGCACGAGGTTCCGCCCCAAGATGTGATCTCGCGCGATAATGTCTCCGTACAGGTTGATGCAGTGCTTTACTTCCACATTGTTGATCCGGAAAAGGCGTTCATCCGGGTCGTGGACTACTTCTCTGCCACCAGCAAACTTGCTCAGACGACTTTGCGTTCTGTTTTGGGCAAACATGAGCTGGATGAAATGCTTTCCGAACGGGATAAAATCAACGCCGATATTCAGAGTATTCTTGATGTACAGACTGAGGCCTGGGGGATACAGGTGAGTAATATCGAGATCCGTGATATCAAGCTCACGGAGAACATGATTCAGGCCATTGCCAAGCAGGCCGAAGCTGAGCGCGACCGCCGCTCCAAAGTGATCCATGCAGATGCCGAGTTTCAGGCAGCGCAGACATTGGTCAACGCAGCGGCGATTCTGGCCTCTGCGCCAGGAGGAATGCAATTACGGTATCTGCAAACATTGGCCGAGATCGCAGTAGAAAATAATTCTACAGTTGTCTTTCCGATGCCCATTGATCTGATTAAGCCATTTTTGCAGATTATTGAGCAGGAAGCGAAAGGAAAAACGACATCGGGCTGAGTGGTAATTTCAACTGATGTGAATTCACAAAGTATGCCAGAGAAAAATACACAACTTATTGGTTATAAAATATTTTTAACGGGATTGTTTGGTATTTCCCTTTGGATATTGCACCCCTTTGCCATCTCGATGATTGCAGGGTTGATGATGGCGGTTGCCAGCAACAGTTTTTTGATGTGGTTAAATAAAAAAATATCGCACATCGGCGCCGTGCTTCTGGTCACCGGTGGCTGGTTTTTTTTATTGCTTGGCCCTGTCCTGCTGGTGGCGCCAGTGTTGGAGGCAGGGGTGAAAGTTGCCGTGACAGCCTCGTATACACCCACGGCCGTGCTGACCGCCCTGGAAGGGATTCCCCTGTTGGGAGGCGATATCAGTGCGCACAGCGACATCATTTTCCCCTGGTTGGTCGCTCATCCGTTTTGGAGTTTAATATCGAGCCACGCCGACATGGGTACGTTCATTCTCAGGGCGGCAAGCGGATTGGTGATCCATACGGCTTTGGCTTTGCTTGTGCTTTTCGTGTTGCTGGCTAACGATAAAATACTCACGCGTCTTGCTCAAGACCAACTTGCGCTACTTATCGGTGAAAAAAACAGTGCCCTGGTGATGTCCCGCAGCACGCTGGTGATTAAATCCGTCATGCAGGGAACAGTCAGTTTGGTGATTTGGGATGGGGTGCTGGGATTTGTTCTGTTTAAATTTTTTGGTGTCAATCAAACGGCACTCTGGGCAGTTGCGTTGGGTATTGCTTCGTTGGTCCCGATGGGAACCGGTGCCATCCTGCTCGCGGCCAGTGCCTTTCTCGTCGCGCATTCAGTTACCCAGGCGGTGTTATTCCTGTTGCTGGGCCAGTTTGTGTCTTTGTTGGGTGATATGGTGATCAAGCCCAAGATTATTGGAGCTGGTGCAGATGCCCCTTTTTTACTGGTATTGCTCAGTATTATCGGTGGGGTTGCGGTATTCGGCTTGATTGGATTAATCGCTGGTCCTGTGGTGGTGATTGTCACCAAAGATTTTTTGTTGGCAGAATGCGCCCAAACCTAACAGGCACATTTTCAGATTCGGCGATATGGCATGACGATTAACCACAGGCAAGTACTCATCTCCATGCAGCACATCACCCGTCATTTCGGTGGTGTACATGCGCTCAACGGCGTGTCGCTGGATATCGCCCAAGGCGAGATTTTCGGTTTAATTGGCCCCAATGGTGCGGGTAAAACGACCCTGTTCAATGTGCTCACCGGTACGATTGCGCCTTCTGGCGGCCGGGTTGAATTTGATGGTAAAGCGATTGCTGGTTTGCCTCCGCATGAAATTTTACAATGCGGTGTAGCCCGTACTTTTCAGAATATTCGTTTATTTTCAGGATTAACTGCGCTGGATAATGTGATGATCGGTCGCCACAGCCGCACGCATGCCGGGGTGTGGGGCGCCATTACCCGTAATGCACACACGCGGCAGGAAGAATCCGCTTTGCGCGAGCGAGCCGGATTGTTGTTGGATCAGGTTGGCATTCGACGTCACAGCAATACACTGGCGAGTAATTTGTCCTATGGTGATCAACGTCGTCTGGAGATTGCCCGTGCGTTGGCGAGTGAACCAAAATTACTGGCCCTGGACGAGCCTGCTGCGGGAATGAACCCGGCGGAACGGCAAACCTTGCGTGAATTGATCGTGCAGTTACGCGAAATGCATGGTTTGACGGTGTTGGTGATTGAGCACGACGTGAAATGGATGATGGCTTTGTGTGACCGCATTGCGGTACTGGATTTTGGGGAGCTGATCGCTTTGGACGCGCCGGAGGCCATCCGGGTGAATCCCCGTGTGGTGACCGCTTATCTGGGGCAATCCGCATGAGCGCGCTCCTGGCTGTTCACCAATTGCGCGTGGTATATGGCAAGTTGCATGCCGTGCAAGACCTGGATTTGCAGGTGAATGCCGATGAGCGCATTTGTCTGATTGGGGCTAATGGCGCAGGTAAAACCACTTTGCTGAAAGCCATTGCGGGTTTGCTGCCCAGTGATGGCGGCAGTGTTCATTTTAATCGTCTATCGATTACGCATGCCGCGCCGCATGACATCCTTAAACGGGGTATTGCGCTGGTACCGGAAGGCCGGGGTATTTTTAATCAGATGAGCGTGGCGGAGAACTTGGCTTTGGGTGCTTACTCGCGTAGCGATAAACTTGCGGTCCAGCGCGACATTGACCTGATTTACCAGACTTATCCGCGCTTGGGCGAACGGCGCCATCAAGCCGCCGGGCAGCTTTCCGGGGGTGAGCAGCAACTGCTGGCAGTGCAACGGGCGCTGTTGTCGCGGCCAAAATTGCTGTTGCTGGATGAACCCAGCATGGGCCTGGCACCCCTCATGGTTGAGGCGTTGTTTGTGACACTGAACCACGCGCATCAGCAAGGCGTTGCGTTGCTGCTGGTGGAGCAGAATGCGCGTCTCGCGCTCGTGCACAGTGACAGGGCCTATGTGATGGAAACGGGTCGTATTATGTTGCATGATCGCAGCGCTGTTTTGGCTGTGAATCCGGCGGTGGGCGCAGTATATTTGGGACTCTAGTTTTTTGAATTTTCAGACAGATCAAACACATTAAAATAAAAAATCAGTTGGTAACTAAAATTGCCCGAAAAAATCGGGCAATTTGTGCTGCAATCAAACTTCGCGCCCGGTTAGAAATGAGATTTCACTTTTTGCCAGAAAGAGGCTTTGGGCGTTTTTTTGCATTCTGTGATTAAAACCGGCACCAATTTATCTGTGCTGTCGATATCGATGACGGCATCTTTGGGTTTGCCTTTGTGGTTAAAGCCCTCTGCCCAATAAACCACCTTGGGTTGAGCTGTTTCATCAAGCGCCGTAAATTCTTCACAGGTCATCTTGGCTGGTTGATGTGTGGCGGCCAAAACTGGGGTACTCAGCGTACCGGTCAATATGACACCACTCAATACAGTCATCAGCATATTTGATTTCATTTTATCTCCTGATTTCAGTTAAAAAACGCATCGTCTGTCTGTCGATTTAAATTTTACGACAGGCTTGCTAGACAAAATGCAGTGCTGATGGTTCAGTTTGCAATAAATTGCTGCAAAGAAATGTTGTTTTAATAAATTCAGGGTGGAACCGGTAATTATATTGAGTTAAGCCGTGTGCTGGAAAGAAAATGCATCAGCAAAAAACTCATCTTCAGGTAAGCCACGCTCCAAACACAAGGTCCGGGCCGCACTCACCATTTCGGGCGCGCCACAGGCGTAAACCTGATAGCCTGACAGATCGGGGAAGTCGGTAGCGATGGCTTCGGTGACATAGCCGGTGCGCCCAGTCCAGGCATCAGACGTCTGCGCTCTTGACAATACGGGCACGTATTTGAAATTTGGCGTTTCATGTTCCCACGTTTCGGGAACTTGCGCCAAATACAAGTCGGGGCGGTTGCGTGCTCCCCAGTACAGGTGCATCGCCCGATCGTGATGGTGGTGCAGTGCATGGGCGATGATGGCATGTATCGGCGCAAAACCGGTTCCGGTTGCGATAAACAAAATCGGTTTAGTGTTGTCCTCGCGCAGGAAGAAAGAGCCCAGTGGTCCCTCTATCCGCAGAATATCCTTTTCCTTCATATGATTGAATACATGTTCAGTAAAATGGCCTCCTGTAACCAGGCGCAGATGCAGTTGCAGAAAGGCGTCATCGTGAGGGGGATTGGCAATGGAAAAGCTGCGCCGTTCGCCATTTTTTAGCAGTATATCCAAATATTGCCCCGGCAAAAATTGCATGCGTTCTGCACTCGGTAGCTTGAGCGACAGAGCGATGACATCGGGAGCCAGCTTTGTCAGTTGATGCACCCGGCAAGGCAGAATGCGAACTTGAATGTCTTTTGCGGCACCCACTTCACGACATTCAATCGTGACATCGCTGGTGGCATGTGCCACGCAAAATAAAATTTTGCCTTTTTCACGGTCTGAGTCATTTAGCGCAGTCGGCGATCCGGTATGCTCGGCCGTGCCTGCTAACAACATGCCTTTGCAACTTCCACAAGCTCCATTTCGGCAGCCATAGGGCAGATTAAATCCCTGGCGCAGTGCGGCAGTGAGGATGCTTTCGTCGTCATCAATGGTGAAATGGTGCCCGCTGGGTTGTATGGTGACATTGTGAGTCATGGTGACTGGGGAGTATAAATAATGTGTAATCGCGTATTATCCGGTTTTGTGCGCGAAGATTCAACTGGCGGCTGTATTCAGTCAAGGCGGAATGTGCTGCCGTCTGTTCATGAGGACGGATAAACGATAGCGCATCGGCATGGTGAGCGGAAGTAAGCAGGGGGTAGAAAAAGGGAATCTGATTTGCCCGTTTTACTGTCTTGCTGACGTAAAATTCCGGTCAGCCTTTAGACGGGTAAGGAACACCGCGCCACGCCCTCATGGACGGGAGCCTGAATGTTTTGCATCGTGCCTTAATGTTGGGTGGTGAGTGCTGGCGCGGACGCGTAAACATGCTCTCGGGTAAATGGATAAGGCAACGAGCCATCTGCGAGGGGTTTGCCGGCGACGATCTGAAACAGCGACATCCAGCCGCGTTCAAAAGCGTATGCCGACCCCCCCATGTAGATCTGCCATATGCGATATTTCTTCTCGCCGATCATGCCCTTGGCATTGTTTTGTTGTGCTTCCAGTCGATCTACCCAATGCCACAGTGTTTTAGCATAGTGTGGACGCAGGTTTTCCACGTCCAAACATTCCAGATTTTGCTGTGACATGGCTTTTACAACGTTCGTCACATGCGTCAACTCACCGCCCGGAAAAACATATTGTTCAATAAACTCACCGATATCACTGCCCAATCCGTTACCATTCAGATTGGTGTCTGTGATGCCATGATTCATGACCAGACCGCCGGGTTTCAGTAATTGGTGGATTTTGCCAAAATAACAGGGCAGATTTTTGATGCCGACGTGCTCAAACATGCCGACGGAAGAAATTTTATCGTACTGCTCTGTCGCAGGCAGTTTCTGATAATCCATTAACAGCACTTTGCAATGAGATTGCAGTCCGCGCTGGATGATTTGCTGGTTCACATAATCATACTGATTTTGACTCAGCGTGATCCCTGTGGCGTGTACGCCATAATTTTCCGCCGCCAGGAAAATTAACCCTCCCCATCCACAGCCAATGTCCAGAAATTGCTCCCCTGACCCAAGGTTAAGTTTGCGGCAAATGTGATCAAGTTTTTGCTCCTGCGCCGAATCAAGGCTGTCATCGGGATGCTTAAAATAAGCGCAGGAATAAACCATGCGTTTATCCAAAAATAGCGTATAAAAATCATTGGATACGTCATAGTGATAACTGATGTTTTTGCGGGCATTGCGCTGAGGCTGTAATAACCAGCTTAGATTGAGCCAGTTTTTTTTGTTCATGAGGGCGCCTGCATCGCATAACCTTTCGCCAAGACGCATAATGTCACGCATGCTGCCTTCAAGATCAATGTGTTGTTCAACGTAATTTTGCGCAAGTTTTCCCAGGCTGGGATGGGCGAGAGAGGTTAATGCAAGTGGAGAGCGAACGAAAAGCTTAACTTTCGAGGGGTCGCCTAACATGACTTCACGTTCATCCCAAAAATTAATACTCAGGGGTAAAGCCAAATGACGCATTCTTTGTTCTATCATATTCAACATTTGTACACGCAACATAATTAACCCTCCTCCAAAACAACCTGAATGGATGCCGCAATAGCGGCTGGTACGTTAAAACGATGGCTTGTTAAAAAATTTTTGATAAACAATTGTTGACATGCATACAAATTAAAAATTAATCTA
>JAJYMO010000076.1:52308-58059 GCA_021786845.1 Pseudomonadota bacterium | reverse complement strand
ACATTATTGACCAGCGCACCACCTATCACTAACCATGCAAATAATATGGTAGCCAGTAAAAGCGGTTTGATACCTGCCTGGCGAATAGCAGAAACGTGGGTAGCAAGGCCCAGTGCTGCCATCGCCATTGACAACAACAGTGTATCGAAATCAATCGCATGCCCAACCCAACCACTGATGGCTTGATGCAAAGGAACGATAGAGTTAAGCAGTACGACACCAATAAAACCAAAAGCAAACCAGGGGATCACAATTTTAGCTTTTTTGCCACTTGCTTTGCCGTCTGCAAGGAGAGCTCCCTCGGCTTGGTGCACTGGATCACGCGCCAGCCATGCGGACAGAAAAATAAGGAACGGTGCAAGCATCATCACACGGACCATCTTGGTGATGACACCCGTACTGGCCGCTAAAGGATCAGTGGATTGGGCCGCTGCGGCCACTTGTGCTACCTCATGAATGGTAGACCCTTCATAGATACCGAAAGCGGCTGGTGCAGCAGGTAGAAACGGGATATGCATGCTGTACAGCGCAGGGTACAAAAAGATACCGAGGGTACCAAAAATAACCACGGTCGCAACGGCCACCGTCACCTGCTCAGCACGTCCGCGTACCACGGGTTCGGCAGCCATCACTGCGGCTGCGCCACAAATTGCGCTACCTGCGCCAATCAGCATGGCGGCTTTGCGGTCAATACCAAAGACACGCGTGCCTATCACGACGGACAGGATAAAAGTGCCGCCAACCATAATGGTGTCAATAACAATTCCGGCTACCCCGACATCGGCGACGTTCTGAAAAGTTAATCTCAAGCCGAATAACACAATCCCTGCGCGCAGGAGTTTTTGTTTGGAGAAACCCACACCATGGGCGCAACTGTGGGCAATCATGGGATAAAGTGTATTCCCCACGATCATCCCTAAAACAATTGCAATCGTTAATGCGCTGAAACCATGAGCCGGGAACCATTTGATATTGCCTAACTGGATACCGGCAACAGCCAAAACGGCACTAAGTAGCAGGCCACTAAACAGCGAAGGGTGTTGCTGAGGTGCATGAGCATGCGACATAAATCATCCTTAAACAGACATAAAATAACCCCTATAGTATAAATTTAAAATCAATAAACCACAAAACAGCTAATTTTGGTAAAATCAACCCATTGTGCAGGTTAGCAATGAGGGCACCGGCCTTCAGGCCGGTGGATATTTAGTCAGTGAGGGGTGCACCGCTCACTGACTGCGCTTTTAAAACCTCGCCCTTGAAGACGGGTTCGGCGCTCCTGCCGACCTGAAGGCCTGAGTTTTAAACCAGCAAGGAAAAAGGATAAGGTAAAAATTTATGAGTCATTTACGGGTTAATTTACGTCAATTACAAATTTTTGTGGCGATCGTGGCGCATGGCAGTACCAGTTCTGCAGCCGACACGATTGCGCTATCGCAATCCGCAACCAGCGCCGCATTGAATGAACTGGAGCGTGTTTTAGGCATGAGTCTGTTCGACAGGGTGTCCAAGCGGTTATTAATTAACCATAATGGCCGTTCTTTGCTGCCACAGGCATTGGCCTTGCTGGATGCGGCCAAAGGCATTGAACGGTGGGCCGAAGATGTACAACTTCAAACAGGCGGCTTGCGCATCGGTGCGAGCACCACAATCGGAAATTATCTTTTACCCGATATGCTTGCGCAGTTTCGTGCCACATTACCCCTGGCGGTTCAATCGCAATGGAAGGCGCAGGTCATCATTGAAAATACTGCCACCATCTGTCAGAAACTGGAAGATTTTGATTTGGATATCGGTTTGATTGAAGGTTATTGCCATGGTGCAGAATTGTTGGTGCAACCATGGTTAGAAGATGAGCTGGTGGTGGTCGCTGCCGCGAACTCACCTATCTTGCCCAAACTGCCTGAAACGGACGTGAGTCTGGACTCATTACGCGATGCCGTGTGGCTATCGCGAGAAACAGGATCAGGTACACGGGAAAACATCAATGAAGCCCTGTTGCCGTTTTTGCACCACTTAAAGCGCGGCGTCGAGTTTGGCGACTCTGAAGCCATCAAGCGGGCAACGGCGAATGGACTGGGCATCAGCTGCTTGTCGCGTTTTGTTGTGGCGGACATGCTTGCCGATGGAAAATTAGTGGTTGTACCCACAACGCTGCCTAAATTTAGCCGCAGGTATTCTATTGTACTGCATCAACAGAAAAACCTTACTCCGGGTTTAAATACGCTTTTGAAATTTCTGGAGCGCGTTTAGACAGCAATGAGGTCACCGGCCTTCAGGCCGGTGGATATTTAGTCAGGGCGGGGTTCGGCGCTCCTGCCGGCCTAAAGGCCGGGGTTTTAAACCAGCAAGGAAAAAGGATAAATGTCAGTCATGCACACTCAGTCTGGAACAGCCTGATTACCCGAAATGCTTAATGACGATGCTGGTGATGCATATCCGGGAAGTGTTGATGGGTATGTCTCAGCGTTGCATGCTGATGTAAATGGTGATGCTTGCTGCCGGGTGTTACCGGATAGGCGTGTTCATGCTGGTGATGCTCGTCGTGAACATGTTCATGATTGTGTTTCAGTTCATCGTGAGTATGTCTGTGCTCATGGTGCTCGGTGAGATGCAGCCATGTCCCCAATGCCATCAGTACACCCGCCACAAGCAAAGGAATCGTCACCGGTTCATCAAGCAGCACGATAGAAACTATTGCGCCGAAAAACGGTGCGACGGCGAAATACGCGCCAGTGCGTGCCGTGCCGAGTTGGCGCAAAGCAATGACGAACCATGTGAGGCTCAAGCCGTAACTGGCGAAGCCCAATATCAACGACCCGCTGATTACCCAGGTGCCCGGCCACGCCGCGTGCTGAATGAAAAGCGCCAAGACAAGATTGGTGAAACCTGCAATCAGCCCTTTGGTCATGGCAATGAAAGAGGCATCAGACAGCGACACCTTGCGAGTAAGGTTATTATCAACGCCCCACGCAAGACAGGCTCCCAATATGACCAGTGATGGCCATACCGCTGCAAAATGCACTGCTTGCGGCCAACTCAAGACCACGGCGCCGCTAACAATAGCGAGCATGCCCAACGCGATGCGGTAATCAAAATTTTCTTTGAATGCAAACCAGGCCAACAGGGCGGTGAACACGCTTTCTGCATTCAACAGCAGCGATGCGCCCGACGCAGGCATCGCCGAAAGACCCAGCATCAACAAGATCGGCGCAAAGATGCCGCCAGACACAATCGACCCTGCCAGCCAGCGCCAGTCGCCACGCCCGGGATGCACTGCCGGCGCATGACGAATATAACGCACGACCCACAAACCAATGCCTGATCCAAGATAGAGTAGCGCCGCCAATAACCATGGGCTTGTATAAGTCAGAAGCAGTTTAGCCAGCGGGGTACTGATGCCGAATAAAATTGCCGCCGCCATCGCCGCGACGATGCCGTTACGCATTTCTGTATTCATTGTTTTTCCTGTGTATAGGGAATAATATCTCAGGTCAAACAGCGCATGAGTCAGCTTTCATAAATCGCAGCAGCAAGTGGCAACCTCTTTATGACTGCTTACTGACCAATTTCTGTATTGAACAGATGTCCGACGGTTGCAGCAGATGATGCCTTGAACAAGGATGCGATTTTACACTGGCAAGCGACATCATTGCACCGATATGCATTATTAGCCCGGATTTTGCGTGCGCCGTGCCAAGGCGCTGTTTTTCAGTGGGTGCGAAACCCACCCGGTAACATCCGTTCCGACCGGTAGCAATCGAAGCGATTATGGAGGTAACGAAGTGGTCGAAGCCTTCGGTGCAGAGGGCTCAGATCTGTCTGGCTATTTTGACAGCATCCCGCATGCGGAACTGATGAAGAGCGTTGCGCGCCGGATTGTTGACGGCAACGTGTTGCATCTCATCAAGCAATGGCTGGATGCGCCCGTGGAAGAAGACGATGGACATGGCGGAAAGAAACGCACGACGGTCAATCGGGACAGCGGGCGAGGCACGCCGCAAGGCGCGCCCATCTCGCCGCTACTGTCGAATTTGTACATGCGGCGATTTCTGCTGGGATGGCAGCGGCTGGGGCATGCCCGCCGCTGGTCGGCGCACATCATCAACTATGCAGACGATTTCGTCATTTGCTGCAAAGGCCGGGCTGATCAAGCGATGACCGCGATGCAGGAGATGATGGAGAAGCTCAAGTTGACGGTGAATGACGACAAAACCCATCTGTGCCGCATACCGCAAGAGCGGTTTGATTTCCTTGGATACACTTTCGGTCGCTGCTACAAATGCGACACTGGGCGCGCCTACATGGGCACCCGACCGTCGAAGAAGAGCATCAAACGCATGGTGGACAGCATCACTGAGGAAACCGACCGCTGCCGTACATTGCTGGAAGCCGACTGGATCGTGAGAAGGCTGAACCGGAAACTGACGGGCTGGGCGAATTATTTCAGCCTGGGGCCGGTAAGTCCCGCGTATCGCGCCATCAACACCCACGCGACAGAACGGCTCCGCCGGTGGTTGTGCAAGAAACACAAGGTTCGCGGCAATGGGAAAACGCGCTATCCTGACCAGTATCTGCACGAAGAATTGGGACTGGTATGCTTACCGAAGAGAACCCACGACTTCCCGTGGGCAAATGTGTGAAATCCTGTCCGAAAGCCGGATGCGGGAAATCCGCCTGTCCGGTTCGATGAGGGGGATGTGGAAACGGGGCGCAAGGAAACTTGAAGTTACCGCGCCACATCTCTACTCTACACAAATTCGCGTGATGATTGCGCAGGATATTGATTGATAGGGAAGTTTTGAGAAGGAGTGGCGTAGTGATTCATACGCCCGACTGAACAAAATCTTTTATATCAATCAATAGACAAGCGAGGTCGCGCGTCAATTTGTGCAAAATCCGGGTTAGTTACTGTTGAGTTATTGCATCGCTGTGCACTGTTCGGTATTCTTTCTATCACATGACTTCATATAATGAGCGGTTCTATAACCCCCTCAAAGCATCGAAGGGGGTACTTCCTCTGGATCCGGAGGAGGTTTTTTAATTCAAAAAGCAACTTTTAGAGCGCGGAGGAGAGGGGTGAAAGATCAGCGATCAAAGACGTGAAAAACGCCTGACGTTTAACAGGACAGCTTGACCCATTCTAAGCAGATACGTCCCGGCAGAACGCCGGAACGGGTTATTATAAGTAACGCTTACATAATTCAGATAATTCAATATTTGGGTTATAACCGTTTTTAATCGCAATAAACACACTTTCAGCCAACAACAAATTAGAAGCAGTAACGGGCGAAAGCATGGCAGAAGTTAATAAACGCTGTTTTTTTATTCTTGCCCTTTGCATCCTTTCAGCAGCCGTTAAAGGCTTATCAACGCGAGGACGACCGCGACCACGCTTAACAGCACCATCCAACAAATCCACAGTTCTTTTATTAAACGTATCCTTCATACGTCTAATCTACCCAGTGAACTTCAATAGCACGAGTTTCACTATTAACCGAATCTTCCAAACCAATCGCATCAGCATTAAAATAATCATACGTATCATAATGCACATCATCAGTATCAGACATTGCACACCATTCATCAATATTAACTTCACCATCATACAAAGGTAAATCTAACCATTCACCAGTTGAACGAGCAGCATTAACTATATATTTATTCATTTTGAAATCCTACATAATTAAGTAACAGTTACTAATATACAGACAATAATAATAAATGCAACAATTACATAAATAAATAATC
>JAJYMO010000076.1:0-51869 GCA_021786845.1 Pseudomonadota bacterium | reverse complement strand
AATAATAAATTGCACGCTGGACTTGAAATTGTGAGCTCTCACCCCACATTGCAACGGTAAGCACTACTTTTACAGGAGGCCTGATAATGGTCAAGAACAAGTTATACGGTATGCTATTACTGCTGTCTGTTGCGGGGTTGAGTTTCAATGCATGGGCTGATAATGCGCCCACCTTGCACCAGGTCTATGAAGCTGCTCAGGCAGGAAATCTTGCCCAGGCAGATCAAATGATGACGGTTGTCCTGCAACAACACCCCAGCAGTGGCAAAGCGCATTATGTTGAAGCTGAGTTGTCGGCGAAAGAAGGACAAATCGATCGCGCCCGCAGCGAATTAGCCACGGCGCGTCAACTCGCTCCCGGGTTGCCGTTTGCAAGGCCTGACGCAGTAGCGGCTTTGGAAGCGCGTATTTCAGGTGCGCCAGTTGCCCATGCCAACAGCGCTGCATCGACAAGCTTTCCTTGGGGATTAATGTTTTTTGGTCTGGGTGCCATTTTGTTGGTATTCTGGATTGTTCGCAAATTTACCGCTCGCAATCCGACGGTTATTTCACCTGGACCCTATTATAACGGCACTGCAGGCGGCATGCCCACTTCACCCTATGGTGGCGGTTCACCCATGATGCCTATGGGTGGCGGTGGTGTAATGGGCGGCGGCATGGGGTCAGGGGGGCTGATGTCAAACTTGGTCACGGGTGCCACGATGGGTGCCGGCATGGTCGCTGGCGAAGAATTGGCGCATCATTTTCTGGATGGTAATCACAACACTTCCTCGCCTGATAATTCGGGCTGGAATGATGCATCTGTTAATGACAACATGGGTGGCAACGACTTTGGCAGCACTGATGGGGGTTCCTGGGATGATGGTTCAAGTGGGGGTGGCGATTTCGGCGGCGATGGCGGCGGTTGGTAGGCGATCCGATTATTTGCGCTGATATGCCATGCAGCATTAATACGTATATTCTCTCTATAAATCAATAATAATGTCTGTGCCGCGTGCGATAACGGTTTTACAAATTCTGCCCGCTTTAAACTCTGGCGGTGTGGAGCGTGGCACGCTGGAAATTAGCCGCTATCTTGTGCAGCAAGGCATCCGTTCGCTGGTGATGTCGGGTGGAGGACGGCTGACCGATCAACTGCTAACTGAAGGCGGTGAACATTTTACTTGCCCGATTGGTAAAAAATCGCTGTTGACTTTACGGCATGTGCGTCCACTGCGGCGATTTATGCTTGAGCACAAAGTTGATCTTTTGCATGTTCGTTCTCGCCTGCCTGCATGGATTGCTTATTTGGCATGGCGTGGCATGGATCCCAAATTGCGCCCGCGTTTGGTCACCAGCGTGCATGGCTTCTACACTGTCAATCGTTACAGCGCCGTCATGACCTTTGGTGAGCGTGTGATTGCTGTATCAAACACCATCAGCGATTATCTGGATGCCAATTACCCGCAATTGGACAAGCAACAGGTGCGAGTTATACCCCGCGGGGTAAACAAACATGAGTTTCCACACGGGTTTCAGCCCGATGATCGCTGGCTGACAAAATGGCACCGTAACCACCCTCGCCCTCAAGGCACTCAATTACTCACCCTGCCCGCACGATTAACACGTTGGAAAGGCCAGTTGGACTTTATTGATCTCATTGCGCGGCTTGTGCAATCCGGATTACCTGTGCACGGTTTAATCGTCGGCGATGCCGACCCAAAAAAACAACATTACCAACGCGAACTGGAAGCGCGTATTGCCGCATTAAATTTACATCAATACATTAGCTTAATCGGGCATCGAAATGATTTAAAAGAGATTATGTCAATATCTTCCATGGTATTGTCTTTGTCTCAAGACCCGGAAGCGTTTGGTCGCACCACACCAGAAGCCTTAAGTTTGGGTATCCCTGTCGTCGGCTACGACCATGGTGGCGTGGGAGAAGTGTTGCGCGCATGGTATCCACACGGCGTGACGCCAGTTGGCGATTTGGATGCCTTAACGCAAACAGTCAGTCAACTGTTGGCACACCCTGTTCCCGTTCCACCCCAGACCGATTTCACACTTGAACACATGCAGACCGACACACTGTCCGTTTATCAGGAGTTACTGGGGTCAACCCGAACCAGGTAAGATTCACTCATGAACCCTTTTACCAATAAACCAACAATTCGTGTTTGTATCGACTTCATCATTCACTTCTCCGACCCTGATGTGACACCAGGAATACAGACAGATCACAACCATTTGGTGCGAAGCTTGTGATCGATATGGTACGTATCAACATGCCCTCTAAATGTATTGTGATGAACGATGACCCCTTGTGTGGACACCACATAGTGAAGCTCAGGAGTTGGCCGTGAGCGCAAAGAAGTTACCCAAAGTGCTGGTGGTGGGGAAATACCGCAGCATTGTGCACTGGGTTGAGAATATCGCCACCGCTTTTTCTGAATTAGACTGTCAAGTTCAGCATTTTGCGCTAAATGGCGATGGGCCCTGGCAATCTTTGCATTACAAATGGGCGCAACGCTGGCATGGTGATGCCAATGAAGTGATATGCCAGGATTTAGAACGCGCTTTAACCCGTTTCCAGCCTGATCTGGTGCTATTTATCGCAATTGCTGCGCTACATATGCCGGAAGAATGGTTCTCCACCACCCGGCAGGTTTGTCCACAAGCACACACAGCGGTGTGGATTGGGGATCGGCTTAATCACGATGAAAGTTTGTTTTCCAAACATGTTGACCAGGTGTTTGCGACTGACAGCGCTTTTATTGAGGATCTGCGCTTGCAAGGGTTTGACGTGCCTGCCAGCTATTTGCCGCTGGCAGTTGACACACGGGTATTTCGGCCTTTCGATGCCCCGCGCACGAACCGCATTGTTTACGTCGCCAACAACAGTCCGGGACGAGGCGAGATGATGCGCCAGATTCATCAACCTATCAGTTTGTATGGCAAAGGTTGGTCCCGCTTAAAGAGCACAGGGCATGACATTCATCCCCAACGGCTTCCCTGGTCAGCATTGCCTGCTTTGTATGCCAGCAGTCTGGCAGTACTGAATATCCGTAATGAGAAAAATGTGGTCAACGGTTTGAATCAGCGCAGTTTTGAACCATATGGGAGCATGACACCTGTGCTGAATGATGACATGGTAGATTTGCCGCGCTGTTTTGAACCGGGTAAGGAAATTTTGGTATATCGGTCTATGGATGAATTACACGCCCTGTATGATCGTTTACAGACGGACAACGCCTTTGCCAGATCGATAGGACAGGCTGGGTGGCGGCGCGTACAGGCAGAGCATACCTGGTTGCATCGTGCACGCAGTATTTTGAATGCTTTTCAGTAATCGGGTAAAATACGCGCTTCAGCTTCTCCCTGCTCAATATTGCAATGATTTCAGCTCCAAATGCTTCCCGACTATTGAGTGCTGCCGGATGGTTAGCTGCTTTACTCCCCGTGGGGCTCATGACAGGCCATGCAGCAGCGGAAATTGTAGCTGGCCTGTTGGTGATTCTGTTCATCCTCCACACACTTATCCATCATAAATGGTCAGTCTTATTGACGTTGGGCCGGGTCATGGCAGAAATTGATGTGCGCGGCACAAGCAAATAAACATCCTATGAACCCCCATATCGCAATTATTTTACCGCCCAGAGAACAGTACTCTGCCCAATATAAAGGCGCCGTGGCGTTGTGCATGGCAGATTTCACCCGTCACAGCGCCTTTCAAGCGCAGACTGTCATCATTGGCAGCACTGAGGCAGATTTTGGCGAGCTGCATTACGTTCAATTGCGCCACTGGAAACAGTGGTATTTGCGTGACAGCTATGCCTATGCCAGGGCGTGCGCACGCTGGATCCGTGAGTACGGGCATGGTATCACCCACGTTGAAGTACAGAATCGTCCGTTAATTTTTCGGTATTTAGTCGAATTATTGCCGAAAAACATCCAGATGTATTTGCATTTTCACAATGATTCCCAAACGATGCAGGGCGCGCGACATATTGCAGATCGAAAATGGTTGGCTGAGCATGCTGCGGGAATTTATTGCGTGAGCGAATACATTCGTCAGCAATTCCTGACAGGTTTAATTACCGGGCAGAATAAAGTGCATACGGTGCATAACGGTATTGACACGAGCACCCATGTCCCGCAAGTAAAAAACCGCAGCATTGTTTATGTGGGGCGTATTATTCAGGAAAAAGGCGCATTGCCGCTGGCAGAGGCGTTTACTTTCATTGCACCACATTACCCGGATTGGCATTTTGTCGTGTGCGGTGTGGACCGTTTTGAAATGGTTTCAGATTACGAACGTGCGACACATGCCTATTTATCGCGTTTGGGTGAGCAATGCCACTATACCGGTTACATTGACCATGCAGCGGTCATGCAACAGTTTTGCCAGGCTGCCATTGCGGTGATTCCCTCGGTGTGGCAAGAACCTTTTGGACGGACCGTTTTAGAAGCCATGACAGGTGGTGCAGCAGTAGTGACCAGTGGTTTTGGCGGGATTGCCGAGGTGATTGGTGATGCGGGACAATTGGTGCGGCCGTTGACGGCCCAACGTTTGGCCGATGCGCTTGAATTGCTGTTAAAAAATGATGAGTTGTTACACGACAAACAACATCAGGCACGCGCTCGTGCAGTAGCCAAGTTTGACATTCGCCTGGTGGCTGCTCAATTGGATAATTTGCGCCGGTTATAGGTGTTTGTTATCACCATTATCCTGAAACGCTGCCCAGCACCTGCTGATAAACCTGCAAGGTGTCGTGCGCCTGACTGATCAGGCTGAACCGTGTTTGAGCCGTACGTCGGGCCGCATCAGCCAGTTGCTGACACAGATCAGGCTGGCTGACGAGGCTATGAATCGCATCGCTTAATGCTTGCGTGTCAGCGACTTTCACGATCAATCCGTTTTCACCATTGATGATCATCTCAGGCATGGCGCCAGTTGGCGTGCCAATACACGGCAATCCACTGGCCAAGGCCTCCAGAAAGGCAATGCCGAAACCTTCCTTGATGCTGGGTTGCAAGTACAAATCCGCAGCAGCAAGCAAATCGGGCACATCATCGCGGTTACCCAGAAATAACACTTGCTCTGCCACCCCCAAACGTTTTGCCAGCGCGTGCAGTATCGCCTGATCAGCGCCTGACCCGGCGAAGGCGAGGCGAAGTTTTGGGTATGACGGTCGCAGCGCCGCAAGCGCTTCGATGGCGTAGCGTTGACCTTTGGCTGGCACCAGCCTCGCCACGCATAACATGACGAAGTGCCCTTCCCACCCCAATCGTTGCCGGGTTGAAAGGTGGTCGATGTGCAAAAACCGCTCAATGTCGATGGCGTTATGAATGACATGGGTCCGGTCACGCGGGTACCCCAAAGCCAACAAACTGTGCTGCACCATGTCTGACACACAGATGATCCGGCGGCAATGATAAAACGGGCTCGCCTGCTTGACAATATTGTGTGCCGTGCCGACACACGGCGCTTGAGGGCTGGCCAGTCTCGCCATGGCAATGGACTTGGGCATGTGGGCATGAATCAAATCTGGCCGAATGTGTTGTACGGCCTGGTGCAATGACCACAGGGCAAACGGATTCCAGCGTCCTCCTGAACGAAAGTTGATGCGGGGAATCCCGGCTTCATCCAGTGCGATATTCAGTGCATGATCCAAACCTTGACCGGCAGGCAAAGCCACGCAGACGCTTAATCCCAAAGCTTGTTGTGTGCGGCACAGATCGAGCACATGACGTTCGGCGCCACCAGTGCCTGTGGATGCGATGAGGTGCAATATCTTCAAATGAGTCCCCTGCCCTGTGCTATAGTGGCATCAAATTTTTCATTGGACATGTATCCATGGAACCTCTTTCCGCTTTCGTCACCACGTTTAATAATGCCCGCACCTTGACCAGTTGTCTGGAAAGCGTGAAGTGGGCGGATGAAATTGTTTTGCTCGACTCTGGCAGTACAGATGCCACACTGGACATCGCGGCCCAATATGGCTGCAAAATATTTCATCATCCCTTTTTAGGCTATGGCAAACAAAAACAACTGGCTTTGGGAAAAACCAGTCATTTGTGGGTATTGCTGCTGGATGCAGACGAAGCATTGTCTGAGGCATCGCAACAGGAAATTCGCCAATTATTGCAAACCAGCCCTGATGCGGACGGCTACACGATACCACGCAAGGAACAAATGTTTTGGCAAATGAACAATGATTACATACGCCTGAACAAGTTTCTTCGCCTGTTCCGTAAAGACCGTGGGCACATCAGTACCATGCCTGTTCATGCTGCGCCCAAGGTTCAAGGCCGTATCAAATCATTAATCGCACCATTTTACCACTACGGCGAAACCGATATCGATGTAAAGGTCGGCAAACTCAATGCCTACTCTACCGGATTGGTGCGTGACAAGGTGGCCAAAGGCACTCGCGCCAACCCGTGGATACTGGTATTTTACCCGCCAGTTTATTTCATACGCGCTTATTTCTTCAAGCGCGCCATGTTAAACGGTTGGGGGGGCTTTATCACTTCAGTGTGCGGCGCATTTTATGTTTTCCTGAAATATGCCAAACTGTACGAGTACCATCAACGCAAACGCTATGGAAAATCACTGATGCCCCCTGGCGCGCCGGACAGTCCACCGGTATATGAGTCAGACAAACCGTGTTGATTTTTTAATTACATCGTTTGTTTATCATCGCGTCAGGCTGAAGCTACCGCAGAAGCACTGGCGTTCACATCGGGGATCATAGTGACCGGGGCGACAGGCGGTTGACGCAATCCTTGCAGCACGTGCTCCGGCCGTACCACTTTCATGCACGAATGGTGTGCACACGCCTGTTTGCAATAGCAATTAATACAAGGCAAATCAGCTTGAATGGCCACCACGTTGTCGCCCTGCGGTCTGACCCGGTAGGCATCCGTCGGTCCACACACCACCACCATCGGAACACTGGATGCCGCAGCGAGGTGCGCGGTGCCGGTGTCATTGCCGACCTGCCATTTTGCGGCTTGTGCCAACGGAATGATGTCCAGCACCTCCGTTTGACCGCACAGGTTAATGATGCCTTCTCCAGCCAGTTCAGTAATGTGCCGACAGTCTTCCATTTCATCCTGGCTGCCGATCAGTACCACTTTATCGACTTCGCCCTGGTCTAACATCATACGCGCCAATTCCGCGTAGTTGACATCCCCCCAGCGTTTTAAATAACCCGCAGCCTGACAACCCGGATAAAACAGCGCGTAGCGACCGGACTGCAGACCATGCTGTTGCTGTAATTGTTGCGCATGCTGAGTACAGCGTTCCGGGACATGAAATACTGGCCGCGGTGTGCTGGTGGGGATGCCGGCAGCCCGTAAGCTGGCACGCATGCGTTCAACCGGGTTAGGATGGGCGCCGGCTTCCGGCCCACTATAATGATAAGGCCAGCGTGGACGATTGCCGATGAGATAACGTGGATGCGCACCCGTCATCTTCAACCACAGCAACATCAGCCGCGAACGATCATTGGATTGTAAATCCACAATCAAATCATAATTGCCCTGGCGAACCACTTTCACCCATTGCCACAATTTGCTCCATTTCCCCTGTCGTCCACGTATGTTAATGGCCAGAATCCGATGAAACCGGGCATCATCATGGAATAATTTGTCCCAGGGGGGTAATGTGTTTAAATCAATGCGGGCGTTTGGAAATGCCCGAACGACATCTTCAATAATGCAGGTGGACATGGCAATATCGCCCAATGCACTCCATTTCATAATGAGAATGCGCCGGATACGCGAATCGGCAGGTAAATTGGGCGGCATGACGACTTATTTTTTTGAAACAGCCAGCGAGAAAGCATCCAGCAAAGGCTGGATCCCGGCACGGTTGAGTTTGAGTGCGGTCTGATTAACGATCAGATAAGAGCTGATATCCATAATTTCATCTACCGTGACCAAACCATTGGCTTTCAGTGTCGCGCCACTGCTGACCAAATCAACAATCACATCAGCCAACTTGACCAATGGCGCCAGCTCCATTGAGCCATACAATTTGATCAGATCAATATGCATGCCGCGTTCGGCAAAATAGTTGCGCGCAATGTTCACATATTTACTGGCTACCCGCAATCGGTTGCCTTGTTGCACTGCCCCGATGTAATCAAATTCAGGGCGGGCGGCGACCATCATTTTGCATCGCGCGATATTCAAGTCGAGCGGCTGGTAAATATTTTCGCCACCATGTTCAATCAATACATCACGCCCTGCAATACCCAGATCAGCCGCACCATGCTGAACATAGGTCGGCACATCGGTCGCGCGCAGAATAAGCAAACGCACGCCCGGGTGATTCGTGGCAATAATCAGCTTTCTGGATTTGTCCGGGTCTTCGCTGGCCACAATACCTGCCGCTGCGAGCAATGGGGCGGTTTCCTCAAAAATACGGCCTTTGGACAATGCGATGGTAATCATTTTTTACTTTCTGGCGTTTGCTATCTCTAAAAACGTTTAGACATTCATTCAGGCGAGATGCATGAGAGAATGCCCTTAGGGTTCGTAAATGAATAACATGGACTTGCGCCCAAAGCGCCCGGCCCGGAGGGTTGCCGTGTATTCGGGCGGCTGCGGCGTTGCAAAGCTTGCGAATGGAACAACCATTCGCCGCACTTTGCGGCCTTACATCCATCCCGAATACACGACAACGCAAGTCCATGTTATTCATTTACGAGCCCTTAATGTATGCGACGAACTTGAGCACCCAGTTGATTCAGTTTTTCTTCGATGCCTTCGTAACCGCGATCAATGTGGTAAATACGCTCGATGGTGGTTTCGCCTTCGGCGACCAGTGCAGCAAGCACCAGGGAAGCAGAGGCACGCAAATCGGTTGCCATGACGGTAGCAGCTTGCAATTGCGCTACCCCATGCACCAAAGCAGTATTGCCCTCTACTTCTATCTGGGCACCCAAACGCTGCATTTCCTGGACATGCATAAATCGGTTTTCAAAAATCGTTTCGGTTACCCGCCCCACCCCATTAGCGATACAATTCAAGGCCATGAATTGCGCTTGCATGTCCGTAGGGAACGCTGGATATGGCGCTGTGCGCAAAGAAATCGCTTCGGGTCGTTGATGCATTTGCACGGTAATATGATGATCCGTGGTCTGAATGAGCGCACCAGATGCCCGTAATTTATCAATCACCACATCCAGCGTATCTGGCCTGGTGTGCGTTAACGTCACATGACCTTGCGTCATGACGGCGGCAACCAAATAAGTCCCGGTTTCGATGCGATCAGGCATGATGGGATAACTTGCGCCATGCAACCGCTTCACACCCTGAATAATAATGGTATCGGTGCCCACGCCTTGAATGTCTGCGCCCATGGCAATCAAACAGTGTGCCAAGTCGGTCACTTCCGGTTCACGGGCTGCATTTTCAAGAATGGTCGTGCCTTCCGCCAGGGTAGCAGCCATCATTAAATTTTCGGTGCCGGTCACTGTCACGGTGTCCATCACAATGCGAGCGCCCTGCAAGCGGGATGCACGGGCATGAATATAACCGTGTTCAATATGAATCTCCGCCCCCATGGCTTGCAAACCTCTGATGTGCAAGTCGACAGGACGCGAACCGATTGCGCAACCACCCGGCAACGACACACGGGCTTCGCCCCAGCGCGCCAGCATGGGTCCCAAAACCAAAATAGAAGCACGCATGGTTTTCACCAGACTGTAAGGTGCTTCCAGCTGTTTCATCTGTACCGCTTGCAGGTCGATGCCGCCTTGCTCATCCCGGCGCATTTCACAGCCAATGTGTCCGAGCAAAGTAAGCGTAGTGCTGATGTCCTGCAGTTTGGGTAAATTGTCCAGATGTAATGTGTCAGCACTTAATAATGAGGCACATAATATAGGCAAAGCTGCATTTTTTGCACCGGAAATGCGGATTTCTCCACAAAGGCGATGCCCACCTTGAATCGCTAATTTATCCATTAACCTTGCATCTCAGTCCATTGTGCCGGGGTGTAAGTTTTAATTGACAGCGCATGAACTTCCTCGCGCATACGCTCACCCAAAGTATTAAATACCATTTGGTGACACGCCACCCGTGATTTTCCGACAAAAGATGAACTGACAACGATGGCTTCAAAATGTTGGCCATCGCCGCTGACGTGAACAGAATCACAAGGCAAGCCTTGCTGGATGGCAGTTTGTATGATTTCGATAAGTTGCATAAGTGTAAATTCCAGGTTAGATTCAAGGCTTCAGGATGTGTTCAATACCGTAGTTTATAACCCCGTTGCAACAGAATTAAGCAAATACTGGATAATGCCACAAAACAGGTTGTTACGACCAATAAACTGATGCCTGGCGATACATCGCTAACCCCCAAAAACCCATAGCGAAATCCATCTACCGCATAAAAAATGGGATTAAATTTTGACACTTGCCACCAAAATGCAGGCAAACTGTGCAGCGAATAAAACACACCTGAAAGAAATGTTAACGGCATGATAATAAAATTTTGAAAAGCCGCCAACTGATCAAATTTTTCTGACCAGATTCCGGCAATAATTCCCAATGCACCCAACATACCCCCGCCCAACATGGCGAACAGCAAACTCAACAGTGGCGCGTGGAAATATTCCGGCGCAAACAGCAAGGTACCCAGCAAAACACCTGACCCCACGATCAGTCCCCGGAACATCGAAGCCAGCATGTATGCCAGGAAAAATTCCAAATAAGAAATGGGCGTCAGCAACATAAAAACAATATTGCCTGTGATTTTAGACTGAATCAGGCTGGACGAACTGTTGGCAAACGCATTTTGCAACACTGTCATCATCACGAGGCCCGGCACCAAAAAATTGATGTAAGACACGCCGGGATAAACTTGAACATGTTTGGAGAGGGCGTGAGAAAAAATCAATAAATACAATAATGCTGTAATAATTGGTGCCAATACAGTCTGAAACCAGACCCGCCAGAAACGCAAACCCTCTTTATATAGCAAGGTAAAAAATCCGCTCATGCACGCCCCATGATTTGTACAAACACGTCTTCTAAATCGGGGTGACTCAAGGACAAATCATCAATATGGACACCCGCTTCACGAAGATGAACCAAAATAGGTTCAATTTCCTCCGGAGAGGAAATTTTCAGGGTATAGCCGTGCTCTGTCTTGTGATAAACCCGTGACTGTAATGTTTCAGGTAAACTGTCCGGGTTAAGGGTAAGATGCAATTTCATTTCGCCGCAAGATTTCAATAAATTGGCAGTACGGTCTAATGCAACGATTTTACCTTGTTTAAGCATCGCTACCCGCTCACACAAAGTCTCGGCTTCTTCCAAATAATGCGTGGTGAGCACGATCGTATGTCCAGCCGAGTTCAACTGCCGAATGAATTCCCACAAGGATTGGCGCAATTCTACATCAACACCTGCAGTGGGTTCATCTAACACGATAACCGGGGGCTTGTGAACCAATGCTTGCGCCACCAGCACACGGCGTTTCATGCCGCCAGACAGGGTACGCATATTCATGTCGGCTTTTTCAAACAGACCCAGGCGGGTCAGAATTTCATCAATCCAATCGTCATTGTGGCGCAAACCAAAATAACCAGATTGAATACGCAAACTCTCCCGCACTGTAAAGAATGGATCATAAGCCAACTCTTGAGGCACCATGCCCAATTCCCGGCGCGCGGCCTTGTAATCGTCGATGACGCAATGCCCCATCACTTGGGCACTTCCGCTGGTGGCACGGGTTAACCCAGCTAAAATGCTAATGAGGGTGGTTTTTCCTGCACCATTGGGACCCAACAGGGCAAAGAACTCCCCCTGCTCAATGGTCAGTGAAACATCGAGCAATGCCTGGAAATGGCCAAAACTTTTATGAATGTGGCTGATTTGTATTGCAGGCGAACTCACACCACCTCACCAGAAATGAAAGGGATGACGCCGTACAAATCAGCCAGCGCATTCAAATTGGGAGACAAATTGATGCACTGCAAGGCAATCTGGCTGCGTTCAGCTGCACGACGACACGCCAAAATAAAAGCCAATACCGTTGAATCCAGAACACGCACGGCACTAAAATCGAAAGTATTCTGCCCACCCTCCATCGCAAGCAGGGCCGCAGCCAACACGGCATTGACAGTGTGTAGCGTCACCTCTTCAGGCAGGAGATAGGGCTTCTTGACGGTTGACATAGCGAAAGCGATTACCTGGAAGCCGTATCAGTGGTATCTTGCTGGTTACGATTGGTGAGGGTGCGAAGCAATCCAGCCACCCCATTCTTACGAATTTCCGACCCGAATGAACTCCGGTAATTGGTCACCAGGCTAACGCCATCGATACTGACATCATAGACTTTCCAACCTGCGGCGGTTTGTTCCAGACTGTAATCAATGGGAATAGGTTGTGCGCCGGGTTGTTTCACCTGGGTGTTGACGGTCACATCGGTGCTGCCTGCCGGCATATTGAATGGCTTGAACTCAATGGTTTGTTTGTTAAATGCTGCCAAAGCGCCAGCATAGGTTCTTACCAGCAGCGTGCGGAACTGCGTGATCAGTTGCTGTTGCTGTGCTGGCGTGGCTTGTCGCCAATAGCGACCGACAGCCAGTTGTGTCATTTGCGTGAAATCAAAATGAGGCAGTACTTTGGTATCAATTAACGCATACAGCTTTTGCTTGTCATTGGCAAAATCGGCCTTGTCGCGTTTAAGAATCCCGGTAACTTCCAGCGTGGTATTTTTCACCAGTACATCGGGCGGCATTTCTTCCGCTTGCGCGACAGTAAAAGACAAAGCCAAACACAGCATACACGTTAAATGCAAAATCTTTCGTAACATGGTCATTCCTGTTTGATAGATGGGTCATATTGGACCAAAAAAAACATTCGGCCGATTTGCGGGTTGAATGATTTTTTTGAGTTGAAAAAACTATTTCTCAGCGCCGGTAACCAGGGCCAACTCAGCCACATCCAGGTTATAAGCTCTAACGGTTTGCAAATATTCAGCCTGGGTCAATGCATAACTTTTGAGCGCATCGGCCACTTTGTCAGCTTTTTCCAAACCTGCATTGAAATCAGCCAATGCTGCAATCATCCAGCGACGGCCTGCCGTCGCACCTTTCGCCAAATCCAGTTGGGATTGATAATCGGCTTCCATGTGGTGGTAGGCTTCAGCCACTTCAAAAGGAATGCCCGCCTGGGCAAACTGCGCTTTATAGTTCAGCGCATCCAGCTCAGCCTGTTGCTGCGCAATTTTGGCTGACATCACGCCCGACTGGAAATCCCATTTAATCCCCACGACAGGGGTTAGTCCTGCATTGTTAAATGGGTCATACAAGTAAGGATTATTTAACTGGGTTCGATTAGATGCGTAATTCGCCTCACCAATGATACCGGCATAAATATTGGGATATCTGGTTGCCTTTGATGCGGTAACCAAAGCGCGACGCGCACGCATACCCGCTTCCAGTTGCGACATTTCAGGGCGATCGGCGATCGCGGTTGTTTTAAAATCACCTAAGGTACCATGAGGCAGATCAACAGGTGTCAGGCTGTCATCGGCCACACTCAAATCCCCGGTCATGCCTACACCCGTCAATAATTTCAAACCGTCCATGCTGATTTTTTCTACCGCTATGGCTTGGCTGATGTATTTTGACAGCATACCTTGAGCCGTTTGTAACGCATACAAATCGGTTTGCTTAGACTGTCCGTTGTCATTGTCCAAATTCTTTTTGACTGAACCCAATGCATCACTCAGGTGCGATTGCACATCTTCCAGCATACGGCGCAGATCGCGCGCAGTAAGATAAGAAAAATAGGCCCGTTTCACCTTTTTGATCATCTCCTCCTGTCTTAAGCGAACATCACCTTCCTTGACTTCAATATTTCCTTTGGCAGCCTCGCTATAAGCCTTTATTTTTCCGAAAGTATACAAGGGCTTGATGATGGCGAATTCCAGAGAAGTCCAATCAGACAGTCCGCCAGGAAAAGGCCCGTCTGTGCGGGGTTGGGTACCCGAGTAGGCCCCACCCTGATAAAAACCGCCGTTGACTTCGGGTGCAAGCCCCTCAAACATATTGGCATCAAACATCAGGTCACGGTGACCCTTTGCCTCATCAAGCAAAGCGCGTGCGGATTCGACCAATTCCTGCTTCTCTTTAATGCTGGGATCAGCGTTGAGGGTCATTTGTATGGCTTGATCCAGGGTGACGGTCTGGGCAACGCTCAATTTTGGCAACAACATACCAAAACTGAGCAAAATGAGGCGAATTATTTTGATGCTCATGGTTTTACTCCAGCTTTAGCAGCCCCGCCACCGTTGTTTTGATTGCCTGAGTCCGAAGCCTTATTATACAGAAACTGACTGATTAAGTTTTCAAGGACCACGGCAGATTGCGTGATTTTAATCGTATCACCATTGACCAGGTTGTGGCTGTCGCCACCGGGATCCAATGCCAAATATTGTTCACCCAATAAACCGGATGTCAGAATAGACGCCGAGGTATCTTTCGGAAAAGTATAGCGACTGTCGAGTTGCATGCTGACCAATGCTTCAAAAGTCTTGTTATCAAAGTGAATCGCACTCACCCGCCCCACCACCACACCCGCACTTTTAACCGGCGCACGCACCTTCAATGCACCAATATTATTAAAACTGGCGACAACAGTGTAGGTTGAACCCCGTGAAAACCCCTCAGAATTGCTGACTTTCAATGCCAAAGCAAAAAGAGCGGCAATCCCCAGCGTGACAAACAATCCTACCCAAAAATCTAACAGGGTTCTATCCATAGTTCATGCTCCCCTGAACATAAAAGCGGTCAATATAAAGTCTAATGCCAAAATCGCCAGCGACGAAGTGACCACAGTGCGCGTTGTCGCACGAGAAATGCCTTCAGCTGTGGGCACGGCGTCATACCCTTCAAACAGGGCTATTGCCGTTACAGCGAAACCAAATACGGTACTTTTAATCACGCCATTCAGAATGTCTTCGCGAAAACTCACCGCAGACTGCATTTGTGACCAAAATGTACCGTCATCGACACCCAGCAGGCGCACACCAATCAAGTAACCACCGTAAATACCCGTCATGGAAAAAATGGCAGCCAACAGTGGCATAGAAATCACACCACCCCAAAAACGCGGTGCAACAATCCGGGCAATCGGATCAACAGCCATCATTTCCATGGCTTGCAATTGCTCTGTGGTCTTCATCAGGCCGACCTCGGCAGTGATGGCCGACCCGGCACGGCTGGCAAACAACAAAGCGGCCACCACCGGGCCCAATTCCCGCACAAGGGAAAGCGCGACCAAGACCCCCAGGGATTGGGCAGAACCATAGGTTTGCAAGGTTTGATAACCCTGCAAACCCAGCACCATGCCCACAAACAAGCCCGATGCCACAATAATAATCAAGGACAGCACACCACTGGAATAAATTTCCCGAATGATCAGCTGAAATCGACGCCAGCTGGTACCGGAACGCATCAAAACTTGCAGTAAAAAGCGGGTGGCAGTCCCCAGGCGCGTAATGCTGTTCAAGCTTAAGCGACCGATACGGCTAAAAAGATTGTTTGGTTTCACGCTTTCAGCCCCAAATCACTGGCGTAATCCGGAGCAGGATAATGAAACGGTACCGGCCCATCTTCTTCAGCATGAACAAACTGATGAACAAAAGCTTGTTTTGATACACGAATTTCGTCTGGCGTGCCTTGTGCCTCTACCCGGCCCTCCGAAATAAAATACACATAATCAACAATTTTTAGCGACTCTTCGATGTCGTGCGTCACTAAAATAGACGTTAAGCCCAAGGCATCATTCAGCCGCCGAATCAGTTTACCGATGACACCCATCGAAATAGGATCCAGACCGGTAAACGGCTCGTCATACATCATCAGCAGCGGATCAAGGGCAATCGCACGAGCCAGTGCTGCGCGACGCGCCATGCCGCCGGACAATTCATTGGGCATCAAATGTTGTGCGCCACGCAGTCCCACCGCATTCAGCTTCATCAACACCAAATCATGAATCATTTCCGGTGAAAGATCGGTGTGTTCGCGCATTTGAAAGGCCACGTTATCAAACACATTTAAATCGGTAAACAATGCGCCAAACTGAAACAAAAGCCCCATTTTCCGTCGTAATTGATACAAATCATGGTTATTGAGCTGATGAACAATCTGCTCATTCACGGACACTTCACCTTGCGTCGGCCGTAATTGGCCGCCGATTAACCGCAACAAAGTGGTTTTACCACAGCCGCTTCCACCCATGATGGCAATCACACGCCCACGCGGCACAGACAAAGAAATGTCCTGCAACACAGCATGATTGCGATAAGCAAACGTCACATTTCGGATGTCAATCAGATTGTCTACGGACACAGTGTTGAATAAAGGTCTGGAAGAGGGAGGAATTCTATCGTCATATGAACTGATAGGCAAGTATGTTACCTTAATAAATAGTTTCTGCCGTAAGTAGTTTATATGCTTGCTTTAATTTGATTGAATGATAAAAATACCTATTATGGACGATTATGATGTCAGTTTTATTAAACCAGGATCGCTGCACGATGGCTGTGTTGATGCATATTTAATTGAAAAACAGCTTGTCGGGATTAATTCTCCGCGTGTTTGTTGTACACTCCGATTTCTTCCTGTTCGTCGCCGGATTTTAATCTGTTCACGCCATCGTGCAGCCCCCTCAACAACCTGTGTTATGCAAAAAATCTGACCATGCAATTCGATCTGTTTTACGAAATTTCTCACCCGGCACAGCTTGCGCGCACTGAATCACAAGCTTTTACGGACACTTTAGCCGAAATTGTTCTGGCCGATCAATTGGGCTTCGGCTGTGCCTGGTTAGTTGAGCATCATTTTATGCGCGGCTATTCGCATTCCGCAGCGCCCGATTTGGTGCTGGCAGCGGTCAGTCAACGCACGCAACGCATACGTCTGGGGCTGAGTGTCACGCCGCTGCCCTATCACCATCCTTTGCATGTGGCAGAACGCGTTGCCACGCTGGATATTCTGTCACAGGGGCGGCTGGAATTGGGCATAGGACGAGGTTTTTCACCCCAGGAATACCAGGCGTTTGGTGTCAACATGGCAGATAGCCGTACGCTCACCGACGAGTCTCTGGCCATTTTGCGTCAGGCACTGTCCGGTCAGCAGGTGAATTTTCAAGGTGAGCATTTCCATTTGGATGCGCTCGATGTAGTGCCTTCTCCGGTACAGCGCCCTCACCCGCCACTGTGGACTGCCGCAGTCAGCCCAGATACCTTTGTCTGGGCTGCACAAGCACAACTGGGTGCATTGGCTGGCCCATTTAAACCATGGATGATGGTCAAACAAGACTTACGTCGTTACCTGGACGCCTGGCAAGCACCGGAACCTGCTCGTACAGGCATGACCATCGGCTTGTTTTGCTTGCCGGATGGCAAACGTGCCCGTGAATTGGCTGGCCCCGCTTTGGTGTGGTTTTATCAGCAATTATTATCCACCACCCTCCCGGTTTTGGAACGGCTGTACCCCAGTTATGAACATTTCCATGACCTGGGGCGTTTTCGCCACCTGCTTAAACTTGGGATTAATTTAACCTTACTGGAAACTTTTGGCATGGCGGTGGTCGGTTCACCCGCAGAATGTGTGGATAAATTACAGCGTTATCGTGAAGCGGGGGTCACTCATCTGCTATGCGCGGTGGGTGCAGGCGCATTGGACACTGCACTGGTGCAAGCATCCTTGCACTGCATTGCCGATGAAGTGATGCCGGCTTTTGCTGTGTAATGCGTATTTTCGTCACAGGCAGCAGCAGTCACCTCGCACAAGCCCTGTTGCCCATGCTGTGTGCCGACAATGCGGTGGACACGGTATTTGGCATGGATCTGCATGCCAGTGCTTTCCGTCATTATAAATTTAGCGCCCTGCAAGCGGATCTTCGCCAAGTTTCACCGCAATCACTGTTGCCCCAATATGATGCGTTAATTCATTTGGCCTGGGTGGTGTTGCGCGGTAAAATGTCCTTGCAGGGTATGCGCGAAATCAATGTGGGTGCCTCTCAACATTGGCTTGCCACGGCTGCCGAATTGGGCCTGTCACGGATTATTCATCTGTCCAGTGCGTCGGTGTATGGGCAAGGCGAACATTTGGATGAAAATGCGCCCTTCACGCCGATCCGGCATTTTAATTATGCGGAACACAAAGCTGAACTGGAACGGTGGCTGATCCAGCATTATCCTCATGTCGTTCGATTTCGCCCCCATATTATTTTGGGTGAGCACGCACAACCTTTATTGCATCGCATTCTGAACCTGCCGATTTATCCCAAATTACCTGGGCCCCAGCCACTATTGCAATGTGTACACGAAGACGACGTGGCGCGCGCCATCATTCAGGCACTTAAAATGCCGGCGCAGGGTCCTTACAATCTTGCAGCACCCGATTCTTTCAACCTGCGTGCAGCCATCACGCTAAACCGACCGCACGCCATAGGTATTCCACCCGCACTGGTGAAAGCTGGCCTGAAACTGTTGTGGTCAACCACCGGTTTTGGCGGTGAGCCAGGCTGGTTCGACGGTGTGGGCCACAGCTTAACGCTGAATTGCAGGAAAGCAGAAGGCGAGCTGGGATGGCAGGCACAGGTGAGTGCGGCACAGATGTTGGGGGTGCAGTGATCAATGATGGACCACCGGTGAAATGGCAGTGAGGTTCGAGGCTGGTTATTGCCGGTGCAATTTATCAAGGTCGGCCCAAGCCGGACAAGCCGGAACCAAAGAAATTTAAAGTCCGCGCAGCTCGCGGAGTTTAGCCATTGCCATGCCACTGCTCAGTACTTCGCGAGCCAGACTGAGACCGGCCTCGATGGTGGAGGTCTTGCCAGCAATGTAGATACGCACCGCGCTATTAAACAAGACCGCATCGAGATGTGTATCGTCAGTGCCAGCCAGGGTAGCTTCGGTTCTCCGTGCCGTTTCTGACGGCGATTCGCAGCGGTGGTGCGGGGCTTCCCCAAGGCCGAAATCGGTCGGTGCCAATATATATCGCGTCAGTTCGCCTGCCTGGTAGTCGGCTACCAACGTCGGCGCCAGCGGTAGTTCATCGCCACCGTCCAGCCCTTGTATGGCCAAAACGCGCGTTTGCCCTCGCTGGCCTGCTGCCATGGCGAACCGTTCGAGAAAGGTATCATGCGCTGCACCGATCAACGAGCATTTCGCGCCAGCCGGATTGAGCATGACTTCGCACGCATGAAGAAAAGAACGATAGAACAGTACCTGTCGAATGGGTTTTAGTCGTCCAACCCCGTGCAGATAGCGATTGGCATGCAAGTGGCCAAAACCCTTACGTTCTACCTCTTGTTCAACCAGTCCTGGTTCACGGTCAGCCTCCACACCCATCGCTTCAAGTACGCGGGCATTCGTCACACCATCTTTAGGTGGCAGTCCCGTGTCGGAGTGCAGCACCACAGGCACACCAGCGGCCGACGTGACGATCGCCGCCGCCACACTCAGGTTGAGTGCCTGCTTTCGTCCGTCGTATGGGCCATTGCAGTTGAGCAGCCCTTTCACTTTTGGAGAAATCAGGGTTGCCGTGCCTTCCATGGCGTCGAGAAAACCCGTCATCTCCTCTACCGTGGAGCCTTTGAAACGCATGGCTGTAAGAAAAGCACCCACCTGTGCCGGATGGGCAGCGGCAGAGATCAGAAATTCCAGGGCCTCTTTCGCCTCCTGCCGGCTCATGTCTTTGGCGCTGTGGCGCCCCTTGGCAGTGACAATCAGACGCTTGCGGAATTGCTCGCCAGCTTCACTGGAGTGCTCGCTCATGCTTCACCTTCATAAATCATTGGAAAATAAGAATACCGAATTTTTATTCGGCCGGGAGTCATTCCCTCAGTGTCGTGACAGTTATTCAATAACGGCCCCTTAACTGATTTGCGGGGCAAAACCGGAAAAAAATTTAAATTTTAAATTATAACAATGGAATAACAGAGCAAACAAGGATATACATTAAGCATATTTTATCCTTTTTCCTTGCTGGTTTAAAACCCCGGCCTTTAGGCCGGCAGGAGCGCCGAACCCCGCCCTGAAGGGCGAGGTTTTAAAGGCGCGGTCAGGGAGGGGATGCGCACCCCTCCCTGACTAAATATCCACCGGCCTGAAGGCCGGTGACCTCATTGCTTCAACAGGGCGATCTTGTTTGTGGTCACGCAACGCTTGTCACTCAGCGCTCCAAATAGGCTTCATAATGTCCACGAAACAGCCGCTCCAATTCGTCGATCACTTCGGCAGCTGGTGCGCCATGCACCATGTGGCGGCTCATTTGGTTCGACGTGTCATGCAGCAATTTGCCCGGTTCCAGCATGGGATAGGTTGCACGCAGCCGTTTCACGGCTTTAATCACGTTTTCGTGTTCGGGGCGGGGAATTTCCAGCGGCTGCAAGACTTCTGCAGGCGAAGCACCAGTAGTACGGGTAGCCAGAAAATCCACATAATCCAGCACGCTGGATTGCTGTTCCGGACTTAAATGATTAAATACTTCCAGCAGTTTTTTTTCAGTTCGATTCATGACGTCCCTACTTTTCCTTGTCCACCACGTTCAGGCTAAACACCGGCATTTTATGTCGCTCAGTCATTAAATCCAGTGCGCTCACTAATGCCAGAGAAATTTCAGCGGCGGTTTGTTGTCCTGTCGTCCAGTGTTGACGTGCTTCAGCAAGTATGTCGCCAATGTCATCCGGTAAGGGACGATTATCTTCCATCATCATGTCTTCGATCATACCCGGTTTGAGCTCCGGTCGAAACAACATGGCGTAACTCATGTCATCAGGGCGTACTGCCAGCCATCTGCCTTCATCATCCACCACCAGAGGTGCCATGCCTTCGGGCAGACTGGCGTTGCCATTCACCATAATTAACATGCGTTTGCCATCCACCGCATTGGCCAGAGGATCATTTTTACCTGCCCCAGTTTTGTGGCAAACCGTCCAATAGGTATTGAAGTAAGGCTCGTCGGTGATTTCACCTCCGGCATTTTCTATCAGCAACAAAGCGCCAAAACCGATGCCCACAATTGGGCGACGCATGCGTTTAAAATTACTGATAAGTTGTCTTTCCTGCGACAACCATGGACAGGCCAGATCGTCATTGGCCGGATAAGCGCCGCCCAACAACCATAACGCATCGTATTGACCCGCAGTGGTAGAAAGATCGTTACCCAGAAATGGGCGTTGGTATTGAAAACCGATATTACGAGATTCTAATTGTTTTTCTATCATCCCGAGAAATTCAGGATAAGAGTGTTGCACAAGCATAAATCGTTTCATAAGCCATTTCGCCAAAATTAAAAGTACGTCTTGTCTATTGTACAGGATGCAAGTGCGGTCCAAAGGTGTAAAATGGTGAAGTTTTTCGGAATGTATTCAGCCCAACGAATTGAATATTGATGAACCCCTTGAATGAGTGATATGACGAATGAGTGAAGCATGGAAGCAACTGGATCTTGAAGGTGACGGCCTCCAGGCACTCAGCCTCAAATTGGCGCAGCAATTAAAACAGCGCAAACGCGCGAACCTCCTGTTACTCGCTTTCCCTTTTGGTCTGCACCGGGATTATCTTGAACACCCACTGGGTGCCTGGCTCTACCGTGTGGCACTGATATTGGCGATAACAGCGTATGTATTACATCGCCCTTGTCTGGGCAGTATCCTGGTTGTTTTGATGACGGCAGCGGCATTGTATGACATCCGCTGGATTGATGACCGGGTGGCCACGCTTAATAAGGCCTTGCGTATGGCCGCTTACCGAAACAGACCCAACAGGGTGCCAGAAAATTTTCATGGTCGTTATGTGGATGAAGGTTTAGATGATTACCTGAAAGTGAAAGAACAGGAACGCGGTGGACATGTACCCGCAGGAAAAGATCCTGCTTTCAACAGCAACAGTCGTATGCCGTCGTTTGCACAACAAGAGGCGATGCTGAAAGCATTGGCAAAACAAGCCCCTGATTCGTCAGACCAGTAACAAATACCTATATGGCTCTTGGATTTTATATCATCTTGGTGGCGCAGTTTTTATCTGCATTGGCCGATAATACGCTGTTGTTTTCAGCCATCGCACTGTTAAAGGAAATTCATGCGGCAAGTTGGTATACACCTGTATTACAAGAATTTTTTGTATTTTCATACATTGTGCTGGCACCCTTTGTGGGTGCATTCTCGGATGCGCTTGCCAAAGGAAGAGTAATGTTTATCAGCAACAACATCAAACTATGTGGCTGTGGAATGATGTTGACTGGTTTTAGCCCGCTTTTGGCGTACGCCATTGTGGGGATTGGTGCCGCCGCCTATTCCCCTGCGAAGTACGGTATTTTGACTGAATATTTGCCTGCCGAAAAATTGGTGGCCGCGAATGCCTGGATGGAAGGAACAACCGTTTTAGCGATTGTTCTTGGCGCACTGTTCGGCGGTATTTTGTTGAATCCCCATTTTAGTGCGATGTTTGCCCAACATTTGCCGTGGCCGATACAGGGCGACGCGGCCAAGTTTTCCATTTTAGTGGTGGGATTGCTCTATGTATTGGCCGCAACGCTAAACTTGTTCATTCCTGTTACTGCCCCGGATCACGACACACCCAGCAAAAATCCAATTGATCTTGTTCAGGATTTTTGGCACAGTTTTAAACAGCTATGGCTCGATCCTTTGGGGCAGGTTTCTTTGGCAGTGACCACCCTGTTCTGGGGAGCTGGCGCCACCTTGCGTTTGGTTATTTTGGCCTGGGCTGTGACTGTGATGCATTTCAGTATGGAACAAGCCACACAACTGACTGCCCTGGTGGCCGTTGGCATCGCCATCGGCGCGGTCATTGCCGGAGAGTTTATTAAATTAAACAATGCAATACGTGTTGTCTCGACGGGCATCATGATGGGTGTTGTGGTCATGGCAATGAGCTGGGTGACCAACCCCGTGCTGGCCGCAATTTTACTCACTTTAATCGGGATACTGGGCGGATTTTTCGTGGTACCGATGAATGCTCTGTTACAGCACCGTGGGCATCTGCTGATGGGTGCCGGTCATTCTATTGCGGTACAAAACTTCAATGAGAACTTGTCTATTCTGCTTTTGCTTGGTGTATACGCGCTACTGGATCGCGCTGGTTTATCTATTAGTTTCATCACCTTGCTATTCGGCGCATTCATCAGCATATCCATGCTGAGTATTCGGGTACATTTTCGTCACGTCAATCCGGATCATCATGCCTGATCTGACCTATGTATTTTCTGAGGAAGGACCTTTGGCGATCGCCCTGCCCGGCTTTCGTGCACGCACCGGACAACTGGAAATGGCCAAACAGGTTGAACAGGCCATTGAAAATAAAAGCGTGCTTATTGCCGAAGCGGGTACAGGGACAGGGAAAACCCTGGCCTATTTGGTACCTGCTTTGTTGTCGCAAGGCAAAGTCATCGTTTCGACGGGCACCCGGCATTTACAGGATCAGCTGTTTCACCGCGACGTGCCTTTGGTCCGCGCTGCCTTGCGTTTGCCGGTGGCCGTGGCTTTATTGAAAGGCCGGGCCAATTATATCTGTCATTACCATTTACAACGGGCGGTGGAGGATGGTCGCTTCCAGAGTCGTGAGACTGCGGCCCATCTGGAACAGATTCGCGTTTTTTCTGAACATAGTCAAACCGGCGACAAGGCAGAACTGTCCGGCATACCCGATGACGCGGCGGTGTGGCAACACGCCACATCAACCCGGGAAAACTGTTTAAGTGGCGAGTGCCCACAGATTAGCCAATGTTTTGTGTTCGCCGCACGCAAACGCGCCATGGAAGCCGACCTGGTGGTGGTCAATCATCATCTTTTTTTTGCCGATGTCTGGCTGCGCGACGAGGGTGTGGCTGAATTGTTGCCAATCTGCAACACAGTTATCTTTGACGAAGCACACCAGTTACCTGACACCGCAGGCGTGTTTTTTGGTGAAACAGTGTCTACCGGCTATTTGCTCAATTTCGCACGCGATGTTCGCCTGGAAGCGGCTGTGCGCTGTAAAGATTACCCGGTCCTGACTGAAGCGGCGGCCGCACTTGAAAAATCGCTGCGCGACTTTCGCCTCAGCTTTGACGAAGACAACGTGCGCTGGCCAATACAGCGTTTTCAGCAACGCGAGGGCTGTGTGACCGCGCTTGCCGTCTGTGTAGAGGCCTTAAATACCGTCAACACACATCTGGGACTGCAAGCAGCGCGAGCCAATGAACTGGAATTGGCATGGCAGAATGGCCTGGAACAGGTCGCACGCTTATCACGCTGGCAGCAGGATGACCATCAGGACACCGTGCGCTGGCTGGAAGTATTTGGACAAGGCGTGGCATTGAATGCCACCCCCCTGTCCGTCGCAGAGATTTTTTCCAGCCAAATGGGTGATGCACGCAGTTGGGTATTCACTTCAGCGACCATGTCCGTGAAAGGTGATTTCAGTCATTTTCGTGGTCAAATGGGGTTAGAGGGCGCTGACAGCCATTGCTGGGACAGTCCCTTCGATTACGGCCAGCAAGCCATGCTGTATGTGCCGAAAATCATGCCTGACCCCAACTCTTCCGATTATACCGCTGCAGTGATTCAGGCGGCACTGCCTTTGCTGATCGCCAGTGAAGGGCGGGCATTCCTGTTGTTCACCTCTTTGCGTGCGATGCGTGACGCACGGCGTATGCTGGAAGAAAACTTAACACAGGTAAAATTGGATTATCCCATCCTGATGCAAGGCGAACGACCGCGTGGAGAATTATTAGCGCAGTTTCGGACCCTGTCTAATCCCATCTTGCTGGGCAGTCAGAGTTTTTGGGAAGGTGTCGATGTCAAAGGTGAAGCATTAAGCCTCGTGGTCATTGACCGACTGCCTTTTTCCCCACCCGATGATCCGGTACTGGCTGCGCGCATTGAGCAAATCAGACGTGCTGGTGGCAATGCGTTTATGGACCACCAACTGCCCCACGCTGTGATTACCCTGAAGCAAGGCGCGGGGCGCTTGATTCGCGATGAAAATGATCGTGGCGTGCTCATGATCTGTGACCCCCGTTTAATCAATAAACCTTATGGACGCCGGATATGGCAAAGTTTGCCCCCCATGCGACGCAGTCGGGTGGAAAGCGAAGCGGTGGAATTTTTAGCAAAAAATTAAGCATTGACAGACAAATTTGAAGTTGAATTAGCCAGTTTTATTTGGCAGGAATGTGATGTAATTTCACATAATAAACACATATTAAATTGTTTTAAAAAGTATTTTTTATTCCAACCTTCCCCATTTGCTTACCTCTCTTGCTTGACCTCAATAACGATCAACCCCACAGGAAATTCTGCCAGTATTTCTGCGACGGGCAGACACCACTCAGACTGCCGCTGCTGGGGTTTTAGCACCTTCCCCGTGAAAGCGCAGATGTACTGGTTATTGCGCTGATAAAAAGGCACGTCCACTGTAGTCGTCTCCCAAATCTTTTTCCCCAGAGGGCATCTTTCAACTTTGCCCAGCAATTGCGCGAAGAAACGTGGTGCTATCGTCATGACGGTACGCCCACCGGTAATTCGTGCATAGGCACACACATGAGAGGCGTACTTTCCCTTGACGACCAACGGCAAATATTTTCCTTGCTGAAATACTTCGGGCCAGCGCGCCCGCAACGCCAGTGCCGATTTAACGACCAGCAGTTTGGCCCGACCATCCTCCAGCGTGTCACATAATGCCCTGACTCCAGCACTGCGTTGTGGCGATGCCTGGGTGGTGAGCGGCGGCAACGCATTGAGCAGGCTTTGGCGGTGGTTGAAATCCACTGATCGACGGTTGTCCGGGTCCGCCAGGCTAAAATCCCATAGCTCGCACCCTTGATAAATATCGGGCACACCTGGCGCAGTCAGCTTGATCAATGTCTGTGACAGGCTGTTAAACATGCCCAGCCGCGCAATTTTCTGCTGAAAAGGCAAAAAATCCGTTTTGAACGCCGCCCCGGTTGGTGCTGTGATCAGCGCATCGGCAAATGCCAATATGGCATCTTCATACGCCGTATTGGGATTGATCCAACTTGTATAAGCCTTGGCCTCGCGCACCGCCTTGACCAGATATTCCGCCAACCTGACACCAAAGCGCGTCATTTCATCTGCATCTGGCTCACCCAGTGGCCAGATCCCTAATAATGTCTGATAGATGAAATATTCATCGTTGGGTGTAGGGATCAGCATCCCGTCCACAAGGTGTTTGAGGCTACGATTAGCGTGGCGCCATTGTCGTAACGCCAACCGCCAGGCAGCAGGAATTTCAGACAGCACGTTAAGACGGGCACGCACATCCTCGCTGCGCTTGGTGTCGTGAGTAGAGGTGGTTAACATTGCATGGGGCCAATTTCTTGCACGCACTTGATTCGCACGGTGGAATGCGGTGAGAGACACGCCGAATTGACGCGGATCGCTGCCCACTTCGTTGAGCGACAGCAAGCGGTGATAGAGATAAAAGCAGGTATCCTCCAACCCTATCGCTTTAACCGGGCTGGTGAATTGCTGGAATTTCATTGCAAATGCAAGCACTTGATCAGCGTATGCGGGCGATTTCCCCTCAGCCGCGCCAAGGGTGAGCACCTCATGCAAAAAATCAAAGATACTGGTGTCCGCTGCTTTGCTTCTGCGTTTGGCCTCTACAGTGGCTTGTTCGATATTAAGAAGGTCTTCTGCCACCACTTCACGGGGGCTGATGTAACCACGATAAACCGGAAAGCAGGCAACGATTTCAGCCAATGCGGTACGCAATCCATTCAACGTGTAATCACAGGTATGACGATCGGCTTCAGCGATTTGAGAGAGCAGATTGGCCAGAACATTGAGCTCTCCGGACAGTGCCGTCTTGATGACAAGCCTCCTTGAATCGTAGAGCAGATCATTAAAATTGACCTGCTCTCCGATGAAGCGATCATAAAGGTGCTTCATGCGATTGGCAGCACCTGTCACCACAAACAACCCATTGACCAGATGGGTAAATTCATAACCCGTGGTGCCATGCACTGGCCAGTTGGCGCGCAAGCTCTCATGTGTTGCCAGGATTTTTTCCACCACCACATAAGGCGCGCGGCCGACGAGTCTGCATTGTTCAACCAGCTTGCGAAAATACGCCTCTGGATCATACAATCCATCCGGATGGTCCAGACGCAGACCATCCAGCTTGCCTTCCTGAATTAACCGCAGTAATAACTGATGGGTCGCATCGAAAACCTCATCGTTTTCCATGCGTAGCCCCGCAAGATCGTTGATATCGAAAAATCGCCGGTAATTAATTTCGTCCGAAGCCACTTGCCAGAATGCCAGCCGGTAAGCTTGTGCTTCAATCAAGTGATGGAGCTGATCGAAATCAGAGGATTGCCCTTCCGTACCATTGAAAAATTGCAGGTTTTCTTCAATAAACCAGGCGATGTCCGAAGAGGTTTTCACCAGATCAGCAAGATGTCGTTTATGGACTTCCTTGTCTCGCCTGCGCTCAACTTGCCGCTCAGGCAAGCCATCATCGCGAGAAGGAAGATTCCGGAACGCGGTGACCAGGCTCTGGTATTCCATCAGTAACGGGTTATTTTGTCCTAGCAGTGCATTCAACGTATCGATGCGATACACCAAAACAGGTGGATATTCAGCTGGATCCACCGGAAAGCGGTGCACAGTGTAATCAACACTGAATTCACCGCGGCCCACATCAAAACGCAATTGCAATTCACCCTTCTCCAGTACCTCGCCATAATGGTTACCTAATACCGGCAATAGCACCTTGCCACGCAGTTCTGCCTTGATCGGTGCCCAGTCAATATCGAAGAATCCGGCATGAACGGATGTCTGGCCATTTTCCAGAATATCCAACCACCAAGCATTATCGCCACCCTGCACCCCCATATGATTAGGCACAATATCGAGCACTTGCCCCATGCCGTATTCAGCGAGCGTTGCACAAAGCGACTCGAACTCTTCGTCTGTGCCGATCTCGGGATTCAGCTTGTTGTGATCAATGATGTCGTAGCCGTGCAGACTGCCTGGCCGCGCTTTGAGATAGGGCGAGGCATACAGGTGTGAGATGCCCAACGCACTCAAGTAGGGCACAATTTCACGTGCCTGATTAAAAGTGAAATCGCGATTGAATTGCAGACGATAGGTGGACAGTGGAATGCGTGGGCTGAGCGTTTTCGGTACAACAGCCTGTTCCGGCATTTTCCCGGCACGAGGTCGTTCGGCAGCAACTGCCTCAACAATGCGTTTCAACCGCAAGTCGTCACGCCATTCTTCCAGATTGATGGTCAAGCGCCGTCGCCAATTTGGATAGGCATCACGCTTGGTACCGGGCAAATTAACCTGATCTGTCTGGCCAAAAACATCCTCAAGCCAGATCATCATCACTTGCGCCGGTGTTCTGGCAAGAAAGCGGTGTACAGCGCTCATTAACTCGGGCGACATATCTGGATTAGCAACCGGATGTAAGCTGCCTCCCTCCTTTAACAGTCCTTCGCGTTCGAGGGCCATGAGCAACGCAGCACGGTCATGCACGCGAGCCAGTATTTGTTCCTGGTGCAGATTTTCGCCGGATAACAGCCCCAGTGCCGTGCGCACGTCAATATCCTGCCCATGCCAAAAACCGGAGAGGGTGGGCAAGTCGTGTGTGGTCACCGTCACCAGAGACTGCACAGGATAGTCGGCAGGCGGTAAAAAACCATTCTGCTCATCGCGCGAAAAAAACAGTACGCAATAAGACAAGATGCCGACAGATTGAAGTTTTTCACGTAACGTATCAGGCACATTACCCAGATCCTCACCAATGACCACACAACGGTTACGCCAGCTTTCAAGCAGCAAGATACCGAGCAGGTCGTCGAACGGATAATTCACGTAGGTACCCGTCACGGCATCCTTGTCGTGCGGAATCCAAAACAGACGCATCAGTCCCATCACATGGTCGATGCGTAATGCCCCCATGTGAAGCATGTTGGCGCGCAGCATGGCAATAAAAGGTGTATAAGCCGCCGCACGCAAGCGTTCAGGTATCCATGGCGGCGAGCCCCAATCCTGTCCATTCGGGTTGGACTCATCAGAGGGTGTGCCAACGCTGGCACCGAGCGCATAATCATCCTGGTTGGCCCACACTTCCGCGCCGCCTCGATTCACCCCGACAGCCAGATCGCCATATAAGCCGACACCCAGGCCAAATGCCAGCGAGGTTTTGCTGGCCGCATCGAGCTGCAGATTCGCTAGCCATTGCAGGTATTCGTAATACTCAATTTGTTCCAGATGATCTTGCGTGAAAGCGGCCATCTCCTGCGATGTGTGGTCGCGATAGGCCTGCGGCCATACGGACCAATCCCGTATACTGGCATCATGTTCCTGAAAATGTGCTTGTAAGGCTTCGAACAGCGCATAGCGCCGCAGGCTTTCCAACCCATCTGACTGAAAAGCACGAAACTGCTGTCCACGTTCGCTGTTTTCCTTGAGATGCCGTTGTCGAAAATGCTGATACAGGCGCATGAGTATCGTCTTCTTGGCCAACATGACCTGGGGATAATCCAGCAATTCTTCCGAGCGTAACGCACGCAAGCGTGCCTGAAACATGTCATCCGCAACCAAAGTACGTGCTTCATCACATTCGGTAAAGTCTGCTACCGCTTCGATGTCCAGGTACAAGAAATTGAGGAACAGACGGCTAGATGGGCTGTACGGACTGGCTTGGGTGGGATTGCTGGGGAACAAGGCATGCAGTGGATTGAGACCAACCATATCCATGCCTGACTCGCTGGCCAGTTCGACCATGAGACGCAGGTCCGTAAAGTCACCGATTCCCCAATTATGTCGTGAACGCACGCCATAAAGTTGCAGGGCAGCCCCATAAATTCGCCCCCCATCGGCAAGCGCCTCAGGCTGGTAGCTGGTGGTTGGCACCACAATCAGCGTCATGCTGGTTTCCACGCTGTCCGCTGCACGCAGGGTCAATTGGTGATAACCCGGTTCCGGACAGGTTGGCAACCGCAGCAAACCACGATCATACTGCTCACCATCGATCTGGTGACCGGCTGCCACATCCAGATCAGATGGCTGGAACACCCCCTCTTCATGGCTACCGTCTTCACGCGTCAACAGCCATCGGTAAGCATTCCCTCCCTGCACGGAGGGAAATGAAACCGGCACGGAAACCCCATTCTCCGCTGCACGCACCACCATAACTGGCGGCAATAAGCTACGCCATGGCCGCGCCTCATGCTCAGCCAGAATGACAGACAGATCGCCGTTCAGCCCCATGCCCATCGCATTGAGCAAAGCGCGTTGGGTGGTCTCTCCGGTAAGGTGAAGCTTGCCCTGAGCATCGTGATATTCTGACGCAATGCCATACAAAGCGGCAAGCTGTGCGAGCGTATCCTTGTGTTTCATGTTTGCGCATCCTCAATCAACCAGGCCACAGACCAGGGCGGCATGCGTCCGGCAGCAAGGAATTCTGACAGATCGACCTGGCTAAGATAGTGTGGCGTGCCGTCAAAATGCGGGTAGCCTTCGACCTGAGCATCACCCAGATTAGCCAATAACATCAGATGGGAACCCTCACTCAAACACCAGCGTACGACCAGACCCGACACACCGGCCAATTCGAATTGGGCACCACCACGCATGTCTTGCAAACACGGCACAACCTGTGTGCGCCGCAACATCAGCAGGTGCTGATAATACTCAAACCAAATCTTGTGTTGAGGTTCGTTGAGACAATCCCAATTGAGTTTGCATCGTTCAAATGTGGCCGGATCATTAGGGTCTGGAATGGCTGCCTGGGCAGCGAGGTCTGCGAACTGACTGAAACCGGCGAATTCGCGTCGTCGCCCCTCGGTGACTGCGTCGGCCAGTTTTCCCTGGAAGTCGCAGAAAAACTGGAATGGCGTTGCTGCAGCAAATTCCTCACCCATAAACAGCATGGGTGGCGATGGTGCCAACAGCAACACAGCCAGCGCAACCTGAAGTGGTCTTTGTGGTGCAAGCATCGCAATGCGTTCGCCATAAGCGCGGTTACCGACCTGGTCGTGCGACTGGGTAAAATTGATAAAAGCACTGGGCGGCAGCTGTCCGCTTGGCTCACCACGAGGACGGCCAGCACGAAAAGGTGAAGGCTCACCCTGAAAGGCAAACCCCTCAGCCAGACAGCGCGCAAGACAATGTGTCGGCTGATCGGCATAATCGGCATAGTAACCGTCGCGTTCACCAGTCAGCAAAACATGCAGGGCATGGTGAATATCATCGTTCCACTGGGCTGTAAAACCGCCTTGCTTCAGATAGTGGGCGGCATTGTCATCGTTCTCCAATACCAGGTGTACATGCCGGGTGATTCCCGGCCCGGCATGTACCGCCGTCGCCAGCTCTTCCAGGATATGGGGGCAACTGTCATCGATAATCGCATGCACAGCGTCTAATCGCAGCCCATCGAAATGGTATTCCTCAAGCCAGTACAACGCATTGTGAATAAAAAAGTCGCGCACCACCCGGCTGCTTTCCCCATCAAAATTAATGGCAGCCCCCCACGGTGTGTGATGCTGTTCGCTAAAGAATTGCGGCGCATAGGTATGAAGATAATTGCCGTCTGGTCCGAAGTGGTTATACACCACATCAAGCAACACCATCAAGTCACGGGCATGTGCCGCCTGCACCAGCGCCTTCAGTTCTTCCGGTGTGCCATAACTGCTGTCAGGCGCAAACAGCAATACATTGTCGTAACCCCAGTTACGCGCGCCCTGAAAATCGGCCACTGGCATCAACTCAATGGCGGTGACACCTAATTCGATCAGGTAGTCGAGACGTTGCATGGCAGCGACGTAGGTCCCTTCAGTCGTAAATGTGCCCACATGCAGCTCATAAATGACCGCTTCATGCCAGGGACGACCCCGCCAGGCACTGTCCTGCCACATAAAGGCAGCCGCATCGACGACCTGGCTGGGTCCGTGGACATCATATGGATTTGCGCGTGACGCAGGATCAGGCACGCTCAATCCGCCATCCAGTCGATACTGGTATAGCGCGCCAACTGTTGCCTGTAGGGGTGAAGTCTCAATTTGGAACCAACCGTCTGCAAGTGCCTGCATCGGCAAGATGATTTCTGTGTGGGCAGCTTTTACCAATCGTAGCTCAACCTGCTTCGCTGTCGGTGCCCAAAAGCGAAAACGTATGCCACCATCTGGTAAAATACATGCCCCAAAAGGCATATCATGTGATTGCCTCATGGCACTTTAGCCTGTTTTAACAACACCAGTGCCCGCCCATGCATGGGATAACTCTGTCCGGCTTTATAGCGGGAAACCTCGGGCGTACCGGTGGCATCAAAGGTATCGAGCAAAACATTCCAGGCATAATGCCCATCTGAATCCGGCAACGTGAAGGCAATGTCCTCATAATGTGCATTCATCAGCAACAGCAGATCATCATCCGTTAAACGTCGTCCGCGCTCATCCGTTTCAAGCAGGCCACTACCGGAAAGTTGCATGCCCAGACAACGCGAAAATGCCTGATTCCAGACTTCATCACTTGTTTCCGACCCATCTGGATTGAGCCATCTGATATCTTTGACCGCACCTCCGCGAATCGGCCGTCCCTGAAAAAAATCGCGTCGCCGGAACAAGAAATGCTCGTTGCGCAATTGGATAACATGCTGGGTGAATGCAAGTAAATCCTGATTCTGTGGTTGCAGTTCCCAAGAGAGCCAACTTATTGGGTTGTCCTGACAATAAGCATTGTTATTGCCCTGCTGGGTTCGGCCCATCTCGTCGCCTGCAAGCAGCATGGGGACACCCTGTGAAAACAATAGCGTAGCAATAAAATTGCGTTTCTGTTGCGCACGCAAGGCATTGATGGCCGGGTCATCGGTTTCTCCTTCGACGCCGCAATTCCAGGAATGGTTGTTATCGGTGCCGCCTGGTTTGTCTTCTTTGTTGGCCTCGTTGTGCTTGTCATTGTAGGTCACCAAATCATGCAAGGTAAATCCATCGTGCGCATCAATGAAATTGATGCTGGCATGAGGCTTGCGTCCGCTGCGTTCGTAAAGGTCGCTGGATCCAGTCAACCGTTGCGCGAATTCCCCGAGCAGACCGCCATCGCCTTTCCAATAGGAGCGGATCGTATCGCGATACTTGTCATTCCATTCCGCCCAGCCCAATGGGAAATGGCCGACTTGATAGCCGCCCTCACCCAGATCCCAGGGTTCGGCAATCAGTTTAATGGTACTCAGTACGGGATCCTGCCGGATGGTATTGAAAAAAGTACTCAGCTGGTTGACTTCGTGCAATTCTCTTGCCAGCGCAGAAGCCAGATCAAAACGGAAGCCATCCATATGCATTTCCTGCACCCAGTAACGCAGACTGTCCATGATGAGTTGGAGCACACTTGGGTTTTGCATGTTAAGGGTGTTACCGCAACCGGTATAGTCCATGTAATAGCGTGCATCACCATCGACCAGGCGATAGTAGGAAGCATTATCGATACCGCGGAAAGACAATGTCGGTCCCAGATGATTGCCTTCGGCGGTGTGGTTGTAGACCACATCCAGAATGACCTCAATCCCTGCCTTATGGAAGGTCTTTACCATGGTTTTAAACTCATTGATTTGGCCGCTTGCCGAGTAACGCGAATCGGGCGCCATGAAGCCAATCGAGTTATATCCCCAGTAATTACGTAGCCCACGATCGACCAGATAGCGGTCATCAAGAAAAGTATGCACAGGCATCAGTTCAACCGTTGTCACCCCCATACGCTTAAGGTGTTCGAGGGCCGGTGCCATGGTTAATCCGGCATAGGTGCCACGAAACTGCGGTGGGATGTCTGGATGCTGCATCGTAAATCCCTTGACGTGCATTTCATAAATCACCACATCTTGCCAGTGAATATCAGGAGAATGATCATTTCCCCATGCAAAAGTCTGATCGACAATCCGGCACTTGGGCATGACGCTGGCATTGTCGCGTCGGCTAAAGGAAAGATCTGCGTCCTTGCTGTTGATGCGATAACCAAAATGGGCATCGTTCCAGTTCGGCGTTCCCACGATATCGATCGCATAAGGGTCTATCAGTAATTTGTTCGAATTAAAACGATGCCCCTCCTGCGGCCGATAAGGTCCGTACACACGATAACCATAGAGCGCACCCGGACGAATCTCGGGCAGATAACAATGCCAGACCAAATCGGTGCGCTCTTTTAATTCTATGCGCTGTACTTCATTCCGTCCCTTGACATCGAACAGGCACAACTCGATTTTTTCAGCAAACTCGGAAAAAATGGCAAAATTCACCCCTTCCCCGTCCCAATGGGCACCGCGTGGATAGGGACGCCCAGGCCATACTGCAGTGATTGGTTTGATCATCTTGATTCCTTTATTTATCTAAATTATTTACATTGGCAGGTTGAACACAACAGGTTATCGGGGGAAATTGTGTATTTGACTGATTGTGGTGTGCATTTCGCTAGACCGGTGGTTGCAATAGCGCCAAGATACCCTGTAACGGAATCGCCACCCAATCCGGGCGGTGATTGAGCTCGTAGCGCACCTCGTAAAGCGCTTTTTCAAACAGAAACAGGTCGAGTAAGCCGTGCGGCGATGCTTGCGCGACGGGCAGTTCTGAATGCTGCACCGCTTCATCATAGGCTGCGAGGAAAACGCGCCCAACTTCGGTTTCCCATTCCTGCAGCAGGTGTTCAAAACTCGGGAATTCTTTGGGTTGATCGCCATTCATGTGCACAAGTGTGGCGTGGGCGGCATAGTTGAATGATCGCAGCATACCGGCCACATCTCTCAAGGGCGAGTTTTTGTGACGGCGCTCGGTGAGCGGTCGTGTCGGCTCACCCTCAAAATCGATGAACACAAAATCATTCTGCGAGAGCAGCACCTGTCCCAGATGAAAATCGCCGTGATAGCGCGTTTTGGCTCCTTTCAACGGCCCGGAAACGCATGTTTGAAGTCGGTCTGCAAGTGCCTTGCGTTGCGCGAGCAATGATTTCGCTGTCTCGCGAACCGTCTCGTCAAGCGCTTGCTCGCGATGCTCAAGCAGACTCAGCGTCTCTTCCGCTTCCGCTTGCACCCGCAGTGTCCAGTCGGCAATATCTGTATCGGTAATCGGCTCTGGATCGAAGGCTGAATCTCCCGTCACTTTACCCAATGCATTGTGCAGTTCGCCAGTACGCTGACCCAATGTGCGCATCAAAAGCAGATAAGCGCCATGTGCTTGCGCCGCAGGTTCTGGTGGTACAACTGCGGTACGACTTTCCTCCAGGAAACGCCCCAGGTAATCCAGTGTATAATGCCAACAATCACCCTGGTTCTCGACATAACGCTGTAACAATGCGAGTGTCATGCTGTTGCCGTCATCGCCCTGATACTCGACTACGCCGAACAACGGTACCGTATTGGGGAATTTTGCGATGTCGGTTAAAAAACGCCCCATCTCAAACTCTGGTTGCACCCCAAATTGTAGATGTCGGTAGCCTTTCAGGAACAGGTTTTCACCCAATACGACGGCGGTATTACTGCCAAGCGTGTCCGGTGGACGAACTGGCAGATGAGCAGACACCTCGCTGGCGAGTGCGACAAAAGCATTGGTGGGCAAGAAGTTGATGTTGCCTTGCTCGCAAGGCAACGTTTGATGCGCACCGATGGCCTGTATCAGCGACCTGCAAAATGCCACGTCAGCAAACGCATCGCCCAAGATTCCAACTCGCGCCTGTTGACGCACTTTTGCCACGGTGGTAGGCGTCATGGCCTGCAGGCGCTCCTCGTCGTCATTTTCCCACGCCAATGCGAGGGGTATAAAATAGGTCTGAGGTTCTCCAACCGCGCCTTCAATATGAAACAGGGCTACCAGCCATTTATCCTCCGCATTTCCCCACTCAACATAATCGCTAATGGTCACCCGACGCACCACCTCACCCTTGGCCCCATACCAGCGTTGCGCCGCGACAAATTGCGGCAGTGCGTCCTCTTCGAGTTGAGTGCGCGCCTTATCCGCCATGGACATACGCCATGGGACAACCCGTTCGCGGAAAAAACTGCGCCAACCTTCGAACAACACCAGCGTCAGCAATTCCGCAGGCAGTAAGTGCTCCTCATGCCATGCCGGAATCTCTTCATGGCTGGTCAGCAGGAACCAATAATAGTTATATGCGGGCAATGTGAGCAGATAAGGCAATTCGCCAACAGGCGGAAAAGCCGCGCGCCCCATCAATTCCACCGGCACATATCCCTTATAAGCAGAAAGATCAAGTTCTACCGCTTGTGCGCTATGTGACAGGTTGGTCACGCATAAAATAATGTCATTTTCATATTGTCTGAAATAGGCGAGTATCTTACGATTTCCGGGGTGCAAAAAAACCAGTTTTCCGCGCCCAAATGCCTGATGATTTTTGCGTAGCGCCAGTACGCGCCGCATCCAGTTTAATAGTGAGCCGCGTTCGCGCAGCTGCGCCTCCACATTGACAGCCCCATAGCCATACTCCAGGTCCATGATAGGCGGCAGGTACAGTTGCTGCGGATCTGCGCGCGAGAAACCGGCATTGCGGTCCGGGCTCCATTGCATCGGCGTACGCACAGCATTGCGGTCACCCAGAAAAAAGTTGTCCCCCATGCCAATCTCGTCGCCATAATAGATGCTGGGTGAGCCAGGCATCGACAGCAGCAAATTGTTCATCAGCTTGATTTTATCGATTTCATTGTCCATCAGAGGTGCTAATCGGCGCCGAATGCCGACGTTCACCCGTGCGAGCGGATCGCCCACATACATCTGATACATATAATCACGTTCTTTATCAGTGACCATCTCCAGGGTCAATTCATCGTGATTACGCAGAAAAACAGCCCATTGGCAAGTGTCTGGAATATCAGGGGTTTGCCGCATGATATCGATGATGGGATGACGATCTTCCTGCGCGATCGCCATGAACATCCTCGGCATGAGTGGGAAATGATAGGCCATGTGACATTCATCGCCGTCACTGAAATAGTCGCGGACATCTTCCGGCCACTGATTGACCTCGGCGAGAAAAATACGATCAGGATAATTCGCATCCAGCACCGCGCGCATTTGCTTGATCACGGCATGCGTTTCCGGCAAATTCTCGTTTTGAGTGCCCTCCCGTACACACAGATAGGGAATGGCATCCAGACGCAAGCCGTCCACGCCCAAATCCAACCAAAAACGCAGCAGTTTAATGACTGCTTTCACCACCATTGGATTATTGAAGTTGAGGTCAGGTTGATGGTAAAAGAAACGGTGCCAGTAATAAGCATGCGCTTTTTCGTCCCAAGTCCAGTTGGATTTCTCGCTGTCAGTGAAAATAATGCGCGTCTGGGGAAATTTCTGGTCGGTATCGCTCCATATGTAAAAATTTCGCTTGCTCGAACCGGCGGGGGCCCGGCGCGCAGCCTGGAACCAGGGGTGCTGATCGGACGTATGATTGATGACCAGTTCTGTGATGACCTTGAGACCGCGTTGGTGAGCTTCCTTCATGAACCGCTTGAAATCGGCCATCGTCCCGTACATGGGATGGATGCCGCGATAGTCATCAATGTCATAACCGTCGTCGCGCATTGGCGAAGGATAAAAGGGTAACAACCAGAGTGTATTCACCCCTAAATCCTGGAGATAATCGAGTTTCTGAATTAAGCCGGCGAAATCCCCGGTGCCGTTATTATCACTGTCAAAAAAAGCCTTGATGTGCAGTTCGTAAATCACAGCATCCTTATACCAGAGAGGGTCTTTCATCCATGGTGTGTGATCCACGGGTGGTGGTTTTATCTCATCCGGGTTTATTTTATTCATGGCTTTCTCTTACAGGTAGTAATCGAAGTCGTGCTCGGTACGGATTCGTCGGTGCAGTTTAAAAATATGTGCTGGTGCCACCTTTGGATTGATTTCAACATAGTTGCGTGCGCCATTCCATAAAAAACGGGCATCTGTCAGCAAATCCTGCATCTGGTAAGATTGATGTTTATCCAACCCAAGCTTCTCAAGTGGTAATGTGACCCAACCTGACTGAGTATGGTGTGGATCCAGATTGACGACAACCAGGATGATTTCAGCGTTGTCAGGGGTGGTTTTCGCGTAACAAAACAGCATTTCATTATCTGCTTCAAAGAAGTGTAACCGGTGATCCTGTTGCAAAGCTGCGCTTTCCCGACGGATTTGGTTTATCCGTGTGATGAAATCTTTCAGACTGTCTACACGAGCAATTTCCCATTTGCGCACTTGGTATTTCTCTGAATCGAGATATTCTTCCCCCCCCACCTCGCGAGGAACCGCCTCCATCAGCTCGTAAGCCGGCCCGTAGACACCATAATTTGCCCCCAAAGTGGCTGCCAGCACGAGACGAATCATAAACGCAGGGCGACCACCAAACTGCAAATATTCAGAGAGAATGTCCGGTGTATTCGGCCACAGATTAGCCCGAAAATACTCACGCACGTCAGTCTGGGTGAGTTCAGTAAAATACGTCTCGAGTTCGCTTTTTGTATTGCGCCATGGAAAATAATTGTAGGATTGGCTGAAGCCGACCTTGGCAAGATGGTAAATAATTTTGGGACGGGTAAAGGCTTCTGCCAAAAAAATGATCTGGGGGTGCGCGCGCTTGACCTCGCCAATGAGCCATTCCCAGAAAGGGAACGGTTTGGAGTGTGGGTTATCAACACGGAATATGCTCACCCCCTGCTCAATCCAGAACAGGAACACCTCCAGCAGTTCCTGCCATAGCGCAGTCCATGCGTCACTTTCAAAATTAAACGGATAAATATCTTCGTATTTTTTGGGCGGATTCTCGGCATACTGGATACTGTCATCGGGCCGGTGGCGGAACCACTCCGGATGATCGTGCACATAAGGATGATCCGGAGAACACTGAAAAGCGATATCGAGGGCAATATCAATATCCAGTTCACCCGCTTTCACCACCAGGCGGTGAAAATCGTCCAGCGTACCGAGCAGCGAATGAATTGACTTATGACCGCCATCTGTTGCGCCGATCGCCCACGGACTCCCCACATCCGCCTCACTTGCGACCAATGCATTATTTTTCCCTTTGCGTTTGGTCAGGCCAATTGGATGGATGGGGGGCAAATACACCACATCGAAGCCCATTTCTGCCACATAAGGCAACCACTTCTCGCATTCAGAAAATGTGCCGTGAGGCATGTCACCGCTTATGCAGGAGCGAGGGAAAAATTCGTACCACGTGCTGTACTGTGCTTTGACCGGCTCCACCCACAGGGGGAGCATATAGGTGTAATTCGTGGCAAAGCTGCGATCCGGATAGCGGCGCATCAAACTCAATAAAGTTTCGGAAAGTGCCAGTGCGCTTCCGTCATCCAGATTGGCCAAACGCAATGTTTCGCCAATCTGCTGGAGGTGCAACTTATTTTCATCGACGGCACGCGCTGCCGCCGCGACCACCAGCATCGCGCCGCCCTGAAGTGCCATGGCAATATCCTGGGCATCATTGCGGCGCTCAAATTCATGCCGCCAGGAAAGAAAATGATCTGACCAGGCCGTAATGGTGTAAACATACTGGCCAAGTTCGGTGAGTGGGAACGAAGCGCGCCAGCGATCATTGACGAGCGGCACCATAGGTACTTCATGCCATTCGGTTTCTGACGCGTGCCGATACCGTAACACGCAGGCCAGCACATCATTGCCGTCAGCAAAAGCATCGGCCTCCACATCCACGTTTTGACCGATGACACGCTTGGCCGGAAATCGCCCAGCATCAATTTCCGGCTGTACATTTTCGATCACCACGCGCTGTCTGCCGCCGATTTTCGGGATATCTGTCATGACACGCTCCCTGGCTTGAAGAACAGAACGCCAAGTGGTGGTAGACGCAACGTCAGTGAATGATACATTTCACCGGTAGAGACAGGGCTCGCTTCGACGCCACCCAAATTCCCCACACCACTTCCCCCATAGATCCCGGCATCGCTGTTGAGCAATTCATGCCAGTAACCCCCGGATGGCACGCCGACCAGGTAGTTCTCACGAATGATGGGCGTAAAATTACATACCACCAAGATCGTATCTTCTGGGTGGTGGCTGCGGCGTACAAAACTCAACACGCTTTTTTCCGCGTCATTGCAATCCATCCACTGGAAGCCGTCACGAATAAAATCTTGCTGATAGAGCGCCTGTTCATTACGATAAACACGGTTGAGATCCTCAACCCAGCGCCGCAAGCCAGCATGACGGGGGTATTGCATGACATCCCAGTCGAGGCTCTCGTCGTGCCGCCACTCGCTTTTCTGTCCGAACTCGCAACCCATAAATAGCAGTTTTTTCCCAGGATGTCCCCACATATAACCATACAATAAACGCAGGTTAGCGAACTGCTGCCATTCGTCACCTGGCATTTTCCCAAGCAATGAACCTTTGCCATAAACCACTTCATCGTGTGAAAAAGGCAACACAAAATTTTCCGCAAAGGCATACCAGATACTAAAAATAAGTTGTGCGTGGTGGTATTTTCGGTAAATGGGGTTTAAGGAAAAATACGCCAGGGTGTCATGCATCCAACCCATATTCCACTTCAGACCAAACCCCAATCCGCCTATATAGACCGGACGGGAGACCATCGGCCAGGAAGTTGACTCCTCTGCGAAGGTTTGGGTATCAGGGTAGTCACGATAGACAGCTTCATTCAGGTCGCGAAGAAAAGCAATCGCATCCAGATTCTCCCTGCCCCCGTAGCGATTCGGAACCCATTTGCCTTCCTTGCGCCCATAATCCAGGTAAAGCATGGATGCCACCGCGTCCACGCGCAGTCCATCGATGTGGTATTGATCAAGCCAGAACAATGCACTGCTGCCCATAAATGCGCGCACCTCGTGCCGACCGTAATTGAAAATTGAGCTATGCCAATCCGGCTGATAGCCTTGGCGCGGGTCAGCGTGTTCAAAAAGACAGGTTCCATCGAAATGCCCTAAACCATGGGCATCATCCGGAAAATTTGAGGGTACCCAGTCCAGGATCACGCCAATACCATGCTGGTGCAAGGTATCCACCAGATACATGAAATCCTGTGGCGTACCATAACGTGCTGTGGGTGCAAAATAGCCAGTGGTTTGGTAACCCCACGAACCATAAAAAGGATGCTCTGCCAGCGGCATGAACTCGACGTGAGTAAAATTCATCTCTGCAACGTAACGTGGCAACCATTCCGCCATCTCACGGTAAGTGAGGAAACGGTTCCCTTCTTCCGGCACCCTGCGCCAGGAACCCAGATGTACTTCATAAATGGACAAAGGGGCGTTCAGCTGATTTTTCTCTCTACGCTGCGCCATCCAGGCCGCATCATTCCAGGCATAATCCAGTTCCCAAACACGGGAAGCCGTTAACGGAGGCATTTCACAAGAGAGGGCAAATGGGTCACCCTTATCGGCTATTTTCCCATCGCGCGAAACAACACGGTATTTGTAGATTGCACCAACAGTCACCTCAGCGATAAATCCTTCCCAAATCCCCGATTCGTCGTCACGCAGACTCAGCGGGTTGTTTGTTGCATCCCAATGGTTAAAATCACCCATTACCGAGACGCCGGAAGCGTTAGGTGCCCATACCGCAAAGGAAATACCTTTTACGCTTTTCAAGGTGATGCAGTGCGAACCAAGCTTTTCATACAGGCGGAAATGATTGCCTTGTTTAAATAAATAAATATCAAGGTCCGTCAGCCTGCTCACTTTAAAACCCACTTCCACGGGAAGATTCGATAATGTAACCATTTGCTTGCTCTCAGTAGTTTATCGTTGGCGGAATCAACGCTTGGCATTCACGTTTCTCGATTTTTTCCCCTCATCTGAGTCGCGCTCGCCACATCCTGCAAAGGGTTCGAAAAATAAATTGATCATCATGCCCCGACAAAATTTTCTGGTGTAGCGCAGACACAAAAATGACTTGTCTCTAATGTATTGTTTTCGTTGGGGCCATGCCATGCAACCGGGTCAAGACCAAATTACGATCTGATACAGATTAATGAAACATGCTCCTGGTGCGGTGGAAAGATTAAAGACAAGATGCAGAGGTCAAGATAGTACGATTAATTCAATGATGCTGTACGGTAGCGCACACAAAGACATGGCTTGCCATGCTGATTCCGTATGTCATGAAGAAAGATACCGACCGACGACGAATCCCCCATCATGAGGGGCGGCAGAGAATTCAGACAATAGCACAACACACGGGCTGTGACGGACATTGGCATCAATGTGGGGTGCTGGCAGCCAGGGTTACGCAAACAGGCCCCTGTGATATTGCAGCTCACTCCAGATGGTCAGCGGCGAATCCAATCTGTCCTTCAATCAGCATAACCCGTCATCAAGGAAAAGGGCAACACCCCGATTTGGGGTATTATTCCGGCATAGCGCCTCTCTCACATAAATTGATTGCCATGCCAAAAACTATCCATCACAACCAGCAGTCCCCCCCTGCCCATTCCAAAGCACCTGCCAACAAGCAGGGAACGGTGGCCCCTTTTCCCATCGTCGGCATCGGTGCTTCAGCTGGAGGGCTTGAAGCTTTCGAACAATTCTTTCTCCATCTTCCACCAGACATCGGCATGGCCTTCGTGCTGGTGTCACATCTCGATCCAACGCATGCCAGCCTGCTGACCGAAATCCTGCAACGCTCCACAGCGATGCCTGTCGTCGAGGCAGAGGATCAAATGAAGGTGAAGCCAAATTGCGTCTATGTCATCCCACCCAACCGCGACATGGCCATTTTCCACGGGATGCTGCAACTGAGTGAGCCGGATCAACCGCGTGGACTGCGCATGCCCATCGACGCCTTCCTGCGTTCGCTGGCCGAGGATCAGGGTGAAAACACCATTGGCATCGTTCTTTCCGGCACCGGGACTGATGGCACACTGGGCCTGCGCGCCATTCTCGGTGCCGGCGGAATTACCTTGGTGCAGACCCCGGCCACAGCCAAATTCGACGGCATGCCTGCCAGCGCTATCCAATCCGGCTATGCCACCCATGTACTGACAGTAGACAAAATGACTGGGGTTCTGCAGGCCGCCCTGCGCGCGCGGGCCCCGCACCCGGGAATAGCCTCACCTCCGACCGTCACTGGCAGCATCAACCAGATCATGTCGCTGTTGCGTTCCGGCACTGGCCACGATTTCTCTCTCTACAAAAAGAGTATCATTGGCCGTCGCATCGAGCGCCGCATGTTGCAACATAACATCGAGGACACGAATGTCTATGTGCGCTACCTGAAAGAGCATCCTGTCGAGGTACACACGCTGTTCAAGGAACTGCTGATCAATGTCACCAGTTTTTTCCGTGATAGCGAAGCCTTCATCCTGCTGAAGCAGGATATCTTGCCCCATCTGCTCACGAACAAGCCGGAAGATTACATCTTCCGCGTCTGGGTGGCGGGCTGCGCCACCGGTGAGGAGGCCTACTCCATCGCTATCCTGCTGCGCGAGTTCATGAATGAAAACAACCGGGGGGTCAAGGTTCAGCTCTATGCCACCGACCTTGATGATGATGCCATCACCCTGACGCGCGCCGGTCTTTACCCCCCAATATTGCTCAGGATGTCACGCCGGAGCGATTACGCCGCTTTTTCACCAAAGAAGTCGCGGGCTATCGGGTCAAAAAAGAAATTCGTGAGATGCTGGTGTTCGCCGTTCAGAACATCATTAAGGCCCCCCCTTTCACTCGCCTCGACCTGCTGTGCTGCCGCAATCTGATGATTTATCTCGAACCTGAACTGCAAAACCGCCTGATCCCGGCCTTTCACTACGCACTCAAGCCGGGTGGCGTGCTGTTTCTTTCCCCATCGGAAAGCATTGGTAACCATCATGCGCTGTTCTCCGCGCTTAACCGCAAATGGAAATTCTATCAGGCCATTGCCTCTGCTGCCTCTACCCGCGTGTTGATCGCTGGCGGGTTAAACCTGGCAACAGACACCCATGACAAAACGCAGAAAGCCGTGTTGCCAAAAACCAGGGATTCTAATATCGCCGAGCTGACGCGACGGATGTTGATCCAGTCTTTCGCCCCTCCCTCGGTACTCACCAACCAGAAAGGTGACATTCTTTATGTGCAGGGCGAACCGGCAGATACCTGCGCCCTGCGCCCGGCCAGGCCTCCCTCAATGTCGTTGAGATGGCGCGCGAGGGCTTGCAACCGGATTTACGCGCTGCCATCCAGTCGGCCACCAGCAAGAACATGCCCACACTGAACCATGAGATGCTGGTCAAGACCAACGGCGGCTTCTCGACTGTTAGCCTGAGTGTGCGCCTGCTGCCAGATATGAACACGGGACAGCTCATGCTGCTGATAAGTTTCCAGGATGTTGCGCAACCTGCATCCGCCAAAATGGGCCGGACCAGGCGCAGCAAACCGGCCGAACAGCAGCGCATCGCGGAACTGGAGCACGAACTTGCCTACACCAGAGAAAACCTCCAGACCACCATCGAAGAACAGCAGGCGTCGAACGAAGAACTCAAATCCACCAACGAGGAATTACAGTCCGCCAACGAAGAACTTCAGTCCACCAATGAAGAACTGGAAACCTCCAAAGAAGAGTTGCAATCCGTCAATGAAGAACTGATCACCGTCAACACCGAATTACAGTCCAAAATCGAGCAACTGGCCGGCATGCAGAACGACATGAAGAACCTGCTCGACAATATCAATGTCGGCACAATTTTCCTTGACCACCACTTGGTCATCAAGCGCTTCACCCGCGAGGCCACCCAGATTTACCGCCTTGCTGAATCAGATAAAGGACGTCCCCTGAGTGATATCAAATCCAATTTTCCGAATGAAGACCTGCTGAGCGAAACCCAGCGTGTGCTGGATTCGCTGGTCCCCATCGAGCGCGAAATGCGCACCAGCGATGGCACCTGGTTTTTGGCGCGTATCAGGCCCTACCGAACCGTGGACAACATGATCGACGGCGTCGTGCTGACTTTCACCGACATTACTGAGCGCATCCTCTCTATCACCGAGCGCGAGGCGCGCGATCTGGCCGAGGCCATCGTTGATACGGTGCGCGAACCGCTGGTGGTGCTGAATCGCTCTTTGCAGGTCGTCTCTGCCAGTCGCCCGTTCTACCGCATTTTCCAAATGATGCCGGAAAAAACTGTGGGGCTCCCGATCTACGAACTGGGCGACAACCAGTGGAACATCCCCGCCATGCGCAGCCTGCTGGAGAATATTTTACCCAATAACCAGAGCTTCGAAGGCTATGCGCTGGAATATGATTTGCCTGGCATCGGTCGCCGCGCGATGCAGCTCAACGCTCGCCGCATCACTGGCAAGATGGGGGATACCCAGTTGATTTTGCTGGTGATGGAAATGTTGGCATCGAATGAGTAAGGCATACCATGAGCCATCACCGCGTGGATAAGCCCCGCTCAAAAATAAGGGTGGACGCGGAGACGGAACTCGCGCGCGAAGGGAAAACAGGGATATCAACCTGCGCCCCCGGGGAACTGCTGCACGAACTCCAGGTACATCAGGTCGAGCTGGAGATGCAAAACGAAGAATTGCGGCGCGCTTATACCGCACTGGAAGAGTCCCGCGACCGTTATGTAGATCTCTACGAATTCGCACCTGTTGGCTATCTCACCATCACCGACAGCGGCCTGATCTCTGAAATCAATTTAGCCGGTGCCGCGCTACTGGGAGAAGATCGCCAAAAAATACTCCAGCGTCGTTTCGCAAGGTTTTTGGTGCCTGAAGACCAGGACAAATGGTATCAATATGTTCGGCAGATGACCCGATATCGTGAAGCACAGCCCTGTGAACTGAACTTTCAGGGTAGCAAAGTACGGGTCAGCGTCAATTGCCAGTCTGTCACAAACGATAACATTATGACGGTGCTGCGCATGTCGCTGACTGACATCACCGAGCTTCATCGTGTCATGGCTGCCTTACTGGCGGCCAAGGATGATCACCTGCTGCTGGCGAAGAATGCTGCCGGACTGGGCACCTATGATCGTGACATTGCCAGCGGCACAATCGAGTGGGACGAGCGGACGCGTGAGATATGGGGAGTCGGGCCTGAAGAAGTGATCAGATACCAAACTTTCATGGTAGGCGTACACCCGCTTGATCGCAAGGCTACGCAATCCACCTTTGACAGCGCATTTGAACCTCGTGGGTGTACAACTGACCCCAATGACAGCGTCGAGTATAACGCTGAATATCGAGTCATCAACCGCATCGATGGGATCATGCGCAACATTTCATCCTACGGTCGGGTTTATTTTGAGAAGGGTCAAGCAGTCAGATCAGTAGGCGTCATGAGAGACATTTCCCGTATAAAACAACACGAAAAGGATGCACAGGTACAACGCAGCCAGATGGAACTGCTCATCAAACAGCAGGTAGCGGCGCAAACAACATCAGCGATTGCGCACGAACTCAACCAGCCACTGGCCTCTCTTTCCCTTTATAGTGAAACGGCGCTGCGCATGTTGCACAGCGGTATAGAAAATCCGGAAGAACTGACTCATGTACTCGAAAGCGCCGTGGCACAAGCGCTCCGCGCCGGACAGAAACTTCACGAACTGATCGGTTTTCTCAACAAGGGCAATGTCGCAGCGGAGCCAGTTAACCTGCATAACGTGGTGCAAGAAGCACTCGTCATCGCCGCCAAAAACGGTGACAGTGACTTCCATCCGGTGGTCGAAATGGAGACCGAACTACCGAACGTTCTGGCGAATCGTCTTCAGTTGCAGAAAGTGCTGCTCAATCTGATATCCAATGGTATCGACGCCGTACACGGTGCCGGTCTGATGATGACGACGGTCATCACCATCACAGTGCGCCTGGCAGCAGAAAAAAACATGGTGCAAGTCACCGTACGTGATAGCGGCCCAGGTCTCGATGCGGAAACGGTTCAACGCATTTTCGATCCCTTCTTCACAACCAAGCCCAAAGGGTTAGGACTGGGGTTGGCAATCAGCCGCGCGCTCATCGAGGCGCACGGTGGACAATTGTGGGCGGACCTGAAAAATAGTCCCGGTGCGACGTTTCACTTTACCCTGCCCTTCGCCTTATGAATAACAAAGCGACGGTCTTCATTGTCGATGACGATCCTGCCATACGGGATGCGTTGAAGCACATGCTAAGACAGGATGATCTTGCCGTTGAAACCTTCGATAGTGCTGAAGCCTTTCTGGTTACCTGCTGGTCGATGCTGCGCAGTTGTGTGATTATCGATATCCGCATGCCTGGTATGGATGGGATGCAATTGCAAGCCGAATTGTCGAAGCGCGGCGTCTTACTTCCCATCATCTTCCTCACCGGTCACGGTGACATTCCGCTCAGTGTGCGCGCAATCAAGGCCGGGGCTGTCGACTTTCTGACCAAGCCGGTTGCTGGCGCAGCGCTCATAGCGAGCGTGCAGGCGGCGTTAATAAAAAGTGAAACATTGCATTCTCAAGCCGAGATTATTCACTCGGCAGCAACCCGTGTTGCATCCCTGACCGAACGCGAGAAAGAAGTCATGGTCCTGGCCACCAAGGGCCTGTCAAACAAAGAAATTGCGCGTCACTTGGGCATCAGCCATCGGACAGTGGAAATTCACAAGGCGCGGATCATGCACAAGACGGACGCGAGCACTATACTCGACTTGGCCCGTATCGTTGATGCAAGCGGACTTCGCGTCTGACATGCATCTTGAAGCGTCTTGCGTAGCTTTTCATCATTCGGCCATAAGGGGTCGCACGGATTACCTGAGCGCATCCTTTCTGTCACCATACCTGCAGTAACCTGACCAAACAGAGACTGGTCATATCTCAGACTTGAGTATTTTTTAAAGCGACGCTGTCGCAACGGGAGTCTCGCGTTCTCACCTGCATTGAGGTCGATCAATGATCATTGATCACTATCCCTTTCACAAAAAGATAAACACCATGGTAAAAAATCCAAAAACGGAAGTCGCCACAATCAAAGATGCGAACGCATTGCAACAAGATCAGCCAATACGCGCCATGAACCCATTAGCGGAAATGGAGTCCATCATGGGAAACCTTCTGCCGCGCGGATGGCTGAACTCTCCTCTATGGGAGCGCCCGTTCATGGGCGAACCAATACTGCCATGTGAAGGGGAAATGCCAAGGGTGGATGTGATTGAGGGTGATGAGAAAAACCTGGTGCGCACCGAGATGCCTTGAGTGGATAATAAAAGTCTTTAAATGTCTCCAGCGAAAATACTGTGCTCATACAGGCCAAGATGTCAAACAACACGCAAAATTTCCCACTTTATAACAAAATCAGCACGCTGTAAAAACCCTTGGAATGCTTATTCCATAAGCCATTTTTTAACTTTAGCGCTGAAAAACACGCGCTGAATCATGGAAAAAATTAAACGCTGATTGACATACTAATCCTGTAACTTGCCCGCAAACCGTCCACAATGAGTGCCTTGACCTGACGCAATAGTTAAAATCTGAATTGCGAGCGAATCACTGAATACTGACCAACTTAAAGTGCAGGCTCAACACGCAGTTCCTGCCAGCGAGTCTCTCTTCGGGGGCATTTTTCACAGGTAGACCGCCCCTTGCGGAATTGTGCCTGTTAGCGACGGCACCCTCGCTAATTTTGACAGTCACTCTGCGCCCGGCCACTGTGGTCCGGAATAAGGAAAATACTGCGGTCCTTTCGCAGCTCCCATATACTCCTGAACATTGCTGTCCGTCGAGGCTGTTCCCGCGCTTCCGTTGCCAAAATTCGTCACCCATACGTTTCCAGATTTGTCGATGGCGATGCTGTACGGCTGATATCCTGTAACAAAAGTTCGGATAACGGCGCCAGATGGGCTCAGTTCCGAAACACTGCTATCAGCTTGACTGATTGATCCCCGGCCATACCCATTCGTCACCCATACGTTGCCGGCGGAGTCTATGGCTACGATTTCAGGATAACTTCCCACAGTGTAGGTGCCTATCGTGGCGCCGGAGGAACTTAGTTTCGTAACGTTGCTGTCACCCGCGGCCGTTCCCGAGATTCCGTTACCCTTATTCACCACCCATACGTTGCCGGTGGGGTCTATGGCTAGACCTTCAGGATAACTTCCCGCAACGTAGGTGCCTATCGTGGCGCCGGAGGGGCTCAGTTCGGTGACGTTGCTGTCCAACTGACCCAGCCCCACGGTTCCATTGCCTTTATTCGCTACCCATATGTTCCCGGTGGAGTCGATGGCTATACCGCCAGGAGAACTTCCCGCAACATAGGTGCCGATAACGGCGCCAGAGGGACTCAGTTCGGTAACGTTTGCGTCACCTATGGCCGTTCCCGGGACTCCCGGGGTACCGGAGGCCGAACCCCAATTTGTCACCCATACATTTCCTGACGTGTCTATGGCGATGCCTCCAGCAGGATAAGTTCCCGCAACGTAGGTGCCAATAACGGCGCCGGAGGGGCTCAGTTCGGTGACGTTGCTATCACCCGGAGCTATTCCCGCAGTTCCGGTACCAGTTCCAGCACCGTAATTTTCCACCCACACGTTTCCTGATTTGTCTATGGCGATGCCGATAGGAAACGTTCCCGCAACGTAGGTGCCGATAACAACCCCGGAAGGGCTTAGTTTTGTAATGTTGCTGTCACCTATGGCCGTTCCTGGATTTCCGTTGCCCGTATTCGCCACCCATACGTTTCCGGCTGAGTCTATGGCATTGCCGAAACAATTAGTTCCTGCAACGTAGGTGCGAACAGCAGGGCCCAAAGCATGGCCCGGGGAGGTCCCTCCTCCGCAACCCGACAGAGCCAGAGTGACAGACATTATTGATCCGGCCAGCAAATAGTATTAAGCCGCATATTTCACCCGTGGATCATGGAAAAACTTTTTGACGCGCTCAGGTGAACGCTCCAGTGCTTGCATGTGTTCGGTTGTTGCAGCTTTCAGTTTGGCTTTGGTTCGAACCGGAACCTTTGAATAAATGGCCTGTTTCAAATCGGCGTTAAGCCGTTCTTCTGGGTTCAACTCAGGGCTGTAGCTGGGCAGGTAGAAAACTTCGATCTTGTCTACGCGCTCCGCCAGCCAAGCCTTGACCGGCTTGCTGTGGTGTACCCGCAGGTTGTCAAGGATCAGAAACACTTTGCACCCTGCGTCCTTGATCAATGCTTCCAGGAATTCGATCAGTTTGTCGGAGTTAAACGCTTCGTCAATGATCATCCAGCGGGTCTTGCCACGGTTGGTGACGGTGGCGATCATCGACAGTTTCTGGCGTGTGCCGCCCACCGCATAAGTCACGGGCGTTTTACCCGCCGGTGCGTAACACCGACCACGCACGTCTGTGTTGACGACCGCCGTCTCGTCTCCCCAATGAATCTCGGCATCTTCGGCTTGTGCACGCTGTTCAATAGCCGGATATTCATCGTCCAGCCACTTTTGCACGGCTTCAGGGCGCTGTTCATAGGCTTTTTTGATCGGCTTTTGCGGTGTGAAGCCCCAGCGCTTGAGGTAATTGCCAACCCCGCGCACGGACAGCTTGATTTCGCATTCGCGCTCGATCAATTCCATGACTGCCGCCCGATTCCACAGTGCAAATTCCATCTTCATCTGTTCGGGCCGCTTCTCGCAGATCAGTCGTTGGATAAGCGCTTCCTGTTCTGCCGACAGCATCCGGTCTTCACCCTCTCGCCTTCCGCGTCGAGCTGGCGCAAGCGCGCTCATCCCCTTTCCTTCACTCGTGCGGTATCGCTTCACAATCTTGCATACCGCCGGGTAACTCAGCCCTATGTCCTGACTGATTTGAACTCGGTTGTGACCACGCTTCCATGCCCTGATCACCTGCTTGCGTAACTCAAATTGCGCTGCCGGCTCCAATTTCCTCGCGTCTTGCTTTTCATGCATGGCTTGTTCCTTCTGTCCTGTTATCCACGCACAATTCGACAAGAAATTTCTCAGTTGGTTCATACTATTTGCATGCCGTATCTATAGAAAAAAGCTAAAGGCATAAAAACGGCAACAGCGATTCATACGAATGACAAACGGTTTCATCACTTCACCTCGGTGCGTTCTCTTCGGCATACATCCTGGGCTACGGTCGCCCGTGGATCGTTTCGAAGTCGTATGGACCCGCCTCTCTGATGCCAGTTGCGATAGCAGACTGACACGATACAGGCTTCAGAGTGAAGTGGCCTCTCAAATGGCTGGTCTGCGGAAACGACGACTGGCAGCAGTTGGTCGGGTGCCGACTTCACGAAACAATACGCCAGCGGCGGAAAAGTGTCAACGCCATCTTCATAGCCGGAGGCAATTAGAAAGATGCGCTGTGTGAGCAAGTCCCGCATGGGGTGTTGGACCTAACCCGGATGACGGTGATCCGATATGGCTAAAGTTAGCCGTGCGGTCAGACCAATGTGCTGGTCGATGCCGTGCAGCAGCATCGGCCCAAGATCAGACGACAATCCGCCGCTCGCAAAATCGGCGCGTATGGAAAATCCGGCGGAAGTGGCAAAACGAAGCTGAATTGAAGTAGAGTTTGACATGGGCAGGGTGTGGTTAGTGTTTACGGATTGCTGGCTTGATAACCGCAATTATATCAAACACTTACAACAATTTCTGCCCTTTTTATGAAAAATTCAGGTTAGACCGCTACATTATTAATTTCATGAAGATTGGTTAGCATCTACCACGACTTGTCTGGTTAGGTGCGGAGCAAACAGTTCGATAAAGTCGTAAGCATACGCACGCAGATATTCGTTTTTGCGTGTTGCAATCCGCGTGGTGCTCGACTTGAACAGGTGCGCGACTTCAACCATACGCAGGTGTTTGTCACGCTCCGAAACAAAAGACATCCGCGCCACGATACCGATACCCATCCCCAACTCCACATAAGTTTTGATGACATCTGCGTCCATCATGGTGAGCGCGA
>JAJYMO010000089.1 GCA_021786845.1 Pseudomonadota bacterium | reverse complement strand
CAAAACATGCAAGGTGCCAAACCTGCTGGGAATGTTATTTCCACCCTGGCTTGAAACCCGAGTCAGGTTTCAAGCCGACATGGCCTTCAGGCTGATCCGCCGCACACATCGCTCTAACCATCATGGCGACATTGCCGCCCCAAATCATGAAACAGCACAGTCGCCATACCCGCTCCCCCACACGCCTTGTCCGCCCCCTCAGGAGAGACGGGGCCAAAATTTCCCTAGGAGCCTGTCGGACTTGAAGAATCGAAGCGAAGTGGTTCAAGCAGGCAAGCCGCAAAGCGGCTGCTCGCAAAATTCGGCTGGGCGAGGGCAGATTTTGCCGGTTTTGCCGGTCAATAGTTGTTCTATTGACCAAAAAAGCGGTGAAATATGCACCGGTCAGGCGGATTTGCAGCCGATTTCCTTTAAGTCCGACAGGCTCCTAGGTGAGTTTCACGCCAGAGGACGGGGTTTCAAACCAGCCAGGAATTTTAATGAATCCGCCAAATGACACAACCACAGAGCGATTAGCGGTTAAGATATCCGAACTGCTGGCGAACGAAAAACATCAACAGGCACTGGACACTGCAAATCACGCACTGACAATGCATCCCCAAAATGCGGCATTATGTGATTTGGCAGGCGTGTGCGCATCAAGACTGGGAGACGCTGCGCAAGCGGAACAACACCATCGCAACGCGCTGTTACTGGATCAGACAACTACTGCAATCCGCTTGAATCTGGCTAATTTATTGGCCGGTTCCAGCAGAGATGAAGACAGGGAAGAAGCAAAAGCTTTATTCCTTGAAATAATACAAGCCGAACCCAGCCATTTACAGGCATTAAACAATCTGGGAATATTGCTGTTTCAAACAGGGTATGTTTCGGCGGCACATACCGTCTATACAGCACTGGTTACTCATCATCCGGATGAAATCACAGCACATGTCAATTTTGGGCATGTGCTGCTGTATCTCAACAACCTGATACTGGCCCAAACACACTTTCATATTGCACTGTCATTTAATCCCGATTTGCCTGAAGCGCATCAAGGCCTTGCTTCTGTTTTTCACCGGCTACATGATGAAGACAAAGCCTGTTTTCACAGAAAACGGGGGTTTTCTGCCCAACCCGTATCCAGGTTGTCATACAGTGGGCAAACCAAAGCTGTTCCACTGTTAATTTTGGCCTCCGCTCAAGAAGGAAATATCCCCTGGCGTTTTCTGATTGACCGCAAAGTGTTTGAAACAACAATCATCGCAGTAGAGTATTTTGACAATGCAGCACCGCTTCCTGCTCACGCACTGGTTTTCAATGCGATTGGTGATGCAGATCTCTGCCATGACGGACTTAAGAGGGCTCAACACCTGCTTGAATCATCACACGCTCCGATCATCAATCAACCGGCAGCCGTGTTAAAAACCGGACGAGTTGCCAATGCGATGCAACGGCAAGCTGTGCCAGGTGTTATTTCACCCCGTATGGTGTTTTTTTCAAAACCGGATACAGACGCTGCCCGTGTGTCAAAAGTTTTGGCGCAAGCGCACATCCACTTTCCGTTCTTGCTGCGTACGCCAGGTTTCCACGGTGGGAACTATTTCTTGCCTGTAGAAAACCGCCATGCGCTCCATGTTGCCATGGAAGCCCTGCCGGGGGAGAATTTATTGGCCATTGAGTTTCTCAATTCACAATCGAAAGATGGTTTATTCAGAAAATACAGGGTGATGTCAATCAATGGCCGCCTATATCCCATACATATGGCAATTTCTACCCAATGGAAAGTTCACTACTTCAGTTCGGACATGGACAAGTCGCCAGCGTATCGCCGTGAAGAATCCCTGTTTTTAAATGATTTTTCGACCTATATTGGATCAAGCGCGCTGACATCGCTTCTGCGGATCAGTCAGTCTATCGGACTGGATTTTTGCGGCATGGATTTCGGATTCGACTCGAACGGAAATATTTTACTTTATGAAGCCAATGCAACCATGGCGATCAATCCACCCAGTGACGATGCGCAATGGGATTACAAACGTAAAGCCATTGAAAACGCACTGAAGGCGACAAAAAATATGTTTTCAGAACGCGTCACGCGTACCCACTTTTAGGCCGATTGGCCTCAAATCATGCTACCTGCCACTTGTTTTTGAAGGAAACCCATGAGCGCCACAGAAAAAATAAAATAAAAAAATATATATAAAACAATTTATTATATGTTTATTGCAAGAAATCACATGCGAAACATTCACTCCCCTACACAATAAAAACAATCAATAAAAAAGGTGATATTAAAGATGATATTTAATTCCCACTTTCCTGTTTAATAAATAGAAAAGCGGTGGTTTTACTGCTTTATTCTGCCCATGGCGCGGAACGTATTTCGCTGATAATCACGAAAGGGTATTCCGTCTTGGGCTAGGCAGGGAAAAGAGCAACAAACGATGGCTGAAGACAGCGGTCTTGAAAAAACGGAACAGGCGTCATTACAGCGACTGGAAAAAGCACGTGAGGAGGGTGATGTCCCTCGCTCACGCGAATTGGCGACCTTTACCGGATTATTGGCTGCAGGCAGCGGCATCTGGTTCTCAGGCGACCGGTTGATTCGCCAACTCGAGGCCACCTTGCTGAACGGCATGCGTTTCGATCGTGCCCAGGCATTTGATTTTTCATTGCTTTATTCGCACCTGGAACACAACTTATGGAATTTGTTTCTTGCTTTTTCACCCGTTGCAGGGCTTTTACTTTTAGTGGCCATGTTTTCCCCCGCCCTGATAGGGGGTTGGCTCTTTAGTCCAAACGCTTTATTACCGAATTTTTCCCGCATCAATCCACTTACTGGCATTGGCAATTTACTGTCTTCACGATCGATCATGGAACTGGTCAAGGCCATTGCCAAGGCTGCGCTAGTGGGCACGGTCGCCTGGTTAGTGGTGGTAAAACAAAAAGAAGCGGTGATGGGGCTTAGCCTGGAATCCTTGCCTTCCGCTATCACGCATATGGCCAGCATACTTTGGATTGCGTTTATTTCCATGACGGCTGCATTGGGTTTGATCGTCATGATGGACGTACCTTATCAATTGATGCACTACGCAAACAAACTCAAAATGACTCGCCAGGAGGTGCGTCAAGAGGCCAAAGAGTCGGATGGAAATCCCCAAATCAAGGCCAAGATACGTGCGCAACAACGTGAAATGGCAAAGCGGCGGATGATGTCGGAAGTGCCTAATGCTGACGTGGTGGTGACCAACCCCACGCACTATGCCGTGGCACTCAAATATGCAGACGGCGCCATGGGCGCACCGATTGTCGTCGCAAAAGGCGCGGACGAAGTCGCTGCAAAAATTCGCGAATTGGCGCTCGAGCATGCTGTCCCTATTTTAGAAGCGCCGCCACTGGCGCGCGCCCTGTATCAACACGCGGAACTGACACACGAAATCCCTGAGGCACTTTATACGGCCGTTGCCGAAGTGCTTGCCTACGTCTTTCAATTACGCACCTACCGTCAACACGGTGGGGTTGCCCCGATTACGCCAGGCGAAATCAAAATACCCGATGAATTGGACCCATTGCATGATGGGATTTCAACCCAGACCGGGAACGGAGAAATACTGCTGTGAACGGATTTAAATTTCCGGCATGGTTGCCATTACCCAACGGAGCAATATTAGTCGCGCCTATTATCATCATCATCATGCTGTCAATGATGGTGTTGCCATTACCCCCTTTCATTCTCGATATTTTCTTCAGCTTCAATATCGCCCTGGCGATTATCGTATTGCTTACCAGTTTGTACACCGTTAAGCCACTGGATTTCATTGCGTTTCCAACGGTGTTGCTGGTGAGCACCATGCTTCGACTTTCACTTAACGTCGCATCTACCCGGGTGGTGCTGACTGAAGGACATACGGGTCCCGCTGCAGCAGGTAAAGTCATTGAAGCATTCGGGCATTTTCTGATCGGCGGCAACTATGCTGTCGGTATTGTCGTATTCATCATTTTAACCATCATCAATTTTATGGTGGTCACCAAGGGTGCTGGCCGAATTGCGGAAGTCGGCGCACGCTTTACCCTCGACGCCATGCCAGGCAAACAAATGGCCATTGATGCCGATTTGAATGCGGGATTGATCGCCGAAAAAGAGGCGCGTCAACGACGTACCGAGGTAGCGCAGGAAGCCGAATTTTACGGGGCAATGGATGGTGCCAGCAAATATGTGCGCGGCGACGCAATAGCCGGCATTATGGTGACGATTATCAATATTGTCGGCGGTTTAATCGTGGGTATGGCCCAACATGATTTGAGTTTCAATGTCGCCATTAAAGATTACACCCTGTTGGCGATTGGTGATGGTCTCGTCGCACAAATTCCTTCATTGATTATTTCAACTGCAGCCGGTATCGTCGTCTCCAGGGTAGCAAGCGATCAGGATATTGGCACTCAATTGCTCAATCAACTTTTTGCAAAGCCCAATGTGCTGTATATTGCCGCAGGCATCATTGGCGGGATGGGTGTGATTCCGGGCATGCCGCATTTGGCATTTATGATGTTAGCCGCAGTGTTAGCCGGTAGCGCTTATACACAGACGCAAAAAAACAAACTGGCAGCCATTGTACCTGAACCCGTTGCACCGACCACCTCAGCAGAAGAAGAAGCGTCCTGGCGCGACATCATCCCCGTCGATACGTTGGGACTGGAGGTCGGATACCGTTTGATCCCCTTGGTAGACAAGGCCCAAGGCGGTGAATTATTGCGTAGAATAAAAGGGATACGGAAAAAATTCGCACAGGAAGTTGGTTTTTTACCGCCTTCTGTGCATATTCGCGACAACCTGGAGCTTAAACCGTCAGGTTACCGCATCACCTTAAAAGACGTTGAGGTCGGCAGCGGTGAAGCGCAGATCGGACAATTTCTGGCGATTAATCCTGGCGTGGTCAGCGGCACGCTCCCCGGCATCACAACCATTGATCCCGCTTTTGGCCTGCCTGCCATTTGGGTAGAGGCCAGTTTGCGCGATCAGGCACAAACAATGGGCTACACTGTCGTCGATGCAGGAACGGTGATCGCAACGCACCTCAACCATCTGATTACCCAGCATGCGGCGGAACTGTTGGGGCGATTGGAGGCACAGCAACTACTGGACCATTTGGCAAGCGAATCACCAAAATTGATTGAGGATTTGGTGCCCAAGGCCATGACTTTGTCGGCGTTGCAAAAAGTGTTGCAAAATTTGTTGAGCGAAGGTGTGCACATTCGGGATATGCGAACCATCATCGAAACGCTGGCCGAACATGCGCCCCGCATCCAGGACACCAACGAACTCACTGCGCTGGTACGTATTGCGCTAGGTCGCGCCATTGTGCAGCAGATCTATCCCGGGGCGGCCGAATTGTCCGTGATGGCTTTGGATAACAAGCTTGAACGCTTGCTGATGCAGGCCATTCAGGCGAGTGGAACCGATACCGGCATGGAGCCGGGGTTGGCTGATACGCTCGCGACCCAGACCAATTTGGCAACACAACAACAGGAGAAAATGGGATTGCCACCGGTTTTACTCGTACCCCACCCATTGCGAGTATTATTAGCACATTTCTTGCATCGTGCAATTCCACAATTGAAAGTGTTATCGCATTCTGAAATCCCTGATTCAAAAACCATCAGGGTGACTAATTTAGTAGGAGGTCAAGCTTGAACGTACGAAAATTTATTGCGGGCAGCGCGCGTGATGCATTGCGCATGGTACGCGACGCACTTGGCGGAGACGCCGTTATTTTGTCCAATCGCAATGTGCCTGCGGGGGTAGAAATCATGGCATTGGCCGGAGAGGATATTGCCTCACTGGTGTCGCCGTCCGTGGAAAAAGAAGCAGAGCCACAACCTGATTTAATGGGTTTTCCTGTTTCCGAAATGCGACACAATCAGGCGGAAAACCTTGCCGGTGCCTTGCAGGCAGCACGCTCACACCCCGATGAATCCGCGTCGGTAAAGACCAACGCCGGTGCGACCAAGGCATTGGCCGAGGTGATGGATGAAATTCGTTCCATGCGCGGGATGCTGGAAACGCAGTTCAATGAAATTGCCTGGGGGAATACGCAAAATCGGGACCCGCATCGCGCCGACATTTTGCGCAAATTGCTTTCAGCCGGATTCAGCCCCAGCCTGTCACGCCATTTGGTTGAAAATCTTCCCGCAATCAAAACATTGCAAGAAGGTTTTCGCTGGGTAAAATCGGTGTTAACGCGTAATTTAACCGTGATGAACAATGAAGATGAAATTCTTGAAAATGGCGGGATATACGCATTGGTTGGGCCTACCGGAGTTGGGAAAACCACCACCACGGCAAAACTGGCAGCACGCTGCGTCATGCGGCATGGCCCCAGCAAATTGGCCTTGATTACGACGGATGGCTACCGTATCGGCGGGCACGAACAACTGCGCATTTACGGCAAAATTCTGGGTGTGATGGTGCACTCAGTCAAAGATGAAAGCGATCTGCGGATTGCCCTGAATGAACTTAAAAACAAGCATACAGTATTGATCGATACAGTAGGCATGAATCAGCGTGATCAAATGGTGGCGGAACAGGTTGCCATGCTTTCCGGTGCAGGATCAGAGGTAAAACGTTTGTTGTGTTTGAATGCAACCTCGACAGGCGAAACCTTGACTGAAGTGGTACGCGCCTATCAAGGCTCCGGGTTGGCGGGATGCATTATCACCAAGATTGATGAAGCGGCAACAATGGGCAACGTGGTCGATGTGATCGTGCGTCATAAGCTCAACTTGTATTACTCTGCCAATGGCCAGCGAGTGCCGGAGGATTTACATTTGATCAACCGCGAGCTTTTAATTGATCGCGCGTTCAGATTACAGCGTGAATCGACCGGTTTCCAACTTCGTGATGAGGAATTGTCACTGGTGGTTTCCGGTGCCGCACGCGCATCGCAGGATCATACATTGCGTGAGGTGAATTTTGGCTAATTTTCACATGGATCAGGCAGACGGCCTGCGGCGCATGCTGGCCGAACCCAAACCCCGCATCGTGACTTTATTATCGACTTTGGGCGTCGCAGAAAAAAACGTCATGTTGACCAATTTAACCGCCACACTGGCTCATGTGGGAAGTGACACGATTTTAGTGGATGCAAGATATTTCGATGGCGTGGGCATACACTTAAACCTGGCGAGCAAAAACGGCTTGCTGGAGGTAGCACGAGAAACGTGTTCATTAAGCGAAGTCATCATGTCCGTGCCACAGGGATTTAGCGTTGTCGCAATGAGTGGTGAACGAGTAGCCTCAGTGCGTGAAAATGAGATGGAAAACCAGCGTTTGTCCAAAGTGTTTACGGTACTGGCTCAGCAATACGGGACAATGCTGGTGGACGCCGAACTGGATAAAAATGACAGGCTCCCGGTAACGGTGCTGGATGACGGCATGATAGGTATCCATATTACTGGAGGGGCGGAATCGATCAAAGCAGGCTATTGTCTGATCAAACGCTTGAACGCAACGCTGGGACGACGTTCTTTCGGCATTCTGGTGACCCATAGCGAAGAAGATCAGGCTCGTCTGGTTTATGCGAACCTGGCCAAAACAGCCAGTCGTTATTTAGCCGTTTCATTGTATTTCATGGGGTCAATTCCTTCTGACGATCATTTGAGTCGTGCAGCAGGGCTAGGACGTTCTGTGATTGACGCATTTCCCATGGCGACAGCTTCAGTGGCATTCAGGCGCATTGCAGGACAATTGGGTTTATCCTGACACATGTACACCATTAACGGGAAAGCCAATAAAGACCAGTTGATTACCGAGCACGCGCCGCTGGTCAAACGACTGGCCTATCAGCTGAAAGCGAAATTACCGCCCAGCGTGGAAGCCGACGACCTGATACAGGCCGGCATGATGGGATTGCTGGATGCGGTGAACCGCTACGAAAATACACATGGCGCACAGTTTGAAACTTACGCCGTGCAGCGTATTCGCGGCGCAATGCTGGATGAGCTGCGCAATACCGACTGGTTACCGCGAAATCTGCGTCAAAATATGCGCAAGATAGAAAAGGCCATGTCCGCGTTACAACAAAGTTTGGGACGGATGCCCAGTGAAATTGAGATCGCTCACGCATTAAAAGTGTCTCTGGTCGAGTATCAGGACATGCTCAATGAAGGAAGTGGTCATCAATTGGTGTATTACGAGGATTATCACGATGAAGATCATGACAATTTTCTGGATCGGTATTGCACCGATATTTCGGGCGATCCGCTCACCGGACTGCTGGAAGATGGTTTCAAAAGCGCATTGATTGCGGCAATTGAAAACTTGCCGGAGCGCGAAAAAATACTGATGGGCTTGTATTACGAACAGGAAATGAACCTTAAAGAGATTGGTGCAATCATGGGCGTGTCCGAATCTCGGGTCTGCCAATTGCACGGTCAAGCCATTTCACGTATCCGAGCAAATCTCAGGGGGCAATGATGGACTGGGGCAGCCTGATCGGACTATTGCTGGCATTCGTTGGCATATTGACTGCGGACAAGCTGGATGGAGGGCATCTCAGCGCCTTACTGCAGCCAGCCGCTTTTGTCATTGTTGTCATAGGCACTTTTGGTGCAGTCTTGTTACAAACCAGTGCACCAGTATTTATACGTGGCGTCAAAATGGCGCGATGGGTATTTCAACCGCCACCAGACCAGCGCAAAGAGATTGTAAAAGACATCATGGCCTGGAGTAACACGGCCCGGCGCGAAGGCTTGTTAAGCCTGGAGCCCTACATGAAAAACAGCAGAGATGCTTTTACCATGAAAGGCTTGCGGCTGATTATCGATGGTGTCGATTTGGCGAAATTACGGGAAATACTGGATGCCGAAATTCATGCATTTGAAACCGAACAACGGCAGGCAGTAAAAATATGGGAAGCAGCGGGCGGTTACTCACCGACCATCGGTATTTTAGGCGCAGTGATGGGTCTGATCCAGGTGATGGAGCATTTATCTGATCCGTCCAAACTGGGCAGTGGTATCGCCATCGCTTTTGTGTCGACGATCTATGGCGTAGGATTTGCAAACCTGATTTTTTTGCCGGTTTCAAACCGGCTTAGGGCCATTGTGAATCAAAAGGTACGTCAACATGAAATGATCGCCGACGGCATGCTCGCCATTGCTAACGGTGAAAACGCGCACATCATCGAAGAGCACCTGGCTGCTTATTTGAGGTAAACCCTGTGGCTCGCAAACCCCTCAAGGAAGAACATGATGACCCTAATCGCTGGCTGGTGTCTTATGCAGATTTTATCACCTTGCTTTTCGCTTTTTTCGTCGTGATGTACGCCATTTCGGCAGTGAATGAAGGCAAATACAAGGTGCTGTCCAATGTCTTAGGCAATGCCTTTGGATATACAGCCGGAACACCGGTTAATCTCAAGGATAACCGCCTGGAGGTAACCGCACCCAGCCCCAAAGTGAGTGGCGTGGTGCGCCAGGAAAACACTCAAATGACAGGAATCGCTAAAAACCTGTTACAACTTTTGGCGCCGCTGGTCAACACGGGTGAAGTACACGTGACGCAAACCTCGCGCGGCGTCAATGTCGAAATTAATGCCAGCCTGCTGTTCGCACCGGGTAACGCCCAACTGACGACGACATCCATCTCCGCATTGCATGCGATTGCACAAGTTCTAAAAAACCAGCGTAACAACATGGAAATAGACGGTTATACCGATAATGTGCCGATTAACACCCCCCTGTTCCCATCCAACTGGGAATTGTCCGCAGTACGCGCCAGCAGTGTTGCACGCGAATTCGTCGCCGATGGCATTGCAGAAAACCGTTTGAAGGTTGTCGGCTATGGTTCAAACAAACCCATCCTTCCCAATGATACCGCTGCGGGCCGCGCAAGGAATCGCCGGGTGGAACTGGTCATCCTGTCTACGCTCCCTCAACCGGAAAAAGAAGTGTCCTTTTCAGTCGGCAAAATACAATGACCCAAGGCACTGCGGTGCAAAACAGCACCTGCTTCATCTGCCTGAAAAACAGCGAACTGTTAACTTCGTCGCATGAAACACTTTGCCATATCAAACAACATCACTTTATAAACAACATGATGAGTGCTGGCATCCTCAGCAAGTCACGCTATATCAGACACACCTCAATAAAAGTTTAAATTAAATTAAAAATTACCCTAAAGTTTTATCAAATACTGGCGTTAATAGACAACCAGCTAATTATTTTTTTGCGGAAGTTAAAACCATTGGTTTTTGTCAGTCATTTGGATTGGGTTTTATTTTGCCGTTTTAATTAATCAGTGATGTTTTGGTGCGGCCAGTGCGACAGGTTGACAGGAAACTTAAACCGTTACGGCAACGCCGAATGTTCAGCCCAAATCATTCACTGGGCCAGGGATGGTGAGCTGTCTTCGGGATGGGTCAGCATAAATTTTTAAAAACATCACAATAAGCATAACGGTGAAGCCGGGCTGAAAAAGCACTGCGCCTTGTTGCCCCTTGTGAGGGCTTGAATTTTAGTTGTGAGGTCTTTATTTTCTTACAGGATTTATTGAGGTTTTTTTTGGCATACCGCCACAAGCCTTGCGTGGCTTGAAATTCGCCATATCTTAATTTCACCAATCCGGTGTTATTAGCTTCTGTTCGCGTGCCTGTAAGACAGACGCCGTCTTGTTGAGCCCATCTTTTACGTACATAAAATACAGATCGCTTCCTATTTGCGCAAAACTGTTCTCCATTCAATATGCTAACCAGGCCGCACGATACTTTTAAACTGGTTTTCAAGGAGTTCAAATGACTATAAACGATATATTGGCAGAAATTCGCGACGCCAATTTAAGCTACCTGATGCTGGCCCAACAGATGATACGTGCCGATAAACCAACTGCTATTTTTCGCTTGGGTGTTGATGCACAAATTGCTGATTTGCTTGAAGGACTGAGTAATTCGCAGCTGCTTAAACTGGCCAGCACCAACATGATGCTGGCCCGATTCCGTTTTGATGACAGCGCGATTTTAAATATGCTCACCGGCTACAATAAAGACCGTTCTCTGGCACATTCCCATGCGGCTATTTTAATGGCTGGTCAGGCTGTGGAAGAAATCGCTTAAGCGCAGCTTCACAGGGAAATCTTTCGCATGGCAAAAATCAGCGTAGTGACCGAAGCACAGGAAATTCAACTGGCGATTGAAATGATACAGTTGGGTGCGCGTCTTCAGCTATTGGAGTCCGAAACATCACTTTCACGAGAACGTCTCGTGAAGCTCTACAAAGAACTGAAACACGTCTCACCGCCAAAAGGCATGTTGCCATTTTCAACCGACTGGTTTTTAACCTGGCAACCCAACATTCATGCCTCAATATTCCTCAATATCTACCAGTATCTGATCCAGCATGCTGAAATTCAGGGCATACAAGCGATCATGCGCGCATACCAACTGTACCTGGAACAGCTGGAAACCATCAACGAAACCGGCGAAGCCGTCCTGTCCTTAACCCGAGCCTGGACGCTGGTGCGGTTTATTGAGCGCAATATGCTGGCCACCACCCTTTGCACAAAGTGTCACGGGCGTTTTGTGATTGACCGCTTTGATTTAAATAGCCACTATGTCTGCGGCTTATGTCATTTACCTTCACGCGCAGGTAAAACCAAAAAATTACGTGAAGAAACTGAACGCACAGCTTCACTGTTAGCGTGAAACGCGCGTAGCACGATTAACAACAAGGCTTCCGGCCTGCCGTTCATTTTTATCAAGTCTATCTTTGTTAAAATTCAATTTATTTTCCAGCTTTAGCCGGATAACTTCGATTCGTCATTTACCTGCAGTGCGGGCATTCGCAGCACAAGGTTTTGCATTGCTGTGCGTCGGCATGCTTTGGCAAATTTGGGAATACTTAATACCCGCACCGTCATTTACCCTTGGACTGGCCGTGTTATTACAAGGTTTGCTGGCCGCATTGTTTAGCCGCTGGTTCAAGCTGGCGGTTTGGTGGTGGTTTATCCAGTGCCTGTTCCCATTGGCTTTACTTGTCACATTCACACTCCATTTACCCACATTCCTGTTTCTGTCTGGATTTTTATTGTTGCTGGTTTTATATGGACACACATTTCGAACCCAAGTCCCTTACTATCCCTCACATCGCGCGACATGGGATGCCGTTGTGCAATTCCTGCCAGTAGACCGGCCATTTAAATTGATTGATACAGGAAGCGGAACAGGTGGTTTGGTGTTAAATTTAGCCGCGCGTTATCCGAATAGTGCGATAATCGGCGTGGAGTTAGCGCCGCTGCTTTGGTTGTTCAGTGAATTGCGGGCACGTTTCACCCGCAGTCGGGCGCAGTTTATACGAGCAGACTATCATCATTTCGATTTTTCTCAATTCGATATTGTGTTTGCTTATTTATCACCGGCCGCCATGCCGGCTTTATGGCAGAAAGCGCATCGGGAAATGCGGCCGGGTGCCATACTGCTGAGTAATGAGTTTTTCATTTCAGCAAAAGCAGCCGATGAAATCATCCAGACCGGGGGTATGCGTGCACCACTCTATGCATGGTATATGTAAGTTTACGGACAAACCGCGTCAAGTTCGCCAACAAATAACCGCTATAATGACAATGGGTTAAAATGAGCGTATTTGAATCATGATGAATTTAGCCTTCGATGATGACGAGGAGTAGTGGGTGTTAGTAATTATTGGCTATTTGGTAGTACTGGGCGCCGTCTTCGGCGGTTTTGCGATAGCAGGCGGCCATTTGGCGGCATTATTACAACCTGTAGAACTGCTGATGATCGCGGGTGGTGCAGGAGGCGCTTTCTTCGTCGGCAACAACAGCAAATCCATTAAAGCGACCCTGAAAGCACTGCCGTCCGTATTTAAAGGATCGAGCTATACCAAAGCACTGTACCTGGATTTACTTGCATTACTGTATGAAATTTTGGGCAAGGTCCGTAAAGAAGGCTTGATGTCGATAGAAGGTGACATTGAAAACCCGGAATCCAGCGCCTTGTTCAGCAAATATCCTGCCATCTTGCATAACCACCACGTCATCGAATTCATGACAGACTATCTGCGCTTAATGGTATCGGGCAACATGGATGCCTTTCAAATCGAAAACCTGATGGACAATGAACTGGAGACGCATCATCACGAAGGTTCCGTGCCTGTGCATATCATCTCGAAAATGGGGGATGGTTTGCCCGCTTTCGGTATCGTTGCTGCAGTGATGGGCGTCGTCCATACCATGGAGTCGGTCGGTGCACCACCCAGCGAACTGGGAATCATGATCGCTCACGCGCTGGTGGGCACTTTCCTGGGAATTTTATTGGCCTATGGCTTTGTAGGGCCGCTATCGGGTCTACTGGAACAAAAACTGGATGAGTCGAGCAAAATGCTGCAATGCGTGAAAATCACCCTGCTAGCCAGCTTAAACGGCTATGCACCCGCATTGGCGGTGGAATTCGGGCGCAAGGTATTGTACTCCACCGAGCGCCCCAGTTTTATTGAACTGGAAGACCACGTCAAGCAGACCAAGGCGAAATAATAAAGCATAAGTGAGCATAAATGATGGCTGAAGTACGTCCCATTGTTGTAAAGCGAATCAATAAAGTTGCCGGCGGCCACCATGGCGGCGCCTGGAAAATTGCTTACGCGGACTTCGTTACCGCGATGATGGCCTTTTTCTTGCTGATGTGGCTATTGGGCTCAACATCCAAGGGCGATTTACAAGGAATTGCCGCCTATTTTGCGACACCGCTGCGGGTGGCAATGGCCGGCGGTTCGGGTAGCGGCGACAGTTCCAGCGTCATTAGAGGCGGCGGTAAAGATTTAACACGGGAAGAGGGGCAGATCACCAAAGCAACCAATCCGCTACAAAAGAAGACTTTTGATCTAAAGAGCGCGCAGGCCGATCTGGAGCGTCTGGAAGCAAAACGTCTGGAAGGCCTGAAAACGCAGATTGGCGCAGCCATAGACGCCAATCCCATGCTGAAGCAATTCAAGAGCCAGCTGTTACTCGACATCACCACGGAAGGTTTGCGAATACAGATCGTGGATGAAAAAAACCGGCCCATGTTCGCCTCTGCGAGCGCAGAATTGCAGCCCTATACCAAGGTCATTTTACACGCCATAGGTAAAATGCTGAATACGGTGCCCAATAAAATCAGTTTAGCCGG
>JAJYMO010000077.1 GCA_021786845.1 Pseudomonadota bacterium | reverse complement strand
CTGCTGGGCATCACACTGACCTCACGCGGCTCATCGGCGGGCAAGCCCATTTCCATGGCGGGCGTGCCCTTTCACGCAGCGGACGCTTACCTCGCCAAACTGGTCAAGCTGGGGCTGTCCGTTGCCATTTGCGAACAGTTGGGCGATCCGGCCACCAGCAAAGGTCCCGTAGACCGCGCAGTGAAGCGAATTGTCACGCCGGGCACCTTAACCGATGCTGCCTTGCTCGACGAGCGGCGCGACAGCTTGTTGCTGTGCCTGTTTCCAGAATCGGATGAGCACATCGGCCTCGCCTGGTTAAACCTCTCATCGGGTATTTTTTCCCTGGCCGTTTGCACTGCGGATGACGTGTCCGGTTGGTTGGAACGGCTGTCACCATCTGAAATTTTATTGCCGGATAACGCACAAATCGTCATCAGAACAGGTATCGAAAGTGTGCGCAAACTGCCTGCCAACGAATTTGAAGCCAAAGCCGCTCGTCTTCGGCTGCGCAACCAGTGTCCCGACGATGACATCAGTACATTCCCGGATGCAGCCGTCATCGCAGCAGGCGCCCTGCTGACTTACGCTCACGCCACACAATGCAATCGACTTCCACACATTCAGCACATCAGCCTGGATGCGCAACATCGCTATGTCAACATGGATGCCGCCACCCAGCGCAATCTGGAAATCAGCCAAACATTACAGGGTGAGGATGCCCCAACCCTGTTATCGCTGCTGGACACCTGCGCCAACAACATGGGTTCGCGCCATTTGCGTCACTGGCTGCATCACCCTCTTCGCGATCGGGTTATTTTGCGTGGGCGCCAGGATGCGATTGCCCATCTACGGCTCAAACACGCGCAAAGTCATGCCGCGCACGCCTGTCTGCGAGGCATGGCGGATATTGAACGCATCAGCGCACGCATTGCTTTAAAAAATGCTCGCCCACGGGATTTATCGGGTTTACGTGAAGTTTTGTCACGCCTCGAAATACTGCAGGACTTGCTGCAACAACTGGCACCCACGCCCTTCATCGCTGAATTGATGGTCCACTGCGCGCCACAACCTGAGCTGTATCAACTGCTCTGCCGCGCCATTCGTGATGAACCGGCCAACAACCTGCGTGAAGGCGGCGTCATGGCAACGGGCCATGATGCAGAACTGGATGAATTACGCGGCTTGCAACAAAACAGTGCAGCCTATTTGCTTGCGATGGAAACGCGTGAACGGGAACGCACGGGCATTGCCACGTTACGTATTGAATACAATCGGGTACATGGCTACTACATTGAATTGAGTCAACTGCAGTCGCAACATGCCCCAGAGGATTACACCCGGCGGCAAACGCTTAAAAATGCCGAGCGCTATATCACACCCGAACTGAAAGCCTTTGAAGACCGGGCGCTGTCCGCATCGGAACGCGCACTCAGCCGTGAAAAACTGTTGTTTGAGCAACTCCTGGAGATCCTGCAACCTGAAGTGCCACACATCCTGTCATTGGCGCGCGCCCTCGCACAAGTCGATGTGTTATGCACCCTGGCTGAACGCGCCGATCACTTGAATTTTTGCCCCGTGACTTACACGGATGACGCCATCATCGACATTCGCGCTGGACGACATCCGGTGGTAGAATCGCGAGTAGACACGTTTATTCCCAATGACCTCAGCCTGTCCCGCAACCGTCAAATGTTACTGATTACGGGTCCCAACATGGGCGGTAAATCCACCTACATGCGGCAAACCGCCATCATTGTCCTGCTCGCCTGTTGCGGGTGTCCGGTCCCGGCACAGCAAGCACGCATCGGTGACATTGATCAAATTTTTACCCGTATCGGCAGCTCGGATGACCTTGCCGGCGGGCGTTCCACCTTCATGGTGGAAATGACTGAAGCGGCGCATATTCTGCGCCATGCCACAGATAAAAGTCTGGTGTTACTCGATGAAATTGGCCGGGGTACAGCTACTTTTGACGGTTTGGCACTGGCTTGGGCGATTGCAGAGCACTTGGCTCAATCGGCCTACACGCTGTTCGCCACCCATTACGTCGAACTCACCCAACTCCCTGAATTACATGCCAACATTGCCAATGTACATGTCGAAGCCCTGGAGCACCAACATAAAATTGTCTTTATGCGTCACATCAAAGATGGCCCAGCCAGCAAGAGTTATGGCCTGCAAGTGGCGGCTTTGGCAGGCGTTCCCGCTACCGTCATCCGTGCTGCACAGCTTAAAATGAATGAGCTGGAACGCACTGCACATGCCATCAACCCCCAGGCAGAATTATTCGCCCCGCAGCACGAACCAACCCTCATCACACATCCTGCACTGGCCGCCTTGTCGCAGGCCGAACCCGACCAGTTGAGCCCAAAAGCCGCGCTGGAATTGCTGTACCATCTGAAATCACTGACCGCATGAGCACGCCCACCCAGCTCACAGGCTTAGTGACCGCCAGTTACGGGCGCCATTATCGTGTTGAAACCGAATCCGGCCTCAATTATCAATGTGTGGGGCGCAGCAAACAATCGACGCTGGCCTGCGGGGACCGCGTCATGTTTACGCCCACCAGCCTCACACAAGGGGTGATTCATCACGGCCTGCCGCGCAATAATTTGCTTTACCGTTCTGTGGCGCACCGCGCAAAGCTCATTGCCGCGAATGTCGATCAAATTATCATCGTTGTGGCGCCGGTGCCCAGCTTTTATGAGTTGCTACTGAATCGCTGCCTGATTGCAGCGCAAGCGGAAAACATCCCTGCCATCATTTGCGTCAACAAGACCGATCTGGGCATGCCAGCACAACAAGTCCGGCATGCTCTGGCCGCGTATGAGTCTTTGGGCCACCGCGTCATCAGCGTCTCTGCACACAGGGACATTCATGAGCTCAGCCCACTGATACAGGGGAAAGTCAGCGTATTTGTCGGGCAATCCGGAATGGGGAAATCCAGTTTAATCAATACGCTGGTTCCGGAAGCCCGTAGCACAACGCAAGAAATTTCACAGGCACTGGATTCAGGCAAACACACCACCACCAGTGCCAGCATGTACAAATTGGCGCAAGCAGGCTGGTTGATTGATTCCCCGGGCATGCAGGTGTTTGGACTCAAGCAGATTAAAGCCCGCGAACTGGATCACCATTTTTTGGAGTTTCGGCCTTATTTGGGACAATGCCGCTTCAATAACTGCATGCACCTCAATGAACCCGGTTGTGCAATTCGTACTGCCTGTGAGCAAGGCGATATTCATCCGGCGCGGATAGCAGCTTATTTAGACATTCTTGGGGAACTGATGCATGCATAGAGCACGACCAGAGGGGGAAATTCCGTAAGCGCGCACAGGCGTCAATGAGAGAGGCCGCCTTTACGCCGTGCGGCGACCTCCACTCAGATCAAGCCATGCATAACGAAACACTTCAAATTTCAAGCCTCAGGCCAATGCTTGATATAACGTTTGAGCAGACTGTTTTCAAAATCCACCGCATTCAGACATGCTTTGGCAACATCATGATAAGAGATGACGCCCAGCAATTTCTGCTGACCATCCATCACCGGCAGATGGGTAATGCGGTGTTCTGTCATCACACCACGCACATAGTCCACACTGTCTTCCGGATTGCCGATAATCGGTTCTGTGACCATCATACTGCTAACAGGTTGCGCCAAACCCTTCGCGCCGTAATCATGAATACCCCGCAACACGTCACGTTCGGTCAACAGTCCCACCATTACACCGTCCTGAAGAATCAGCAAAGACCCTACCCCGGCCTGCATCATCATGCTGATGGCGTCAGCGACAATTTTCGTGGGAGGGGAGGTTAAGACTTCCCGTTCTCTGAGAATTAAAATATCGCGAATAATCATTATATTTTCCTTTCTACGATAAAAATTTCCTGCGTGCCAGTCTGAAGCATACCAGAAGGATACCCCCGATGAAACAGGCACGCACCTGTAACAGGTATAAAGGAGGAAATCAAGATGGTGCGGTGTCAAATGCGCCACTCTCGCGCATTGAATAAAACCAGGCCTGCAATCTGTCAAATTTCATTAATCACGAAAATTTTGAAACTGCAAAGGGAAATCGCCCACCTGTTTACGTACCAGGACAATCACTTCTTGCAAAAGATCACGTTTGGCGCCCGTTACCCGCACCGTTTCGCCCTGAATGCTGGCTTGCACTTTGAGTTTACTGTCCTTGATTAATTTTACAATTTTTTTAGCCAAAACCGACTCAACGCCCGTCTTCACGGTCACTGAGCATTTCACGGTATTGCCGGACACTTTTTCCGACTGCCCGACATCCAGACATTTAATGTCCACACCACGTTTAATCAGTTTAGCACGCAATACTTCCTGAACCTGGTCCAACTTAAACTGGTCATCGGCAAAAACGGTCAGCACATATTCCTGCTGTTCGACTCTGGCATCTGACCCTTTGAAGTCGAACCGGGTAGAAACTTCCTTGTTCGTTTGCTCAACGGCGTTTTTAACCTCTTGCTTATCCACTTCGGAAACAATATCAAAACTTGGCATATCACATCCTATTCAGCGTAATCTTCAGACAATCACTTCGGTGCGCGATCAAGAAAAAACAGCACCCCAATTAACAATGCAGTACTCAAAGGCAGCAACCCAGACCCAAACAACCAAAAAACAAACGGTACAACAAAGATTTCCCGCCATCACTGTTTCAACCCATGCCGTGCGCGCAATACGATTCACCGCTTGTAGCGGTGTAATTCGGTTGGGTTTTTGATTTCCAGTACAAAAAAACCTGCTAACACGCCACCAATAACACGCTAAACAGCAGGTTGAGCCAATCACCCAACATACTGGGCCGAATAAAATCTTGAAACATGCGGTTGTTTCTTCAGGAGCCTGTCGGACTTAAAGGGAATCGGCTGCAAATCCACCTGATCGGTGCATATTTCACCACTTTTTTGGTCAATAGAACAACTATTGACCGGCAAAACCTGCCCTCGCCCAGCCGAATTTTGCGAGCAGCCGCTTTGCGGCTTGCCTGCTTGAACCACTTCGCTTCGATTCTTCAAGTCCGACAGGCTCCTAGGAGCGCGGCAGTCTTCATTCTGCATTCAAAACTGCGATTCACGCCGGGAGGGAAAGCATCGCGTTTCGCTTCGCTTACACCGACCGTCATGACCTGATCAAAAATCAATTGGCTGACACGTAATGGCACACATAATCCAGCAATTCCAGCGTTTCAATATCAAACTGGCTGTCGGCAGGCACATGAAATGATTCACCTGCACGGTAAGTTTTCCATTCGGTTTCGCCAGACAATTTTATCCGGCACACCCCGACATTGATTTCCATGATTTCAGGCAATTGGGTATTAAATACGAGATTGCTGGGGAAAATCACACCGACTGATTTTTTGCTGCCATCTGCCAGCACCAGGGTATGCGACACACATTTTCCATCGAAATAAACATTCGCACGCTTTACAACACTCACTTGATCAAATTGCGACATCATTTACCCCGTTGGTTCGCCAGGCGCGCAGCAATACGCATACGCAACGCATTCAATTTAATAAATCCACCGGCATCGGCCTGATTATAGGCCCCGGCATCGTCTTCAAAAGTCGCAATCGTGGGGTCGAACAAGGAATCTGTCGACGAATCACGGCCCACCACCATCACATTCCCCTTGTACAATTTCACGCGTACCCAACCGTTGACAGTCGCCTGGCTGGCATCAATCATCGTCTGCAACATTTGGCGCTCCGGACTCCACCAGTAGCCATTATAAATCAGGCTGGCATAACGCGGCATCAGTTCATCTTTCAGATGAGCCACTTCACGGTCCAGGGTAATCGACTCAATGGCCCGGTGCGCTTTCAGTAAAATTGTCCCACCCGGGGTTTCATAACAGCCACGCGACTTCATGCCCACATAGCGGTTTTCAACCAGGTCCTGACGACCCACACCATGCCGGCTGCCCATGCGATTCAGTTCAGCCAGCACGCTTGCTGCGGGGATTTCCACACCGTTAATCCCCACCACATCGCCTTGCCGGAACATGAGTTCGACATATTCCGCCTCATCCGGCGCCTGTTCAGGCGACACCGTCCAGCGCCACATATCAGCTTCTGGTTCATCTGCCGGATTTTCCAGCGCGCGCCCCTCATACGAAATATGCAGTAAATTGGCATCCATACTGTAAGGGCTGCCACCACTTTTGTGTTTCATTTCAACTGGAATACCATGTTTTTCAGCATAGGCCAGTAATTTTTCCCGTGAAGTCAAATCCCATTCCCGCCAGGGCGCAATGATTTTGACATCCGGCTTAAGCGCGTAAGCACCCAACTCAAAACGCACCTGATCGTTTCCCTTGCCTGTTGCACCATGTGAAATGGCATCCGCACCCGTTTGATTCACGATTTCAATCAAACGCTTGGCCACCAACGGTCTGGCAATGGACGTACCCAACAGGTATTCGCCTTCATACACGGTGTTGGCATGAAACATCGGGAACACGAAATCCCGCACAAATTCTTCGCGCAGATCATCAATAAAGATTTCTTTTACGCCCAGTTTACGTGCTTTTTCCCGGGCGGGTTCCAACTCTTCACCTTGACCAAGGTCTGCCGTGAATGTCACCACTTCACACTGATAGGTATCCTGCAACCATTGCAGAATCACTGATGTATCCAAACCACCGGAATACGCCAACACCACTTTTTTTACATCGCTCATCACATTGTCCTTTTTGGCATTAACCCTGATATTTGCGGATTAAGCCAACTTTCCAATCAATAAATATTCCATCAATGCTTTTTGGGTGTGCAAGCGGTTTTCCGCCTCATCCCACACCACACTATGGGGTCCGTCGATCACCCCGGCAGTCACCTCTTCACCACGGTGTGCAGGCAAACAATGCATAAACAAAGCTTGATCTCCCGCATGCGCCATCATTTCTGCATCCACTTGCCAATCCTGAAAATCCCGCAGACGTTCATCATTTTCCGCTTCAAAGCCCATACTGGTCCACACATCGGTCGTCACCAGATCGGCGCCAAAACAGGCATCCATCGGATCGTCAAACTGTTCATAATGCGTGGTGTCATACAGACCTGCACGCTCCGGCTCCACCTCATAACCCGGCGGTGTCGAAACATGCACATTAAAATCCAGTACCACAGCCGCTTGCAGCCAGGTGTTGCACATATTGTTAGAATCGCCCACCCAAGCCACTGTTTTGCCTCTAATGCTGCCGTGACGCTCGATATAGGTAAAAATATCCGCCATAATCTGGCAAGGATGGTATTCATTGGTCAAACCATTAATCACCGGCACGCGCGAATGCGCAGCAAAACGCTCGATAATTTCCTGTTCGTAGGTCCGTATCATCACCATATCCACCATACGCGAAATTACTTTGGCCGCATCTTCTACCGGTTCACCACGTCCCAACTGGGTGTCGCGCGTATTCAAATAAATCGCCGAACCACCCAGTTGGTGCATCCCGGCTTCAAACGACAGGCGGGTACGCGTGGATTGCTTCTCGAAAATCATCGCCAGGGTACGATCCACCAAGGGGTGATAAAGTTGGTAGCTCTTAAAATAAGATTTAATCTGCTTCGTGCGCTCAAACAAATAAGCGAACTCTTCTGCAGTCAAATCCTTAAATTGCAAAAAATGTCTGATTGGATTCATACGCCAGCCTTCTGTAACCACTCATGTATCAATGACGACAGCATGTCCACCAACAATTGAGCCTGCTCCGAATTCATCACCAATGGCGGCAACAAACGCACTACCCGCTCTGCGGTGACGTTAATTAACAGCCCTTTTGACAAAGCCAGACTCACCAGCTCACCGCAAGGTCGATCCAGCTCTACCCCTATCATCAAACCTTCGCCGCGTATGGCTTGCACCGCATTCAAACCGGACAAGGCCTGTGCCAAACCATCACGTATCTGCTGACCGATGACCCGTGCATTCTCCAGCAGATTTTCTTTCTGCAAGGCCGCCAAAGTAGCCAAACCCGCCGCACAGGCCAATGGATTGCCGCCAAAAGTCGAGCCATGATTGCCAGGTTTGAACACCGACGCCGCTGCTCCTCTCGCCACACATGCGCCAATTGGCACACCAGAACCCAAACCTTTGGCCAGCGTCAACACATCCGGCACCATATCGGTGTGTTGAAAAGCGAACCATTTTCCGGTACGCGCTATCCCGGTTTGCACTTCATCCAGCATCAACAGCCAACCATGCTGGTCACACAACTGACGCAATCCATGCAAATAATCCGCATTGGGGACACGAACACCACCTTCACCCTCTATCGGTTCCACCAGCACCGCCACCACATCGTGATTGTGCTCAGCTACCCGACGCACAGCTTCAACATCGTTGTAGGGCACCCGAACGAAACCAGTCAACAATGGTTCAAAACCGGCTTGCACCTTACGGTTCCCGGTTGCACTGAGTGTCGCCATGGTACGGCCATGAAATGAGTTTTCCATCACAACGATATTGGGCGAATGAATGCCCCTGCCATGCCCATACAAGCGGGCCAGCTTAATGGCTGCCTCATTGGCTTCGCAACCGGAATTACAGAAAAAAACATTGTCCATGCCTGACAATTGACACAACTGTTCGGCCAATGCTTCCTGACGGCGTATCTGATAAATATTGGAGCAGTGGATTAACGCTTTTGCCTGATCACTGATCGCCTCTGTCAAACCCGGATGCGCATGCCCCAGACCATTGACTGCCACGCCAGCCAGCGCATCAAGATAACGGTTGCCTGCTTCATCCCACAACCAAACGCCTTCACCACGAACGAAAGCCACCGGCAACCGCGCATAGGTATTCATCAAATAGGACATGATATCAACTAAAACCCCAGAATAAATGGATGACATTGAAACGACGGCACAACATCGAAGCCAATCAGCAAAGCGACTTGCGGCGCCATGCAAAAAGGCGGCTCACGCCGCCTTTTAATCAGAATGTCTTCTGAAAAAACAGCTTAACCAGCAAAATTGGCCGAAACAAACGACCAGTTTACCAGATTCCAGAACGCCTCGACATACTTTGGCCGCGCATTGCGATAATCCACATAATAAGCATGTTCCCACACATCGCAAGTCAGCAACGCTTTTTGACCGCTGGTCATCGGTGTCGCCGCATTGCTGGTCGAAACAATGTCCAGCTCCCCGGCCGCATTTTTAACCAGCCATGCCCAACCTGACCCAAACGTACCCACTGCCGCTTTGGAAAAAGCGTCTTTGAATGCGTCAAATGAGCCCCATTTGGTATTAATTGCTTGCGCCAATGCGCCTGTGGGAGCACCACCGCCTTGTGGGCTAAGGCAATTCCAGTAAAAAGTGTGATTCCATACCTGAGCGGCATTGTTAAACACGCCACCCGTGGCTTTCTTGATAATATCTTCCAGGCTCATTGTTGCAAACTCGGTATTTGCAATGAGATTATTCAGATTAGTCACATAAGCCTGATGGTGTTTACCATAATGGTATTCCAGAGTTTCTGCAGAAATATGGGGTTGTAAAGCGTCTTTGGCGTAAGGCAACGCGGGCAGTTCATGTGTCATCATTCATCTCCAGGAAAATGTACAGGATTAAACCCATGTAATTCTATCAGGTATTACCCGTACACTGTCAACTTGAAATCTCGCCTGAGATCGCAAAACCGCACAAACATCAAATCCGAGCATCAAATCCGAAAATCTGATAGAATCGCCCCTGTCTCAATTTTTAGGCGGATCATTGCATTATTTACCATGTCAGAACTGACCAATAATGAAATTGTCATTCAAGGAATTACCAGTGACGGGCGTACCTTCCGCCCAAGTGATTGGGCAGAACGTCTGTCTGGTGCCCTGTCCACATTTGGCGAAGATCATCGTATGAACTACTCACCTTATGTGCGTCCCATGACCATCAAAGGCATCAAATGTGTGGTGGTTGAAAAAGTATTACAGGAAAAGCAACCTGCCACATTCGCTTTTCTCATGAGCTTTGCCAATGGAAACGACCTGCAAATGATTGATGGCGACGCCTTAAACCCACAGACCTGAGTAAACGGCGGTCGGCAACTTCCCGCTTCAATCCGTTTAAAAATCTCCCCACAACATTTGCATCGCGCTCACTGCGGCAAGTGCTGCAGTTTCTGTGCGCAGGACACGCGGCCCCAAACGCACACCCACAAATCCGGCTTGAAAAGCTTGTGCCATTTCCCTGGAATCAAATCCGCCTTCTGGTCCTGCGAGCAAACAAACCCCGGCGTTCGGTAGCGGCAATTCACGTAACGTTCGTTTGGCCACGGGATCAAGCAATAGGCGCAAACCAGCATCAGCATTGCGTACACCCTCATTGAAAGCAACAATGGGCAACACTTCCGGCACCACATTGCGACCACATTGTTCGCACGCGCTGATCACCATTTGCTGCCAATGCTGCTGGCGTTTTTGGGCGCGTTCGCCCGTCAAACGCACCACACTGCGCGCACAAGTGACGGGTTGGATACGTTGAACCCCCAATTCCACCGCTTTCTGCAGGGTAAAATCCATACGTTCACCGCCAGAAATACCTTGTATCAGTGTCACCGCCAAAGCAGATTCCCGGTGCGGCGTGATTGCATCCCCTACCCGGAGGGTCACACCCTGTTTTTCCATCCGCACAATTTGGGCAGGCCATTCACATCCACGACCATCGAATACCACCACACTATCGCCTGCCGCCAAACGCAACACCCGCATCGCATGGTGTGAGGCGGCTTCCGGCAAGACGTAATCGGCATGGGGGGTAGGCGAAGTGGGTATAAAAAATCTTGGCATGGTATTCAATGGTTTTTCTGACATGATATGATGCAAAATGTGCATTAACAAATAAATTTGTTAATATTACCTGAAATGAACTCTGGAGCAAGATGATGGTAAGTTTGCAAACCCCGGTGTGCCAGTTTGGCTGGCAGGCCCCCGAATTCAATTTACCTGGTGTTGACGGGGAACACCACACCCTGACCTCCAGCATGGGTGGCAATGGCTTACTGGTGATGTTTATTTGCAATCATTGCCCCTATGTCCAGGCGATTTTGCCACGTTTGGTCCAAGATTGTCGCGAGTTGCAAACACACCACGGCATCCACAGCATCGCCATCATGTCCAACGATCCGGCGGATTACCCCGAGGATTCCTTCGAACACATGGTGCAAGTGGCCGCTCAATATCAGTTTCCATTCCCTTATGTGATTGACGAAACGCAAGAAATTGCCCGCGCTTATCAGGCGGTATGCACGCCCGATTTTTTCGGCTTCAACCGCTTCGGAGAACTTCAGTATCGGGGCCGTTTCAATGCCTCACGCAAAGACGCCGCACCCGAATCAGTGCGACGGGATTTGTTTGAAGCCATGGCAGAAATCGCCAGCACGCAACGCGGTCCGCTGGACCAAATCCCCAGCATGGGTTGCTCAATCAAATGGAAACACGAAACCTGAATCTTATGCTCAAAAAAATTGCCGACATCGTCACCAAAATTGCCAAAACCGAAGTTATGCCGCGCTATCTCAAAGTTGAGCATACCCGCAAACATGACGGCAGCTTGTTTACAGAAGCCGATTTGGCCTGTCAAAATGCCCTGATCGCTGCATTGACCGAACTGGCCGACTATCCGGTTGTCGGTGAAGAAATGGACGACGACGCACATTTGTGCGCCTGGCAGGCAGGGCAGGACGGTCTGTGGTGCATTGACCCCATCGATGGCACCTCCAATTTCGTCAACGGCATCCCCTATTTCGCGGTATCTGTCGCATTGATGCGCAATGGTCGCAGCGTCATGGGCGTGATTTACGACCCGGTGGCTGACGAACTGTTCTGCGCGGAACAAGGGCGTGGCGCCACATTGAATGGTGTACCTTTACCCCTTCTCCATCACCAGCGAACCATGCAACAAGCGTTGGCCGGAATAGAATTCAAGCGCATTCCTCCATCGGTGGCCGCACATATCGCCTTCAAACCGCCCTATAGCTCACACCGGAATTTCGGTGCCAGCACGCTGGACTGGTGTTACCTGGCAGCAGGCCGTCTGGATATTTACCTGCATGGCGGCCAAAAATTATGGGACTACGCGGCAGGAAGTTTAATCCTTCAGGAAGCTGGCGGCCTGTGTCGCAGCCTCAATCAGGCTGATTTTGAAGTGGACTCCCCCTGGCAACGCTCGGTGATTGCGGCACTCGACCCGGTACTGTTTGCTGAGTGGTGTGAATGGGTCACGACAATACCCGCAGTTTAACTTGAATATTGCGTAAACCAGGAGGGCCAGGATCATGGAATTTGATCTGAGGATCGCGCAAAGCATCCTGGCCGTACATCTCATCGTCATCAGCTTCAATCTATTTGGTTTGGCAGTCATACCCCTGGGTGCATGGCGAAACTGGTCGTGGGTACGGGTTTTCTGGTGGCGCGCTCTGCACCTTTTTACCCTCTCTATCGTTGCCATACAGGCCATTCTTGGGCGCGACTGTTTTTTGACTACCTGGCAAAGTCAACTGCAGGAAGCAGCAGGCAGAGCGGGTTACCGCCAACCTTTCATCCAAACCTGGGTGAACCACCTTCTTTTTTGGCATTTGCCGCTGACATTTTTTACCGCTGTTTATATTTTGGTATGGCTTTATGTGCTCGTTCTTTGGTGGAAAGTACCGCCCCGCTGGGGTCAAATCCCTGATGCTGTGGCAAGCGGCAAAAAAAACGACAACGGTGAGTCTGGCAGAGAAATAAAACCGTGATGCTGGTAGAAGGCAGCGGCTTCAATATCCTTTGCGTCAACCAACATGGCATAAGCTGCAATATCTGAGACAAATGCACGGTGCAACGCATCGGCAAGCAACGCACCGCCAAGACCTTGCCCTTTGAATTTTTGATCAACTGCCAAGCGACCCATTCGGATTGCTGGCACTAAAGGATAGCGGGGTAGTTTTTTTGCGGTGTTCGGCGGGAGGCCAGTCAGCGGTATACTTGTTGCCGATATCGTGTAGTAACCCGCGATCATTTGCTCACTGGTCAGCGCCACAAAACAGGCCGTTATCCTGCGCTTGATTTCTTGCGTGACTTGTTGCTGAAAATAACGATCCAGTGGTTCAGAACCACAGTTAAACGCGGTACGACTATCATTTTTATCGAATGGTACAACTCGAAAACCGGCTTCACTCATTCAGCGCCCAACAATTTTTTTCGACGCGCAAAAGCACGCTTTAATGCCGGTGTGGCGTTGGGTGGTGATAATAATGCCGATGCAAAACACTCCTGATCAGAGAGTGATAACTTGATCACGCTGGATTGCTCAATAGCCCGCTGAGCAGCCTCCTGGACGGCAGAAATTACAAAATCAGTCATAGTGCGTCCCTGAATCTCAGCAGCGCGTTTGAGCGTGGCGTGCAGCTCGGTGCTAATCCGGGCTTCGAGTCGAGCAGTAGACATGGCAGTTGTCATGGTAAAATCTCCTTTTTGATAATGTACGGCTGTTTGCCGTAAATGTCAAGATTTTCCATTTGATGAAAGTCGATGCTGACCGTCCGGTTATGGCACGACTGCGACGCTGGTTGATATTGATGGGGGGCTATCCCCCGGCGTTTTTCAATCCGCGCCCGCGCTGAAGTGCGGGCGCTACAGCCTGACAGTTGTGCTTATTTCCCCTCATCGCCCCTCACCCCAACCCTCTCCCCAGAGGGGCGAGGGAATTTAACGCCTCGGAATAAATCATGCTAAATCATTACTTAGCTGCTGATGCGGCCACAAGTACGAAGATGTTTAACATCTCGGGATAAATCCCGATCATTACAGGCGGTGAATTGTCGGGTTTCAACCCGACTGGGTAAGCAATCAACTGCCATTGCTGGCCCATCATTCCTCACTTGCCCCATCCATCCAATACCGTTGATGCGCTTGCCGCCACGCCAGCATGGTTGGTGCCTGTTTTGGGGTGAAGCGGAAGGACACTTCACCATGCCAGTCACTGCGCCACATCGCTACGCCCTGATTAGCATAGCGCGCCACCACGTCGCCGTGCGGGTGCCCAAACCGGTTGTGTGCGCCCACGGTAAAGATCACCCACTTGGGGTGCACGGCAGTAATGAATACGGGTGACGATGAGGTATGGCTGCCATGATGGGGTGCCAGCAATAAATCGGACGGCAAATCAGCCGGATGCTGCAGTAAATAGGCTTCGTCCGGGGCTTCGATGTCGGCAGTGAGTAACACGCTGCCGCCTGCGCTGTCCACTTTCAGCACGCAACTGCGATGATTGTCTTTCAGCGTTGAGTCGGCATAGCTGCTGACATCGGGGTGCAGCACATGAAAACTGACCCCATCGACCGCCCAGGACAGACCGGTTTCGCAACGCAGATAATGCTGAATATACGGCTTGATCAGGACATGATCTGTCGGCAGCGGGGTGAGTATTTTGTCAACCGGCATGGCGGCCAGTATCGAACCGGCTCCGCCAGTGTGGTCGTTGTCGTCGTGCGATAACACCAGCGTGTC
>JAJYMO010000015.1 GCA_021786845.1 Pseudomonadota bacterium | reverse complement strand
CCAAGCGTTAATTTTTTTGTTTTCGCAAAAGCCGTCCGAATTTGGGCGGCTTTTTGTTTTTGATCGCACGTTTCCACTCGCTCAACGGTTGTTTCCGGGATGATCCTGAAAATAGCTTTGACTGTATAAAAATGTGTGTATATATTAAGAACAGCCACACACCCGCGTCCCTTTAGGGAGAAGGCTGGGGCAGGGGAGGCAGTGGGTACCGGTTGGCAGAAAGAGGTGGATAATGATTAAAGTGGGGATTGTGGGCGGTACGGGTTATACGGGGGTTGAGCTGTTGCGCTTGTTGGCGCGGCATCCTGATGTTGACTTGACAGTCATTACTTCACGCAAGGAAGCGGGTATGCCCGTGGCTGAGATGTTCCCCAATTTGCGCGGCTACATTGATCTGGTTTTTTCTGATCCGCAACAGGCTAATTTGAATGCCTGTGATGTGGTGTTTTTTGCTACGCCTAATGGCATTGCCATGCAACAGGCACGTGATTTGCTCTCCGCCGGGGTGCGGGTGATCGACCTCGCGGCCGATTTTCGTATTCAGGACGTGTCAGTTTGGCAGCATTGGTATGGCATGGAGCACGCTTGCCCGGAATTGATTGCGCAGGCGGCGTACGGCTTGCCTGAGGTAAATAGAGCGCAGATACGCCAGGCAAGATTGGTGGCCAATCCCGGTTGCTATCCGACTGCGGTGCAGTTGGGGTTTCTACCCCTGCTTGAGGCCGGTGTGGCGGATACACAAATACTGATTGCTGATGTCAAGTCGGGTGTGAGTGGGGCTGGACGCAAGGCGGAGATTCCTGCCCTGTATGCAGAAGCGGCCGATAATTTTAAGGCGTATGCCGTACCAGGACACCGGCATTTGCCTGAAATTGCACAAGGCCTGACGCGGTTTGCCGGGCAACCGGTCAATTTGACCTTTGTGCCGCATTTAACCCCGTTGATACGCGGTATTCATGCCACGCTATACACGCGGGTGGCACAGGGTGTGGACATGCAGGCACTGTTTCAAAAGCGTTTTGCTCAAGACGTGTTTGTGGATGTGATGCCCGCTGGTTCGCACCCCGAAACCCGCTCGGTGCGGGCAAGCAACCTGTGCCGCATCGCCTGGCATCGCCCGCAGGGGGGTGACATGGTTGTGATTTTGTCGGTGATTGATAACCTTGTGAAAGGAGCTGCTGGACAGGCGGTGCAAAATATGAATATCATGTTCGACCTGCCTGAAGTCGCAGGCTTGGAGGCTGTGGCGATATTGCCTTAGGGGTCTGAAAAAAATCGACCCGAATATCTGTTTATTGATTCATAAACCGCGTGCTTGACGGCACGAAATTCAGTGCCCATAATACCCTATCTTTTTACTCGTCTTTAAGGAGTGAGTTATGAATGCCATGACAGAAATGCCAGCACCATTGTTATTTACTGACAGTGCTGTAAACAAAGTGTCGCAATTGATTGCCGAAGAAGGTAATCCTGATTTGAAACTGCGGGTGTTTGTATCCGGCGGTGGATGCTCGGGTTTCCAGTATGGGTTTACGTTTGACGAAGTGGTGAATGAAGATGACACCAGCCTGGTGAAAGACGGCGTGACTTTGCTGATTGACCCCATGAGCTACCAGTATCTGGTGGGCGCCGAAATTGACTACCAGGAAGGCCTGGAAGGTGCACAGTTCGTGATCAAAAACCCGAATGCCACATCAACCTGTGGTTGTGGTTCTTCGTTCTCGGCTTAAGCCGGGTAAATTGCGCCCAATACGCAAGGATGCGCTGCACCTGTGACTTCTGGCCGGTTGGCTGGCTTGCCCTGCAAGGTTTGCCAACCTAGCCAGGCGAATGCGTGTGCTTCTAACCAGTCAGCGGAGATGCCCAGGGTATCCGTGTTAAAAAACTGATACTGGGGGGCGAGTTTTTTCAGACTTTCAGTGAGTGCAATGTTGTGCGCGCCCCCGCCACAGAGAAAAATATCCTGTGCTGCGGGGCGTTGTGATGCGATTGCGTTGATGATGCCGTGCGCAGTGAGTTGTACCAAAGTGGCTTGTACGTCTTGTGGGCGATCCCGTTCAGATATCACTGCGTGTAGCCAATCCGGATTAAACTGTTCTCGCCCGGCACTTTTGGGCGGTGGCAGACTGAAAAATGGGTGGGACAGCAATCGGGTGAGTAATTCCGGTAATACACGTCCTTGTGCACCCCACGCGCCATCACGGTCAAAGCTTTGTCCCGTGTGTGTATGACACCACGCATCCAGCAGCAGATTGCCCGGTCCACAATCGAACCCGCTCATCTTTCCTTGTGCGGGTAAGCAGGTCAAATTGGCGATGCCACCAATATTGACGATCACGCGGTGACGCGCCGGGTGGCTAAATGCAGCAGCATGGAATGCTGGCGTCAGGGGCGCACCCTGACCACCGGCGGCGATGTCGCGGTTACGGAAATCGCAGATGACCGTAATGCCGGTTTTTTCAACTAATCTTGCGGCATTCACCAGTTGCAGGCTGTAGCCGCATTCTGGCCGGTGGCGTATTGTTTGACCGTGGCAGGCAATTGCGATCGGGGTGATGCCATGCATGTTGGTGATGGCGTTCACACACGTCGCATAATGGTCTGCCAGCACAATGCCAATGAGCGACGCGCGGTGCAGTTCATCTTCTCCACTGGTGTGGAGGTTAAGCAGTGTTGCACGCAGGTCTGGAGAGTAAGGTTCGTAATGTTGAGCCACTTGCCGCCCTATGCTGTGCTCACTGGAAAATTCCACCAGTGCTGCATCAATGCCATCCAGGCTGGTGCCCGACATTAAACCAATAAGATAAGAGGGATAATTCAAGGCCTGTTCGTCTGGTGGGTAAGGTGAGGATTCACGGCACATCGGACCAATGTTTGTTGGTCAAGCGTACGCGCCGATGCCGTCAAATATGGTTGCAAATACCCCTTTGGCGTGAAACGCGCGAAGCGAGACGGCTGCGCTCTCCTCCTTGGGGGGTGCGCAGGGAGTGAGGGGAAACGGGCGGGCGACTGTGCTGTTTCATCATTTGGGGCGGCAACGTCACTGTGTCTGTTGGCGATCAATTCGTCTGGTATTTGATTATTTCATCGCCACTTGTTTGACGTCATCCAAAAGCTCAAGTTGCCCGATCAGGTCTTGTGTTTTTTCCCTGAACAGGGGCATCAGTGCTGCGGTAATGGGTAAAGCGCTGGGCATTTTGGCGGTTAAAGGATTGGTTGGCACGCCGGCCACCCGGAATTCATAATGCAAATGCGGCCCTGTTGCCCAACCGCTCATGCCGACATAGCCAATGACTTCACCTTGCGTCACCTTCTCTCCACGGTGTAAACCCTTGGCAAAAGCAGACAAATGTCCATAGGCTGTGCTGTAGATTCCGGCATGTTTCAGCACGATGAGATTGCCGTACCCGGTTTCCTGCCCAACAAAATCAACCGTTGCATCGGCAATCGCCATCACTTTGGTTCCAATTGGCGCTGCATAGTCAATACCTTTGTGTTGTTTCCATTTTTTTAAAATAGGATGAAAACGCATGGCAAAACCGGAGCTGATGCGGGAAAAGGCAACTGGCGAACGTAAAAATGCACTTTTCAGGGGCTTGCCGTCAGGGGTGTAGTAGGTACTCTTGCCACCCACATCGGATAAAATCGCGCGATAGGTGTGTCCCGAATTGGTGAATTCTGCAGCCAGTATTCGGCCAGTCATGACTGGTTCGCCATTATGCTCGAGCATTTCATAAATTAAATTGAAGTGGTCGCCGCGCCTCAAATCCTGATGGAAATCGATGTTCGTTGAAAAAATATCGGCAAGTTGCGTCGCGATGGCATCAGGAATGTCTGCGGCATCCGTTGCAGCAAAAAGTGTGTTTTGAATAGTACCTGATTTCATGACGGTATGAGCGTCTAATTTTATGGTTTGATTGCTAACGACTAATTTATTGTTTTGATTGGCAATTTGCAACATTTGGCCATTGTTGCTGATGTGGCGCAGCCAAATTAAATCACCCAGTCCAGTCACTTGCGCCTGAATTCGCTTGCCAGGCTTTACCGCAATGAGCGCATGCGTTGCCGGGATATTCTTTAAAAATAGAGTGATTTGAGCGTTGTTGACACCCAGACGCTGTAATACAGCCGCGGCGGTGTCGCCCCGCTCAATCCGTTCATCACGCCAAAAGCTGACTGTGCTGGATTGGTTGTCTTCAACAGAAAGTGACGAAGACAATGGGAGATTTTCAACGATAGTTTGTACGGCAACGTGTGTCGTGTCTGTGTCTGGGGCAATACCAAATGCGGTGAGAATACCTAAAAAAGGCAGGCTTGAAACGACGATCAACCAACGTAAACGGATTTTTCGCGCATGCGCTTGTTCATTCGGCGCTAAAATTCTGGTTTGCGCGGTGTTGTTAACCATAGGGCAGTGAATCCTCATTAAATATGCCGTGCGATCATATCACAGCTTTTGGATTAAGAAAAGTCGCCGGTATTTTTCCCCGGATAGGGGCATGCCCGTACAAGGCTTGATCTGAAGGCTCATCATCACCTTGTTGCGCTCATGTTGCATGACTGCAAGATGTTGCGTAGTATCCATGACAGGTGTCGGAGATTTCTGTGGGCCATCATCTTGCCTGCAAATAAGCCACCTGTTCCTCAAATGTTTATCTGTCCTGGTAAATTATTTTCCAACGTATTCATTTTATCTTAGCACGGACGAACGAACCCTTAATCTAACCATGAAAGGTATATGACCATGAATATTCACCTGTCGCTTGAGCCATTGGCCGCACTTATCGCGGGTATCCTTATTCTCATGATACCCAGGTTGCTGAATTATATCGTTGCCATTTATTTGATCGTCATTGGTTTTGTTGGCATATTTGGTGTGGGTCATTTGTTGCGATGAAATCCCGCCATGCAGACGGGTCAATGCCTGCAAAAGTGACGGAAAATGAGGATGTAGCCGATAAAACTGGCGCGGGTGAGCAAGCCGCTGGCATGACGACGCCCGTAGCGGTGATGCACCATACGCCCACCAGTGTGCGTAATCTGAGCTTGGTCATTCTCGCCACAGTTGCCGTTGTGTTTGCGTTGCAATGGGCACAAAAATTTTTGATCCCCCTTTTTTTGGGTATCTTTATTGCCTACACGCTAAATCCTTTGGTCGTCTGGTTGGAGCGGGTTCGCATTCCGCGCCTGTTGGGTTCTTGTGTGGTGATGCTCGCACTGGTTGTTGGTTTAGGCCAGTCGGGCTATTCATTGCGCGATGAATTTCAGTCTATTTTGCAACGTATTCCTGCGGCTGCCCACCAATTGTCCCAGGTCATTGTTAAAACCCAGGCTGGTCAGCGCAGCACCTTTCAAAAAATGCAAGTGGCGGCGACGGAGCTGGAAAAGGCTGCCGGACAAGCGACAGGCGCACGAACAGAGGCCAAGCGCCCGATTGATATGGTGGTGGTCACGCCGCCTGCAGTGAGTTTAAATCAATGGCTGTGGGAAGGTTCAATGGGCGCAATGGGCTTTATAGGCCAAGCTATTTTAATTCTTTTGCTGGTGTTTTTTTTATTGCTTTCCGGCGGCAAATTCAAGCAAAAGCTGGTGAATCTGGTTGGGCCGTCAGGGGCGAATCAAAAGATTGCCATTCATATTTTGAGCGATATAAATACCTCGATTCAAAGTTACATGTTCATGCTGTTGGTCACCAATACGTTGATGGCGATTTTGATGTGGTTTGCCTTTCGCTGGATTGGGCTTGAAAACGCTGGGGCTTGGGCGGTTGCAGGCGGACTTTTGCATATTATTCCGTATTTTGGTCCATTGATCATTGCCATCGCGACTGGCTTGAATGCATTTGTGCAATTTGAATCCTTGCCGATGATGCTGCTGGTGGCGGCATTGACCCTGGGGATCGCCACGTTGATTGGTACCTTTGTGACAACATGGATGACCGGAAAAATTGCAAAGATGAATGCTGCCGCCGTATTTATCATGCTGCTTTTTTGGGGGTGGTTATGGGGGGTATGGGGTTTGTTGTTAGGCATTCCGATTACCGTCATCATTAAAGTTATCGCAAAACATATCGATGGCATGCAGCCGGTGACCGAATTGTTGGGTGATTAAATCAATCGGCGCCATCGTTGTGCCTGCAGCGTAACTGTCACTGCAATAATCCTGAAAATGGCAGTTGATTGCGTGTTTGTTTTTCGCTTTTGTCTAATGTACGTCAGCGTACAGACTGCTTTTCTGATTATCCATAGCCTGTGTCCTGTGACCATTAACTGAATTGGCACATTGATTTCATCACACCCCATTATTTTAAGAGAGAAGATCATGAATAAAAATCAAGTGAAAGGCGTGGCTAAAGCGATCGCCGGTAAAATTCAAGAGGCCTCAGGGAAATTGGTAGGCAGCAAAGATCAGCAAGTCAAAGGACTGGAAAAGCAAATTGGGGGTAAAGCTGAAAAAACGTTGGGGGATGTTAAAGAAGTGGTCAAGGACGCCACTGCTAAACCGGTAAGACCGTGATTGGCAAGGTTTTCACCAGACAGCAAGCATTTTTAGCCGTCAGCGGTAATGCAAATGAATGGAACAGGGCAAGCCTGAATCAGGTTAATATTAAAAGGATATTGTGATGCTTTATACCATTGCGCTGGTACTCATTATTTTGTGGTTAGCGGGGCTGGTGACGTCATACACCATGGGTGGTTTTATACATATACTGCTTGTGATTGCTGTCATCGTCATTTTGGTCAGGCTTATCAATGGTTAGAAACCGATAGCAATATAATGACCATGTTGCTAACCGGTCACAGTTGTTGACCGTTGGTGTCGGTTAAAACACATCAACGGTCCAAACAGAATGTCATGAATAAAATCCCATCTCCTGACGAGCGCCGCGAAGTACTGCTCGCGCGCCGCAACAAGAAAATGGCGCTTTCGCCCCATGCCTATATGCGCGGCAACACCGCCCAGTATTACGACTGGTTACACAGTCTGCGTGGTCACGCCTTGCCACATGGACCTGCCGTGTGGATTTGCGGCGATTGCCACCTTGGCAATATTGGCCCGTTGGCTGACGCCGATGGAAAAGTCAATGTACAAATACGTGATTTCGATCAGACCGTGATGGGTAATCCTGCGCATGATCTCTTGCGGCTTGCTCTCTCACTGGCCACCACTGCACGCAGCTCAAACTTGCCGGGTGTGGTCACCGCACAGATGCTCGAACATATGTTGGGGGGGTATGAACAAGCGCTTGACACAGGCCATGCCGCCATACATAAACCCGAGCTGGTCAAGGTCGTCATTCGCGGTGCAGTGAAACGCACATGGGAAACCCTGGCCAAGGAGCGTCTTGTTAACAAACATCCGAAAATTCTGCAAGGAAGAAATTTTTGGCCCCTGTTAAAATCTGAGAAAAATGCTATCAAGCAATTGTTTGAAACCCGGGAAATGCGGGACTTGGTCACCACCCTGAAGTCGCGCGATGATGATGCGAATATTGAGGTGCTGGATGCAGCCTACTGGGTAAAAGGCTGTAGTTCACTGGGCTTGTTGCGCTATGCGGTCCTGTTAAGCGTGGGTGAAAATGACTATTGCCTCATCGATATGAAAGAAGCCGTCAAGGCTGCGGCACCCCGTTATCAGCACGTACACATGCCGCGCGACAATTCGCGGCGTGTGATTGAAGGCGCACATCAAATATCCCCGGCTTTAGGCGAGCGAATCATCGCGCAACGCTTTTTGGAACATGGTGTATTTATTCGGGAGCTATTGCCTCAGGATCTCAAACTGGAGATCGATCAAATGGGTATTGAAGAAGCCATTCATATGGCGAAGTATCTGGCGTACGTTGTCGGCTGTGCGCACGCCAGACAAATGGATGATGAAACCCGTCACAGATGGCGTCGTGAACTGATGTCAAGTCGCAGCAAGTCGCTCGCTGCCCCGGCATGGTTGTGGGAAAGTGTTGTGCAACTCATGGCTAGCCACGAGGCAGGCTATTTGGAGCATTGCCATAAATATGCGTTGCGGCTGGATGGCAAGCACTGATCAATCCGTTTCACCTTTGCTTGTCTCCGCTCGGATCGCGGACAGCTAAAAATGGTACGCAGACGCTCACAGTTTTTAACCCGAATAATCCATTAGACCCGTCATCCCCGCTTGCGCGGGAATGACGGGTTTTCGTTCTAGTGGACAATCCTGGTTTAACAGAGCGTTTGATCAGCACGACAACTGACGCTGAAAGCACCCGGTTGTCGTGCTTGATTTGCCTGATTATGGTTTTGCAACGGTAAGGCCGGAAATATCCACGCTTTTCACGCCATCCACTTTTTCAGCGATGTCCCGGACATGATCAATGGCATCCTGATTGGCCAATGTGCCTTTCAGAACCACCACGCCATGCACCGTGTCCACGCTGACATCCATGCCTTTATCCAGACTGCTGGCGAGGATATCGGTTTTCACTTTGGTCGTGATCCAGCTGTCAGCCACAACACGTTCTGTCTTTTTCACAACTTTGTGCACTTTGGCTGATGTTGCACTGCTTGAAGGTGTTGTCAGGTTATCATCGATACTTTTGACGCCCTCGACAGATTTAACTGCCGCCTCTGCCACGGATTTTGCTTTTGAACTGCTTGCTGTGCCCTCAAGCGTGACGACACCATTGGTGGTGGTGACGTGGATGTCGGACTTCTTGAGGCTGGTTCTGTCCATTAACTCCGCCTTCACTTTCGTTGTGATGACCGCATCGTCGATGGTTGCACCGATGCTGTCGCTGTGTGCTTGTGGTGTGGTGCTGTCTTGAGCATTGGCATCCATTGTCGCAAGGCCGATGCCCAAAGTCAGCCCTGTGGTGATGAGTGCGCGAATGAGTGCTGTTTTATAAAAAGGGGTGTTGTTCATGCTGGTTCTCCTATTCGTTGTGTACACAACTTGAGACAAGAAAGCGACGTATCAAAGTGCGACAGGTATTGCCATGATAAAGAATCAACGCAGGGTGCCGTTGAGTGAATAAGTGCGGCAGAACGCCAATACATTGGCGTCTCAGGCACATGACAGCATACACGACGATGTCACAGTGGCAGCTTATACGCAATACCCTGGCCTTGTCAGTTCTGTATCACACATAAGAGCGCGCGGGCTGCGATGCTTGCACGACACCCGCTTACCATGCCATGATGAATGCCGCGCCGGTTGCCCAGTGTTCATTTTTTGAACAATCTGCGTCCAAGTTGCCACCCAATCCAGGCGCGTTGCGCCCATTTGCCTGTGTGCTTCAATCGCAAGGCGGCAAGCATCAAGCTGACACCGACTAGTACGGCGGGATGTTGCTTGAGGTAACGCAGTGCTGTTACCCCGCGATCCATTAGCAGTAAGGGTGCGCGCAAGGGCTCAACATTTTGTGCCAGCACAATGCGCTGTGCTGCAACTTGCGCCAATAAATGTTTGCGCCGCTGGGCCAGTTGAGCTGGTTTTTTATTCATGGACGCAGTTGTTGCCGGTCTTTGGATAATTCATGCAGGCTGGCAGCAAATAATTTGGGTTTGGTGTGCATTTTATGAAGCGCAAACCACCATGCTGCGACACCTGCTACCAGAAAAACACCACTGAAACCGCTGAGCACCAGAATGCGATGGCTATCCCAAAAGGCAGCCACAACCAGAATCGTCAACAGAATAACGCCCACGCCGAGACAAAACAACCCGATCAGCATTACGATCAACAGCAACGTCAGGCGTTCCCGTTCTTCTTCCATCTCTGTGGACAATAAATCAAGCCGGGTGTGCACGATGGCAACCAGACTGGCAGCAAGTCCTTTGAGCGAATCAAACAGCCCTTTGTTTTCGGTTGGCATTTGTTGAGACATCATTCGGTGTCTAGCGGCGGCTGATGAGTAACCCGACGACCACACCAAGCGCCGCACTCACACCGATCGCTTGCCATGGATTTTCATGCACGTAGGCATCAGTTGCCTCAACTGCCGCTTTGGTTCTGAGCATTAACGCTTCTTCGATATCGCTCATTTTTGCTCTTGCCCGGGCAATGGACTCTTCCGCTCTGCCCCGTGCTGTGAGCAGCGCTTCGCCGCCCTGGTTGGCGGTGACTTTAATCAAGGCTTCGGCATCTGCCATGACGGTTTTTAGATCGGTAATCAGTTGCTCTTTGGTGACATCGGAAGCGTCTACTTCGCTGTGTGCGTGTTTGGCGTTCATGGGTATTTCCTCTAGTTCAGAATTGATGAAGAAAATGTTGGTCATCTGTTTAATTCGGACAGCGTTAACTCCGTCCAGATATACACTATACAGATACCCTGCTAAAAGTGACATGGCCTTTATAGTCCCCAAACCCATTGGGGGTCTGTACGTTGGCGTACATATGGTGGCCGGGGATTGATGTGCTTGCGGCCAGTATTGCTCAGTCAAGCGCCTTGTTATGGCTATATAAACCAGGCGCTGAATCTCTGGGTCCGTGGAGCTGGGTGTGATCATGATGATCATGAGGAAGCGGTGTTTTCGCAAGCAGGCGATCAAATTCCTTTTTCACCACCATGTAGCATTCACATACCTCCTTTTCCAGTCCCGGCCGGTCGATGAGCTTAATGTGCCCCCGGTTATAGTCAATCAGTCCAAGCTGGTGTAAATGCCCGGCTGCCACAGTCACACCTTCGCGGCGCACACCCAGCATGTTGGCGATCAGTTCCTGTGTCATGCACAACGTGTCTGTGGACAGACGGTCAAAGCTTAATAGCAGCCAGCGGCATAGTTGCTGTTCGATGCTGTGGTGCCGATTGCACACTGCAGTCTGTGTCATTTGGGTGATCAGTGCCTGGGTATAGAGCAGCAACAGGCCTTGCATCGGGCCTGAGTGGTCAAATTCCTGTTTTAATAGCTGTACAGGCAGGCGATAACCAAAGCCGGCACTTTGTACGACCGCCCGACTGGGTGTCGTATCGCCACCCATAAATACCGAGATACCGACGATTCCTTCATTGCCAACGACTGCAATTTCGGCCGATGATCCGTTTTCCAGCACATAAATGAGAGAAACAATAGACGTGGTGGGGAAATAAACATATTTCAAATGTCCTCCCGACTCATAGAGCACTTCGCCGAGCGGCATCGAAACCAGTTCCAGATGTGATGACAGGTGTTCATAGTCGGCTTTGGGCAGCGTAGCGAGTAATCGGTTTGGCAACGAGTTGTGCGTGGGCATCATCATAAGTAAGCTCGCAATCGCGGTCAGAATGAAAAGATTACATGGGGCTTGCAGAACGCATCTTTCGCACCCAACCCCATTCTACAGTGAAACGGTTACACAAATTATTTAAAAGGCTTACAGATATCCATAAACCAAACACTGAACAAACCGGGAGAAACACATCAAACTGATTGTCGGCATCCACCCCAGGCTCGAAAATTTGCCATAATCAACTATCTGGGGTTAATGCTTTGATCTGGAAATGAGGTGATTCGGATTAACTTGAGGAATTTCTGAAAGCAACCGGTCAAATTCCTGTTTCACCACCGCGTAGCACTCACACACTGCTTTTTCCAATCCGGGGCGGTCGAGCATCTTGATGTGCCCACGGTTATAGTCAATTAAACCGGCACGCTGTAAATTACCGGCTGCCACGGTAACGCCTTCGCGACGAACGCCAAGCATATTTGCGATCAATTCCTGCGTCATGTTCAATGAGTCTGTGGGCAGTCGGTCGAAGCTCAATAACAGCCAACGGCACAACTGCTGTTCGATAGTATGGTGCCGGTTGCACACAGCAGTTTGGGTCATTTGCGTAATCAGCGCCTGCGTGTAGCGCAGTAGCAGGCGCAATACCGGCCCGAAGCGATTGAATTCTTCTTTTAATATGGCAGCTTTCAGACGATAACCGAAACCTTCGCTCTGTACCACAGCCCGGCTGGGTGTGGTTTCGCCCCCCATGAACAGTGAAATACCGAGTATGCCTTCATTGCCGACCACCGCAATTTCGGCCGATGAGCCATTTTCCAGGACGTAAAGCAAAGACACAATCGACGTGGTAGGAAAATAGACGTGGTTCAACTGTCCGCCTGACTCATAAAGCACCTCGCCCAGCGGCATCTCAACCAGTTCCAGTTGGGGAGCGAGGCGCTCAAATTCATCAGTCGGCAATGCAGCAAGTAAATGGTTTTGCGTTGGGTTGTGGGGTGGTTGCGACAAAATAAGCTCCAAATTTATTACGTGGATTGCAAAGTCAACTGGATTTTGCAGAGAAAATCATCCGCATTCAAAGGGGCTTATGAAGAATTTAGAATAATACTACATGAGTACATTTCCGCATGCAATCTGTTTTATCGTCATAGAGGGCATGGGGAGGGCATTCAGATGGCCTGTAATGATAGGTTGGGGGGGGGGGGGCTTGCATACGGGTGTTGCGCTTCTGGGGGTGGTCAACGTCTGGTGGCGGGGGTAATCCGTAAGGAAGCGTGAGTTGCCGGGTTGTCTGGTTGCCACGCTTGTTTAATTAATTTGCCACACTGACTGTTTTCCCCAGGTCCAGCATCAATCAGAGGAAGGATAGCCAGAAAAGGGTTGATTGCCCCCAATGCAAGCGCACCTGCGCTGCGTACAACCAGTTTCGTTTTGTCGAGCGAAACCTTGGGTTTGGCGAAAGTACCCCGAATATAAATTGGACTGCGTAGTGCTAACGGACTGATTATTTTGGTATGCGGTTGTAAATCCAGATGCAGGGTTTCTCGCGCCATATTAATATCACCGCTGCCCGTGATCGTGGTAATTCGGGTATCCAGGATCATGGTTTGGGTCTGCAGCACGCCGTTGCGGACATCAAAGTCGGCGACCGCACAGTTCAGTCTAACCAGTTTGTCACCGGTGAGTTCTAATTCAAAGATTTCCCACAGATGCAAAGAAACGGTTTCCAGCATTAATTTGCTGATTTCCCCGCTGTCGATGACGAATACCACTTTCCCGTTGGCGCTGGCGAGCATTTGATTGATGGCATCGCCATCCGCACTCAGATCAAAATCCCCGTTGATTTGGCCGACACTGGTTTTGGTTAACTTGATGGTCGGGAACAACTGGTTCAGAAAAACTTTTCGCACATGAACCTGTGCTTGGGCATGGATCGGATTGTTTTGACCATTGAGTGTAATATTGCCTGCCAGGGTACCCCCCGCAACACCAAAATTCAAGGGGTTGAGGGACAATATCGAGTCGTGCATTTGAATGCGGGTGATCAGTTTTGTAATGGGTAAAGCCCGTGCGCGTTGTATGTTTTCTGCCCGGACAGTGACATCCGCATCGACGCTGTTCCAGCGCCGTATGCGGAAGGGAATTTTTGGAAGTACGCCATGCTGATTCAATTTGGTGCCTGATTGAGTCGGTGTTACCGGTTGCGCCGAACCAGAAAAACCTTGCGCTGAACTGCCGGATTTTTTCGTACCAATCAACGCCCCCAGGTCTGCCAGATTCAACTGCTGGAAGTGTAAATCGCCATGCAAAAATGGTCGCTGTTTACCGTGGTCGACTTGCAAAGTGCCTGTTGCCTCACTTTTGCCTATGTGCGCGATAAATTTTTCGTAACGCCATTGCTGGGCGTGGTGTAAGAGATGTCCATGGGTCACATACGCAGGGGTGCCCGGCAGGGCGATGCCGATCAGTGGATAGAGTTGATCGAGGCTGGGGCCGCTCAAATTAAAATTCAAGTCAACCGCACTGATGCGAGACAGGCTGGTAATGGTGCCCGTCGCATGCAGATGTGTCCGGGCGACGCTGACATCGACATTCAGTGGATAGGGCGTGGTTTCATTATCGAGCGCCAGCACGGAACCGCCGCTGCCGCTGGCGACCAGCGGCAGGTTCATCAACTGCCCGGTTGCGGCAAACACAATAGTTGCCGGTGCGTTACCCGATTGCCCATCACGGGTGTAAAGATGCACCCGAATATGGGTATGGTGTAATGGATCGAGGTAAGTGATTTGCCCGTTATCCAGTAACAGGTTACCGATTTTGGCCTGGGAATTTTCATCCCGCTGGTGGCGATCAAGCAGCCAATTTTTGCGACCATCCGGGCTTTGTTCAAAGAAGACCTGTGGTTGCGCTAGCCTGACCACAGGCAGCCAGATGTGACGTTCAAGGAGTTGCGACAGGCTGATGCTGCCGTCCAAACGTTTCAGCGTAAACATCAGGGGCTGCGATGCCCAGGCAGGATTGGCGAAAGTGACATCAGCCACTTGAATTTGCGCAAGTGGCCAACCCAGTTTTACGTGAATATTTCCTTTGATGACCAAAGCACGCCCAGTTTTTTCGGAGACCAAATGTTCGATGGGGTGGCGCAGCCAATTCCAGTTAAAGAAAAAAAGGATCGCCGCAATGGTTATGACCATTGCGGCCGAAATATAGACTGACCATTTTAGCGAGCGACGTAACATTTTGAGTAAGCGGCAGTTGAAGAGTTTTTGCGCATTCTCCCGTTAACCTGGTTAAAAGTCGGTACGCTGGCATACATATGAAATGGTCAGGCAAGGAACTTGGCGAATTCAAGTTTGAG
>JAJYMO010000071.1:10436-14673 GCA_021786845.1 Pseudomonadota bacterium | reverse complement strand
AAAAAACACCGCAATAGTTGACATGCCAATCAGGATATTAATCTCCTAAAAACAACAATAACACGATGATTACGCTTTAATTATTTATGAAAAACCGAAGTTAATAATTGACTAATTTATTCAAGCTAAGTACATTATGATCTTTATTCAATTTGGAGGCTTGACCATGGACATTCCTGATCGTGATGGTGACGGTTATCTCGTTAATATGGATGATTGGACGCCGGAAGTTGCTCGCGCGATGGCTGAGGTAGATGGGTTTGAGCTGAGCGAAAAGCAGTGGGGACAAATTATGAAGGCGCGTGAATATTTTGACGAGTTTTCTGCAGTGCCCCCCATCCGCAAGTTCGCCAAATACATCGATGAAGATCAAAAAGATGTGTTTACGCTGTGGATGACCGGCCCGATGAAGCCTATCACAAAATACGGTGGTATGCCCAAGCCAACTGGCTGCGTTTAATCTGAATAAATTATTCCTCGTATCATTCCCTTGAAAGGGGGAATGATACGATTCAGGCTTATTCCAGATTTAATCGAAATTTAATTTCCCGTGCGGCAAGGTGGCCCCACCTGCACAGCGAGCCCCGACAACGCAGAAGAATCGCGCTACTCAGAAACACCCTGTTTTCCCATATCAAACGATACTGCATGCCTCATCAAATGCCAGTTTCTGATTCCTGGGATGGAATCCTTTTGCATCACCATATCCAAGATTGCACAAGAAATTTGATTTAACATGGGTTCCAGAAAAAAACTGCTGATCCACCATCCCATTGTCAAAACCGGACATGGGACCACAATCCAGCCCAAGCGCGCGTGCGGCAAGGATAAGGTAAGCGCCCTGCAAACTGCCATTGCGAAAAGCAGTTATGTCCGCGAGACTTGCATCACGCTCAAACATTTCACGTGCATCAGGTATCGGTGGGAAAAGTTTAGGCAGGTGCTCAAAAAATTTTGTGTCATACCCAATGATCGCAGTAACCGGGGCGTCCATCGTCTTGGCCCGATTACCTTCCATCAAGGCCGGATTCAATTTTTGTTTCGCCTCTGCGGATTTCACAAACACAATCCGCGCCGGACTACAATTCATTGACGTCGGGGCCAAACGAAAAACATCATACAAACGATGTAACAAATCATCCGGCACCGGTTTGTCTTGCCACGCGTTGCATGTGTGCGCCTCAAAAAACAATTGGTTCAATGCGGTTTGATCTAAAATTAACTTAGTCATTCTCGTCCTCCAACAGGTTCGTCATGCGATTTATTCGTTCGGTCACCCGTCAAGCGCCTGCAACAGCTTATCATGTATCCCCCCGAAACCGCCATTGCTCATCACCAGAAGGTGGTCACCAGGTTGGGCAGCCTGAACAATCGCAGCAATAAGCGCGGGCAGATGCGTGTGCACTTGCACACGATCGGCCAGTGGCGCCAAAACAGTCCGGGCATCCCAACTCACATCTGCACTGTAACAAAAGACTTGATCGGCTTGATCCAGGCTTGCGGGCAACGCATCTTTCATTGCACCGAGCTTCATGGTGTTAGAGCGGGGTTCCAGCACGGCAAGGATGCGTGCCGTGCCAACTTTATGCCGCAAACCAGCCAGGGTACTGGCGATGGCCGTTGGATGATGAGCAAAATCGTCATAAATGGTCACCCCTTTCACAACACCGCGAACTTCCATGCGCCGCTTGACCCCCAAAAAGCGGTTTAATGCCTCCGCCGACTGTGCCGGCGGCACGCCCGCATGACGGGCAGCAGCCATGGCGGCCAAGGCATTGGCCATGTTGTGCGCACCCATGAGGGACCAACTGACTTCAGCCAGTTTTTTTTCGCCTTCATACACCGAAAAATGCGCTTCATCACCCACGGCATGCCAGCCTGTTGCCGCACCCATCCACAAACATTCTGACCAGCAACCTCGTGCCATCACCCGCCGCACGCTGTCCTGGGCTTGCGCCGCGATCAGCCCCTCGCTGGGAATGGTACGTACCAGATGGTGAAACTGGGTTTCAATGGCCGCCAAATCGGCAAAAATGTCGGCATGATCAAATTCAAGGTTATTTAAAATGGCGGTTCTGGGATGATAATGCACAAATTTAGAGCGTTTGTCGAAAAAAGCGGTGTCATATTCATCGGCTTCAATCACAAAAAACGGGCTGTCCGTTAAACGCGCCGACACCTCGAAATTCTGCGGGATTCCGCCAATCAGAAAACCGGGTTGCAAACCGGCTTCCTCCAATATCCATGCCAACATGGCGCTGGTGGTGGTTTTGCCGTGCGTACCCGCCACCGCCAGCACCCATTTGTCACGCAGTACATTTTCCGCTAACCATTGGGGACCGGAAATATAAGGCAGGCCGTGATTGAGGATGGCTTCCATCAGCGGATTGCCACGGGTCACCACGTTGCCAATGACATAGACATCAGCACCCAGTTCCAGCTGATCAACCGAATAGCCCTCGATTAAATCAATCTTTAAAGCGCGCAATTGATCCGACATTGGCGGATACACCTGGCTGTCACAACCGGTAACGCGGTGGCCTGCGCTGCGAGCTATGGCAGCAATGCCGCCCATAAACGTGCCGCAAATACCTAAAATATGAATGTGCATGGTAGCGATCAGGTTCCGTTGCTGGTAATGGCCGGTTTTAACAACTCAATGCGAATTTCGCCACCAGGAATCACTGTGGCTACCGCCAACAAAAACAACTCGATAAAATCGGCACGCTCCTGATCGGGCAACGCGCTTTGGGGATTAAAGGTGCCAAACATTGAATCATGCAAGCCCGCGATATATAAAATTTGCTGTTTGAGGGTTTCAACGGACACCATGGCAGGCTTTAATGAGTGAGCGAGCACGGGTTCCCCCATTTTTTTGCGCAAGGTATCATGCAAATGACTCAAGTATTCGACAGCGCTGTCATACCCCAAATCATCCTGCAAAGTAAATTGCATGCTCAACTCTGCGCCGGCCTGCGTTTTTAAATAAACGTGTTTGTGTTGCGGTTTTATCGGATGCAGATGTGTGGGTAAAATAATTGCCATAATTCGATTTTCCTTAATGGGTGCGTCACTCACGCGGTTTTTGTCGAGCCCGAGCAGACAGGCGACGACAAAAATCAGAAACAGCTATTCACTACATTTCTTTAACCTAAAAAAGCCAGCCAGCACGGCAAAATCAGCACCATCAACAATGTCGTCCACGCAATGGTCAATGCGGTCGTTTCCACATCCAGCTGATAACGGTCTGCCAAACCCAGCGCCATTAGCATGGTTGGCACGCTGCTTTCTATCACTGCCCCAGTCTGGGCATTTTGTAACGTGCCAAAAAATACTCGCGCTAAGCCCCACACCAATAAAGGCACCAACACCAGTTTAAATACGACCACCAGACTAATCACTCGATTCGGCATAATACGACGCCAAGGCACAGAAATCCCCAGCATCAACAACATCACCGGCACGGCAGGTTGCCCCACAAACTGGGCGGCATGTACCAATGGGGCGAAGGACCAACCGCTGACATTCAGCAACACGCCCAGCACAAAGGCCCACACCGGCGGCAATTTTAGCCAGTTAATCACCGGATGCCCGGGGTCCCGCACCTGTCCGCCCACATGCGTCGCAATGGCAACGCCTAAACTCCAAAGCAAAGGGGTGGACGCGGCCATATCAGAAAACACGGCATATTGAGCGCCTTTGGCACCATATAAAAAATGCAACAAGGGATACCCCATGAACAACACATTACCAAACATGCCACACAATAACAATGCTGCGCGGGTAGATCCCGAAAGATCCCTCCCCAACGGGGTCCAGCGCAGGATGGCATACAACACACCCCCACCAATTAAAATACCCGATGTAACCAATATGGGCACGGACAATAACTCCCGGTCAAGGTGAGCACTGGCTGCCGCCGCAAACATCAACGCGGGGGCAAACAAATAAATGGTGATGGTACTGATATATTGGCGCACCGCCCGTACACCCGACTCTCCCAAACTACGGCGCCAAAAACCTCCAGCGGCAATAAGCATCGCCATGGGCAGCATGACTTCCAGCATTAAGTTGCTGTAATAAGTTAGCGACATCGTTAAACCATCCCTCAATCTTTGCTTTATTCATCCACCATTCCGGATGGTGACTCTTTTTCGTTTTCAATATTAACCATCTATTACTGTAGATTACCTTATCTGCTTAAAGCCCCGCCATTAAGCCAGTAACTGTTTCTATT
>JAJYMO010000071.1:5080-9906 GCA_021786845.1 Pseudomonadota bacterium | reverse complement strand
GCTTCCGATGCGACCGCTGTAGGATGGTTTGATTTAAACGATTTACCACCGCTTGCTTTCGATCATCAGGACATAATCCACCTGGCACACCAACGTTTGCGTGCCAAGCTTGATTATTCGACCCTGGCGTTTCATTTGCTTGAGACCACATTTACTTTTGGAGAGTTACAACAAGTGTATGAGCTCATCCGTGGTACCGCAATCGATAAACGAAATTTTCGTAAACTGATGCGCGGATTGAACTGGCTGGAAGAAACGGGTAAAACGTGCCGTGCGGGTCAACACAAACCGGCCAAACTTTACCGTTTAACTGCTTCTACCCCATTAAATCCCATTCGCTGAGACCATAAACATGAATCGATTTAACACATCAGACCGAATCTCCGAATCAGACCTGTTGCTGCGCAGGCCGCGCATTATTGCGCCGCCCATGCAAGAAGAACTGCTGGGGGAGGGTGAGCGTGCCAGCCTGCTGGCTGAAATTCGCCAAATGATGCGTGAACAGGATGCGATCCTGATTGCCCATTATTACACGTCTGCTGATTTGCAAGATTTGGCCGAAGAAACCGGGGGTTGCGTATCTGACTCTTTGGAAATGGCGCGCTTTGGTCATCGCCACTCGGCACGTACACTGTTGGTGGCCGGGGTACGTTTCATGGGTGAAACCGCAAAGATACTGAATCCGGAAAAGCGTGTCCTGATGCCCACGCTGGACGCACAATGCTCTCTGGATTTGGCTTGTCCCAGTGCCGAATTCAATGTTTTTTGCGACCAACACCCCGACCGGGAGGTGGTGGTTTATGCCAACACCTCAGCCGAGGTGAAGGCTCGTGCAGATTGGGTCGTCACTTCCAGTTTAGCGGTGCGCCTGGTCAAATCTTTACACGAACAGGGTAAACGCATTCTTTGGGCACCCGACCGATATCTTGGTGACTATGTATGCACTGTCACGGGTGCAGACATGCTGCTTTGGCAAGGATCCTGCGTGGTACATGAAGCGTTCCGTGCGCAAGCGCTCGCCGAGATGAAACGGCTTTACCCACAAGCCGCTGTGCTGGTCCACCCCGAATCACCGGCAGATGTCATCGCCTTAGCCGATGTGGTAGGCTCCACAACCCAATTACTCCATGCTGCGCGCGACTTGCCACACCTGCAAATGATTGTGGCCACCGATAACGGCATGTTCCACAAAATGCGTCAAATTGCCCCGCACAAAACCTTTATGGAAGCACCGACTGCCGGGGTCGGCGCCACATGTCTCAGTTGCGCCCATTGCCCATGGATGGCGATGAACGGCCTGAGGAATTTGGCTGAAGTCTTGCGCCAGGGCACGAATGAAATTCAAATTGATGAATCCACGCGTCTGCGTGCCCGTTTCGCCATTCAACGGATGCTTGATTTTGCAGCGTCAACTTGATTCTTCCCGCTCCACAGCTTTCTACATCGCCCAATTTTTCGCATTTGGGTTTGGGGCAATCAATGTTTTGGGGTTTGCGCCGTATGGCTGGTTTCCTTTACCCATCATTTCCCTGGCGGCTTTGTTTTGGCTGTGGCGGCGTTTCCCTCAACGTGCCGTCTGGCTGACCTTCAGTTATGGTATTGGCTATTTTGTTACCGGGGTCGGCTGGTTGTACGTCAGCCTGCATGATTACGGTGGCATGTCCTGGCTTACGGCTGGTACGGCAATTTTTTTATTTTCTGCTTTTTTAGCTTTGTTTCCCATCCCTGTCGCATACCTGTATCAACGGAAAGTGCTGGGTTCTTATTTCGGTTTAGCCGCTGCATGGATGTTGCAAGAATGGGTTCGCAGCTGGATTTTCACCGGATTTCCCTGGTTGAGTTTGGGCTATTCGCAAGTACTCACTTCGCCTTTAAGTGGCTATGCGCCGGTATTTGGTGTGTTTGGTATCAGCCTGTTTGTTGTGCTTACCTCAGCGGTGATGGCCCGTCCTACCCTTCGCGCAATTGCTGGTATCGTGCTATTGTGGTCGATTGGTTTTGGTCTGCAATTCATTTCATGGACACACCCCATCCGCACACCCTTCAGTGTCAGCCTGTTACAAGGCAATATCGACCAATCGGACAAATGGCGGGCAGCGGCACTGGAAGACTCAATGTTAACTTACGCGCACATGGTGATGGCCAGCAAGGCTCAACTCATTATTTTGCCTGAAACCGCGCTCCCCATCTTTTATCACACGATCCCGCCAGAATACTTGGCGGCTCTAAGCAACAACGTACGTGCTCACGGCGGCGATGTACTCATTGGCATCCCCGAGCAATTGCCGAATGGTCTGTATTACAACAGTCTAATGAGTTTTGGCCGCTCGCCGCACCAAACCTACCGTAAATATCATCTGGTCCCGTTTGGTGAATATTTCCCGATGAAACCGCTCTCTGATTATTTAATGGCAATCCTCAAGATACCGATGTCCGACTTCTCTCGGGGTCCCGCCTATCCTGGCACCTTGAATGTTGCGGGGCAGAAAGTGGCCGCCGATATTTGCTATGAAGATGTGTTTGGAGATGAAATTATCCGCCCCTTGCCGCAGGCCAGCGTGCTGGTCAATGTTACCGATGACGCCTGGTTTGGCAATACTCCCGCCCCCTGGCAACACCTGCAAATCGCACAAATGCGAGCGCTGGAAACGGGTCGCTATATGTTACGCGCCACCAATACCGGTGTCACTGCAATCATTAATCCACAAGGAGAAGTGGTTGCTCACTTACCAATATTCACCCGTGGCGTATTGAATGGTTCAGCTCAAGGTTACCAAGGGGAAACCCCATTTGTGCGTTTTGGTAATCGTTTGGCGCTCTTCCTGGCGGGCGCGTTGTTGTTTGTGGACAAGCTACTGAAGAAGCGTAGCAAACGCCAGCAATAACACATTCAGATTGACCCGTCAGACGCTTGGTGCACATCCTTCCAATATTCCCTCTTCAAGAAAAAGGCCGATATGGTAAAGACCAAAAGCCCACCCAACACCCACAGGCCAAAAGCCCAGCGTTCAAAGACAGAGGGGTCAGCTGTGTAGCGCAGAAAGGCCACAATATCCGCCGCCTGATTCTGGAATTTCGCAAGGCTCATTGAACCCTTCTGGATCACCTGTCCATGAGCATTCACAATACCGCCCCAAGGGGCCAAGACATCGGGCATCGCCACATTTGGGAAGACGTGATTGTTCCAACCGGATGGCCGGGAGGGATCCTGATAAAAAGACAGCAGATAGGTATAGATCCAGTTAGCGCCTTTGTATCTTTCCATGTGGCTAAGATCCGGCGGAGCATAGCCGAACATTTTAATTGCCAGGGCAGGCGGCATCGTAGAAGACATTCCCATCAGGTAATCCGCTTTATCTGGAAGCATGATCTCTTTCTTTACGTCAGCTTCTGGCATACCCAAATCCTGGGTCAGCCTGTCGTAGCGTATAGAAGACACCGAATGACAAGCCATACAATTGTCAGCAAAAAGTTTGGCGCCGCGGATCACTGTAGCCCTATTCATGGTGTATTGCGGGTTTTGCAACGGATATGCATCGTCCGCACTCGCGCCAAAGGAAACAAAGAGCAATCCTGCAAGAACTGTTAAGGCGATCCTTTTAAGTATTTTCATTGCGTGACCCTTTCAGGAACTGGCCGTGTCGGCTCAAACTTGCTGATGACAGGCAACAGCAGGAAAAACCCCAAATAAAGCAATGCCCCGACCACTTCAATGAGATGATATTTCGGTAACGGTGGCTGTTCACCAACCCAAGCCAACGTTGCAAACGTCGCCACGAGCAGAATAATCATCACACGATAAACTGGCCGATATCGGCTGGACTTAACGGGGTTCTGATCAAGCCAGGGGAGAAAAAACGGGAGCAAAATGGCCAGAACCATCACAGCGATCCCCAGATATTTATTGGAAAAGGCTCGCAGCATGGCGTAAAAGGGGGCCAAATACCATGGTGGCGTAACATCCGGCAAGCTTCTCAACGCATTTGCGGGAGCAAACATCGTGGGTTCAAGAAAAACCCCATGCATAGTCGGATCATAAAAAATGATGGCGGCAAAAATCATTAACCAGACACCCACACCGAATATGTCCTTGACTGAATAATAAGGCTGGAAGGGTATTCCATCCAATGGATGACCATTTAAACCCTTGTTCAACTTAATCTCTATCCCGTCTGGATTGTTCGATCCAACCTTATGCAAAGCGACAATATGAAAGAAAATCAGCAGAAGAATAATGTCAAACCAAAGCACCGTATGCAGGGCCAAAAACCGGCCCAGCGTGCTGGTGCCCAACCCTTCGCCGCCCCGCACAAGCACCTCTATGTAAGCACCCGCAAAAGGGACCGCCCGGATAATTGAGGTGATCACCACCCCAGCCCAATATGACAAGTTGGAGAACGGCAACACATATCCAAAAAATGCCTCTCCCACCATCATGATATAAATCATGTACCCAATAATCCATACCAATTCCCGTGGATTTCGGTATGACCCATACAATAACCCGCGCAACATATGTACATAGAGCAGAACGAATATCAGTGAAACGCCATCCACATGCATGTATCGGATAAACCAGCCTGATGATACATCGTACATAATGGTCTGAATCGAAGCGAATGCCCCATGTGCAGTTGGATCATAATGAGCCATCAGCAGAAAGCCTGAAATCAACTGCAAAACAATCATCAGGATCAATAGGGACCCTGCATAATAAAAAATATTGAAGTTTTTCGGCGCATAATATTCCGCCATATGCTCCTTCCAAACCTTGTCCAGGGGAAATCGTTTGTTGACCCATTCCATGATCTTGCTCATTTCATTCT
>JAJYMO010000071.1:0-4773 GCA_021786845.1 Pseudomonadota bacterium | reverse complement strand
GGTTGCTGAGGCACCTCACATTGAGGGTCTTTCAATGTTCCTTTTTGTTCCGCTTCCGCTAAGGTTTTTAGCATTTCTGGTGTTCTGTTTACGATTACGACGGGCTTTTGCTGCCACATCACAACCAACTGCATCCCGGGCTCTACCGGTGTAAGATCCACCGTGGTGATCGACTCTGCTGCGTCAGCTGCAGTTGGTTCCAGAGAACGAATCATCGGAACCACTAAAGCGCCCATCACCACGACGCCCGCTGTAGAAGTTGCTAGCGTCAAAAACCGGCGCCTGTTAACATTTACGGGTGGTGAGTCTGCCGTATTCCCCTCTTTTAAATTTTCCATTACACGACTCCTTTAACATTCCTCAGTTGGATGCGGTTCCAACATGAAAATCTAATTGACGGCTGTTCTGCCACGATTTCACACCGGCTACGGAATTATCGTTGCACCCTTTATCTGGTATTGCCTGTCATCACGAGTATTTTCCAGCCATTTCGCCGCTTGCAGGACATGACCACGAACGCCTGCCGAATCCGGGCCCATTAAGTACAGGTAGGCGGTCATAATTGCTGCAGGCAAAGGATAAGACTTGATTGGTGAGCCGGGGTGAGTCCTCAGCCTCATCCCCGTCCGTGTGGCGCCGGGGTCAATGCAATTCACGCTTACTGACGTATTTTGCAATTCTATCGCCAACATGCCGGCAAAGTTTTGAACTGCCGCCTTACTTACGGCGTACGCGCCCCAATACCCTTTCGGCTTGTTAGCGCACTCATCGGTCGTAAATACGATCGAACTGCTTTTCTGCTCTCGCAACAAAGGTATACATGCTTTTGTCAGCAAAAATGGGATCGTCACATTTACCCGCATCGTTCGCTCCCACGATGCCTGATCGATATGCTCAAAGGGCGTCAGAACATCAAGATCGGCGGCATTATGCAGGACCCCATCCAGACGGCCGAGATCTTTCCTGATGGACAACGCAATTTGCATCAGTTCGTCCTCACCCACTTCGGCAAGATCCAGCACATAAATCATCGGTTCAACGTATCCCAACCCGACAATCTCGTCGTACACGCGTTCTAACTTGCTTTTTGTTCTTCCCGTCAGCAGGACGGTTGCGCCGTATTTCGAATATTCAACCGCCGCCGCACGGCCTATGCCATCACCTGCTCCCGTCACAAGAATGACCCGGTCTTTCAATAGGTCGCCACTTGGCTGATAACCGTCATTTAGACCGCCCTGCATATCCGTATTTATATCCCGTTCACAGTGCTCTAACATAGGCAGCGAGCTCCATTATTTGCTCACTGGTTAAGTTTTTAGCAATGTCCCTCATTACCCCATCCGGGTCATCCGCCCGAGTGCCAAGTTTAAAATAATTCAACTGATTCACCACATATCCCTGACGCTGTCCTGCCAAAGCAGGGAACAGAGGAGGGATTCCAACACCCGTCGGGCCATGACAAGCCATGCACGCAGGGACATCCTCTTTGAGAAGGCCGCCTTCATAGATTTTTTTTCCGGCTTCCACCCGTTTCAGGTTTTCGCTGACGCCGGGGTTTCGAACCTGATTTGAGAAATAAGTCGCCACTTGATGGATCTGCGCATCAGTCAGTGGCGCAACCATCCCCCACATAATGGCCGCCATCGGATCGGCGCGCTGATGTGACTTAAAGTCATATAACTGCGTACGGAGATAGAACGCCCATTGACCAGCAAGATTGGGGAACATTACGCCGGGCGCCGTAATCCCCTGCTGTCCGTGGCAGGTCATACAGCTTGAACTGACGATGGTTGGTACTGCGTTAAGCTTCGCAGCCTCGTCGGACTGCGTTGATGACTTGGCGTCGACTTTCGCTGCAGTAACAGGCAAGCTGGCTTTGGTCGGCACGACACCGGCAGTTGAAATCGCACTAGAAACAACCGTCTCCGCCTGCGCATATTCCATGCCTAATACACTGATAATGAAAGTAATTATTATACTTGGCGGTGTTAAAAATCGTCTCTGCGTTTTAGTCAAGGGCTTCTCCTGGAATTCATATGTCACCTGCTGGCAAATGGACTGACATCCGGCACAAACCAATAAAACGGTGAGTATTCATGCTTATTAAAGCCATTACTCATCACTTGTTATTTATGAACCTCTGTCACACACCTACTCGCACGACACAAATAACCTGGCAATTTTATTGTCCAAACACTGACCAAGTCTGTTTTCTGTCGATTTCCTTTAACGTCTGGCAACACGCATGCTTGGTTCGACCATCCAAAATACGAAATGTTTCACGCTTTCAATAAATTAATTATTTTAAATACCGCTTGTTGGCAAGCACCCAAATAAACAGGCTCAATTAATCCTCGTTATTCAGTGTCTTGGGCCATCTCCGAGCGGCCATGTTTATTCTGTCGTCACGGTGATTAAAGGCTCGAAAGATAGGTGGCCACGGCACGGGCTTCCACTGGCGTAATGTGATGGGTGATCACCTTCATAACGGTGCCATCAGGACGGTCATCGGTATCCTTAAATATGCTTAACTGCTTTTCAATATACTTCGTATGTTGTCCTGCGATACGTGGGAATATTCCGTTACCTGATCCATACGGACCATGGCATGTTGCACAGGCGGGCGTATTATTTGCCGGGATTCCTTCGGTAAAAATTAACTTGCCTTGCGCTTCCAACTCAGCATTTCCCTTGGGGGCCAGAATGTTCTTTTGTTGACTGAAATACTTTGCCAGTTCTGTAATTTGTTGATTGGTCAAATACCTGGCAATTCCCCACATGTATTTATAACCATCAGGATCGGACCGGTGATGGTCCCTAAATTCTTTTAACTGCTGAACGAGGTAAACGCTCTGCTGCCCCGCTAATTTTGGGAATATCGGGTTAATAGAATTCCCGTCTACGCCATGGCACAACGAACACACCTGCTGCGCTAACTGTTTGCCCGTTACCTGATCATCTGCCGTTTTTCTTGCGCTTGCCGTCGTGCAACCCGCGATAAGGATTGTTGATCCCAGCACCAGGCCTACCATCATTTTCTTCATGACAAATCTCCGATACTGTTTTCGAATGAATCACCCTTCTGGTATTGATCAAAACACATGTTATCGTCAAGACAAGACCACTCAACCCCTGATTTGGTTCATTTGTAGTTATACTGCGAGCAGTATTTTCCACTTTATGTGAAAATAATGGTCCTGTAAAAAACAAAACAGAACAGATAGTTACAACACAAATCACTGGAAAAATGCGCACTGTTACATAAAAAATAAAACACAAATTAACAAGTTTTGTCATCTGAGCGGGTCCGAAAAGGTTTGAAGGCGGCGCTGCTTGGGCCAGCGCAGTTGTATGAATCGTTACGTGGGTGCGGAAAAAAGGGGAAAGGCACAACTTAATTACAAAACCACAATGACAAGAATAATCAAGGAAGCCAGCAATAGAGGCGTCGTTCAACGCTCAGGTCGGTGCGCGATGCGATAGCCGTTCTTGCCTGCGCGTTTAGCCTCATACAAGGCCAGATCAGCGCTTTTCATCAGTGTCTCCGCCGTATCTCCATGCGTGGGATAAATACTGACACCGATGCTGGCCGTTATGTCCACACTGCAGCCCTGAATATTATAGGGTTGCGACATGGTATGTAGCACTTTTGACACCAGCTTGGTCACTTCATCGGCATGACTTAATTCCCACAACCCGATCACGAATTCGTCCCCACCCATGCGCGCAACTGTGTCTTCCTGGCGCACTGCGGCCATCAGGCGATCGGCGGCCAGCTTCAGCAGCATGTCACCCCCATCGTGACCCAAGGTATCGTTGATCTCTTTGAACCCATCCAAATCCAGATACATCACCGCCATAGTGGACTTGTTTCTGTGCGCATGGGCAATGGACAGCGACAGTCTGTCCAGCAAAAGTAGTCTATTCGGCAACCCGGTCAGGGCGTCATGCAGGGCCAGAGATTCCAGAGAACGGCTGTAGTCTGCGAGCCGTTTGTACAACAACCGCACTTCCAACATGTTGTGAATGCGCATTTTGGCTTCCATCAGGTCAAACGGTTTACTGATGAAGTCCTTTGCGCCGGATGCCAGTGCCTTCAGCTTGTGGTTTGGTTGGGAAGTAAACACAAGTATAGGAAGGTAGACCTCTGTTTCGACTTTCCTCAATCCTTCCATCACCTGAAACCCATCCATGCCCGGCATCTGCAAATCAAGCAAGATCAGATCGTAGAGATTTTTTTGGTGAAGCGTGCAAACCTCATAGGGATCATTGGTCGACGCAATAGCGGAATAGCCGACTTCACGCAGCATTTGCTCCAGCAGCTGCACATTGGCTTGCTGATCATCCACGATCAGAATACTGGCATCAAATACATCATATTCGCTGATGATCACGTTTATCTGGCGTCCTTTGGGAAAAGCAACTCTTTTTCAGAAAGCTTCAATGCATCGCTCCGCACGCACATGAATTCACTCACCTTGTGCGTATTCTGCTGAACGTGAACAGTGATTCTGCTCGAACGTGAACACCTGAACGGCGTGTTATGCTGGTGGTTGGTTTTTACATCAGGTGTTCGCGTTGAGTCAAGTTTTTTTGGTTTTTCGCATGGAATCTCCGGTTAATTCGATGATGTGGGCGCGGTGGACGATGCGGTCGAGAATCGCGTCCGCCAGAGTGGGTTCACCGATAACTTCATGCCATGCTTTGACCGGAATCTGGCTGGTGATAAGCGTGGTTTTTTTGGTGCGGTCATCAATGAGTTCAAGCAAATCC
>JAJYMO010000059.1 GCA_021786845.1 Pseudomonadota bacterium | reverse complement strand
ATGTTAAGGAAACACCTCACAACGAGCAAACTGTGAGGTGTAAAAATTTGTTGTTGATTAAACAGGCAAGGAGAATTAAAAAATGAAGACCACAAAGCTGTTTGTATTGTTTGCCGTCGTGCTGACCATACCGATTGCCAATACGGTTGTTGCTGCCGACCAGCCGACACATGCTGCGCCAGCGCCAGTGCAAGCTGCTGGCGGTTACCTTGGGGTATTGCTGGAACCGGTTCCCGATGCTTTGCGCGCGCAATTGGGAAGTGTCCTGCCATCAGGCGAGGGGGCCATGATTCGCGAAGTGGCGCCCAACTCTCCTGCGGCCAGGGCGAAGTTGCGGGTGTATGACATCTTGACAGCTTATAACGATCAGAAGATCTTTTCTGCTGAACAGCTAAGTCATATGGTGTGGGCGAATAACCCCGACAAGGCTGTGAAACTGCGGCTCGTACGTAACGGAACAGCGCAGGATATTCAGATCACACTGGATGCAGTTCAGGCTGTAGCGGAACCCACTTATCCAAGCATTGAGATTTCGATGGATACCGGCTCTGCCACAGGCAATCGCGAGAGCTTCGATTCAATATCGCTGATGAAGTTGAAGAACGGCAACTCCAGGGCCGAAGTCCAGTATTTTGGCAAGGACGGGAAACTGGTCAAGCAGGACTTTACTGGCGCCCCTGATGCCATTCGGGAGCAGATCATGAAACAACCGGACATTCCGGCTGCCGAGCGCAATCAACTTCTGCAGGCGCTCAACACCAGGAATATTGTTTTCTTCCCACCGCTGCCAACAGGCTGGATTGCTCCGGGTTTATTTATGCCACCGTGGTTTGACTGGCCACCCTACTTCTAAGCATTCCCGAACAAGTTCACAATGGGTAAGCCTTTTGCATCCGCCGGGGAGATGTGATCCCTGCGGATGCGAGGGAGAAAAGGGGACGCTTCCCTTTATTAACCCCCATTTCAAACATGCAACGGTGTATAACGGATTATTTACCAAAAGTATTCGTCAAAAACAATCACCTTTGCTTTACCCAAATAGAAATGCCCGCTATTAGTTAATGAACGCTATTCAAAGTATGGCAGCATTTTACGATGGAAGCATTGATGCGTCAGCAAGCAATCGGTCCGGTTTAGCTGTTTTATTCTGCCAATGTTGGATACAACTTCACAGCAATAAAGAGCAGAACAGCAAATATGGTGAACATGACTGCAAAATCGACGCCGAAACCGTAAATACTTGTGCCGCCCGTGATGACCAGTCCGCGCAATGCGTCGATAAGGTAAGTGAGTGGGTTGAATTGTGCCGCGATACGCAACCACCCCGGCATCATGGCTATTGGATAGATGGCGTTGCTGGCAAAAAACATCGGCATGGTCAACAATTGACCAATGCCCATGAAGCGCTCGCGCGTCTTGACGATACAGGCGATGATGAGTGAGAAGGTAGCAAAAATGCCGGAACCCAGCATCACACTGCCCAGCACTGCCAGGAGAATCAGCGGATCAAGTCTGATTGACACATGCATCACCGACGCAACCAGATAAATCACAACCATTTGGATGATGCCGCGAAATCCTGCTGCGAATGCTTTACCGAACACCAGCGAGGTGCGCCAGGCCGGGCTCACCAGCATTTTATGCACCACACCGAGGTCGCGTTCCCAGATGATGGCAATGCCGTAGAAAATCGCGCTGAACAGGATGCTTTGTGCGAGAATGCCTGGCGTAATAAAAGCCAAATAGTTTACTTGCCCCGTATGGATGCCGCGCACATGGGCAAGCACCTGCCCAAACACCACCAACCACAGCAGTGGTTGTATCGCACGAGAAACAAGCTCGGTAGGATCACGGATGAGCTTGATCAGTTCCACCGCCACAATGGCATAAGTCTCTCGAATAAATCGCAGCATGGATATTTACTCAGGCCAAACGTTGTGCAGTTCTTCGGATTCGGGCCACATCACCGAACATACCGTTTTCATGAATTGCCCCACCGGCATAATGCGCAAACACATCATCCATGGTAGCGTCCTGACTAATGCTCGCACGCAGCTCATCGGGCTTGCCCATCACGCTCACCTTTCCAGTATGCAGTATTGCGATGTTGTCACACAGCATTTCCGCTTCCTCCATGTCATGCGTGGTGATCAGCACGGTCATCCCGTAATGATGGCGCAGATCCAATAATCTGTCCCACACGGTATGGCGTGCTACGGGGTCAAGCCCTATGGTTGGTTCATCCAGGAACAGGATAGCAGGTCGATGCAACATGGCCTGGGCAAGCTCCAGTCTGCGAATCATGCCACCAGAATAGGTTCTCACCAACCTGGTTGCCGAATCGGTAAGTCCCATGAAATTCAGTGCGTCACGGATGCGATCTTTGCCTTCTGGTTTGCTCAAGCCATACAACCGGGCCGACAGCTGCAGGTTTTCAAAACCGGTCAACGCGCCATCGGCTGATAAGAGTTGAGACACATAGCCAATGCGTCGCCGCACCTCCGAGGGAGATTGGACAATATCAAACCCGCCAACTTCAGCCGACCCGGAAGTCGGTGGCAACAGCGTGGTGAGCATCTTGATCATGGTGCTTTTCCCTGCACCGTTTGCACCGAGCAACCCGAAAATTTCCCCATACCGGACTTTCAGCGCGATATGATCCACCGCTGTCAAACGACCAAACTGGCGCGTGAGTGCGGAGGTCTGAATGGCGAATCTGTCAGGAATTTCAGATATTGTGGTGTTCATACAGGAGATGGGTTCATTGCAAAACTCGACAGCACTCCGCGCCTGTTTCAACGTAATCACGGCATAACTTGGTTCGATCTGTACAAACTATACAAAGTCAGCGTCAGTGTCAACGCCAAAGTGTGATGCCATCATTCCGACAACAGCCGCAAAATCACTTCCAACCCACCTTCAGGGTGGTTTCTCAATATCAGTGAAGCGCGATGATTTTCTGCAATATTGCGCGCAATAGTCAGCCCTAATCCAGTCCCACCCGTATCCCGTGAACGGGAGACTTCCAACCGGACAAAAGGCTCAAATACCTTGGCCAGCTGCTCTTCCGAAATACCCTGCCCCCCATCACGTATCCGAATCTCCACATAACCCTGACCACTGCCGTTTTCAAGGCTGATTTGCACACGAGCGCAATGTCCGTATTTTACCGCATTATCCAGCAGATTGGTCAAACAACGGCGGAGTGCATGGGGCTGCGCCAGGATGGAAACATGTGCATGCCCCTCTAAAGTGACATCTTGCCCCATTTCAACGGCGTCTGCGCAAAGGCTGTCGAGTAAAGAATCAATGTCCAGCCGTTGCATCATTTCTGCCGAATCCATGCTGCGTGCCAAATCCAAACCCTCCCGCACCATATTTTGCATTCCGGCCAAATCACTGATCAATTTGTGGCGCAAATCCTCGTCATTCACTTTTTCCATCCGTAAACGCAAGCGTGTTAACGGTGTTTGCAAATCATGGGTAATCGCTGCCAGCATGTGAGTACGATGCTGAATCTGCCGTTTAATTCTGGCCTGCATCGCGTTAAATGCGTGCGCTGCCTGACGTATTTCCAATGGCCCCCCGGTATCTTGTAATGGTGGCTGGTCAATATCGTGACCAAGCTCAGCGGCAGCTTCCGACAAACGCTTTATCGGGCGGGCGACCATACTGGCCACCACATAGGCCAGTAGCGCGATTAACATCAAAAAAAGCGTAAAATAGGGCATGTACAGCGGATGTTCGCGCTCCCAGAGTTCGCGTATCATGGGAAATTTGAGCTCAAGTAATGCACCGTCTTTAAGGCTGACATACACCACCTGGCATTGCTTGATGCGTGGAAGTTCTCGTGCAATACCTGGTTCCGCCCTGAGCCGCTTATTGATATCCAAATGGCAACCAGTCTGGGTCGAGACAATAACATGGTGGTTGGTGCCCAGGCGTGATTTCAACAGCATCGCCAACGCCGAATTTTCGGCCTGCGTATGTCCTGCATCGTGCACAAGCTGCGCTTGCAGGCCAAAATCCGCGCTGGTTTGCATGGCAGCCTTACGCATTTCCGGGGTCGCCTGATCCAGCGACAAGACAATTTGTTCAACGCGATCAGCAACGCGGAAATTATGTAGCTCCAATAAGACATTGCGGTGTGTGTTATCTGCCAGCCAGCTGGTAATGCCCACAGCAAACAGCATTCCCGCCAATAAAATCAGGAACACCCGGTTAGCAATCGAATCAAAAAAACGTCTCATGACTCGGCAGTGACATGGGTTGCTAACACATACCCCTCATTGCGTATTGTTTTAATAATGCTGGGCATCCGTGCATCATCGCCCAATTTTTGCCGTAATCGGCTAATTTGTATATCAATCGAACGGTCCAATGGGTCCGATTCCCGTCCTTGCATTAACCCCATTAATTGATCGCGATTCAATATCCGGTTAGGATGGTCCAGGAATATTTTTAACATCCGGAATTCCATCCCTGACAAAGCGATCACCACGCCCTCCCGATTCAATAAATGACGGGCAATCAGATCCAGCGTCAAACCGGAAAACTCGATTTGACGTGCTTCGGACTCTGCCATATTGGGTGGCAGTGCCTGCGTACGTCGCAACACGCTACGAATGCGGGCAAATAACTCACGGGGCTCAAATGGCTTGGGCAAATAATCGTCGGCCCCCATCTCCAGGCCGATGATGCGGTCCAACGGCTCTCCACGCGCAGTGAGCATAATCACAGGAATACCCCCATGAACTGAGTGTGCGCGCAAATTTCGGCACAAAGTCAGCCCATCCTCACCCGGTAACGTTAAATCCAGCACGACAAGATCGATTCGGGTTTGTTCCAGGACGCGGCGCATCTCGCCACCGTTACTGGCAACAAAGGCGCGCAATCCGTTCGCATCAAGGTATTCGGCCAACAAAGTGCGAATTTCGTGGTCGTCATCCACCACCAAAATATGTGAAGTCATGTCCATGGGGCAATTATCACCACAGTAAGCAAGAAAGGAAAAGTGTTTTTGTAAAATAATCTGTCAATTGCCGTGCTGGATACATGGTGATACAAAACAGGCCTTGTTCCCTCATGAAGTGATACAACATTATCCCGGAGTGAAAAGATTCTGATACATTTTTGCGGCATAATGTCCATTGCGCAGATTTTCTGTTCGATGTCCCATCATGTTTTATTTCATGTCTTAAAACAAACCACCGAAAGGACTATCATGAATTTTTTAAAACCTGTCTTATCCATTCTCGCTGCTTCATTACTCACCGTCACCATCGCCCAGGCTGATCAAACCAGTACCAACCCACCCGCTGCTTCCGCGCCAGCGCAGCAAGCACCCATGGGAAAACACAGGATGATTGATCCTCTCGCCATGGCACAAAAACATCTGGAACATCTGAAATCCGTGCTCAAAATTACCCCTGATGAAGAACCGGCGTGGCAAGCCTATACAGAAAAAGTCCATATACAAGTCAAAAAAATGACCGAAAATCGTGAACTCATGCACCATGAGCATCTTGACAAGACGATCACCACACCAGACCGCATGGAAGAAATCGCGGGTAACATGAAAGCGCGTGCGCAAGATATGGCGGAAATGGCTGATGCCACCAAAATGCTGTATGACAAACTCACCCCTGAACAGCGTGCCAAATTTGATCAGACCACCGAACAGGAAGCGAACAAATTTCATCACATGATGCACAACTGCATGGAACATGCACCCATGAACAAGAGCGTGACTGCAATTCCCGGTAACAGTACACCTGTCGGTCAATAACATTTTTATGGGGTGAAATGATGAAAAAAGTGCTTTCAAGTCTGTTTATCGTATTGTGCCTCAGCGCTGGTCTTGCCCATGCAGACGGCCGCTGGGGCGATCGCTGGCGCGGCGGCTGGCATGGGGGTGGAGACGGGTGGTTTCTGCCTGCGCTGATTGGTGGCGCCGCCTTGGGTTATATGGTTTCTCAACCCCAAACTGTCTACGTGCAGCAACCGCCCGTTGTGTACACACAACCGCAAACCGTCTATGTACAAACACCACCTCCCGTGATTGTCGCACCTCAAGGCACATACGCTGGACCACCACCGCGTCCCTTGTATAAAGAAGTGATTGAGTACGACCCTCAATGTAATTGCAATGTAAAGGTTCAGCGGCAGGTGGGTTGGCAGTAATCAGGTGGATGGGCAGTAAAAAAGCTGCTCGTACATGTTCACACGAATTTTTTGGGTATGGCGCAGGCGTACATCTATTCACAATATACAGTCGTGCTACACTCCAAAAAATTCTTGAGGTCGGGTATGCGTAATAAAGTTTGGGTCATGGGTGGCGTGGTGTGTGTGGCAGTGCTCGCCTTTGGCTGGTACCGTATGAGCGCCGATACAACGCATACAAAATCGCAGCATGGCAGTGCGAGTCATCAGGCAATACCCGTACAGGTGGCAATGGCCAAACCGGGTAATTTACCCATTGAACTGGATGGTTTGGGCACAGTGACGGCGCGTAAAACCATCACCATTGTGCCGCGTGTAGACAGCTTGCTGCAGCACGTGTATTTTCTTGAAGGTCAAGCGGTGAAAGCCAATCAGGTGCTTGAAGTGCTTGACCCGCGCCCGTTTCAGGTGGTGGTTGATCAATGGATAGGGCAATTGAAGCACGATCAGGCCCTTTTGGATGACGCACAACTCGATTTGACCCGTTATCAGGGTCTGTTGGCAAAGGATTCCATATCCAGCCAACAAGTGGACACGCAAAAGGCATTGGTACATCAAGACCAGGGATCGGTATTGGCTGATCAGGCGCAAGTGGCAAATGCCCGTTTGCAACTGTCTTTTTGCCGGATCACAGCGCCCTTTACCGGTCGCGTGGGTTTGCGCCTGGTGGATGCAGGCAATATGGTGCACGCGGCCAGCACGACTGGGCTGGTGATGCTCACACAAACCCAGCCTATTGATGTAATCTTCCCCGTTCCGGAAGACAGCCTCGATGCGGTTATCAAAACTTTTCAGCGCCATGGCACTGTCCCAGTGGCAGTCTATGACCGCGCCAATACGGTACAACTGGCTACCGGAAAATTATTGGCCATCGATAACCTGATTAACGTCACCACTGGCACAGTCAACTTAAAAGCGACCTTTTCAAATACAGATAACCATTTATTCCCCAATCAGTTTGTCAACGTACGTTTACAGATGCCTGCGCAACGTCATGAGGTGCTGGTGCCTGCGGGTGCCTTGCAAACTGGTCCGCAGGGCCCCTTTGTCTTCATGGTGGACAAAGCTAACACGGTTCACATGCGCCCGGTGGTTGAAGGCACCATTTCGGGAGAAATGGCATCGGTATCACAAGGACTGCAAGCAGGTGAGCAAGTGGTCACTGATGGTGCAGACCGTTTACGAGAAGGCAGCACTGTCTATATCAACAGGAAAAATGGGGGGGTCAAAGCGCTTGGCAACAAGCCCCATCAGGCGCCTTCTGCACAGATGACCGGCGGCACATGAATCCTTCCCGGCTGTTCATTCAGCGACCGATTGCCACTTCGTTGCTGATGCTGGCAATTATGCTGTCAGGGATGTTGGCTTACCGGTTTTTACCGGTATCAGCGTTGCCTGAAGTAGATTACCCGACCATCCAGGTCACCACGCTCTATCCTGGCGCGAGCCCCGATGTCATGACTTCCTCGGTCACCGCGCCGTTAGAGCGACAATTCGGCCAAATGCCGGGACTCAACGAGATGACTTCCGCCAGTTCTGGCGGTGCTTCAATCATCACCCTGCGCTTTGATTTGAGCCTGGGCCTGGATGTCGCCGAACAGGAAGTGCAAGAGGCCATCAATGCGACGGGCACTTACTTGCCCACCGATTTACCCATGCCGCCCATTTACAACAAGGTCAATCCTGCCGACGCACCCATTTTGACGCTGGCCGTCACGTCTAAAACCCTCCCCCTGTCAAAAATTGAAGACCTCATCGACACGCGTCTGGCGCAAAAACTGTCGCAAGTTTCCGGCGTGGGTTTGGTCAGCATCGGCGGTGGTTTACGTCCAGCCGTCCGGGTAGAAATCAATCCCGCGGCCGTGGCAGCCGACGGGTTAAATCTGGAGGATGTGCGCACTGCAGTAAGCAATGCCAACATTAACATGGCCAAAGGTAGCTTTGATGGGCCATCGCGTTCGGCAACCATTGACGCCAATGACCAACTCAAATCCGCCAGTGATTACCGCAGCCTGATCATTGCCTGGCGTAACGGCGCACCGATACGGCTATCCGATATCGCCACCGTGATTGACGGCGCTGAAAACGAGCATCTGGCCGGATGGAGTGGCAAAACGCCTGCCGTGATTCTGAATATCCAGCGTCAACCGGGTGCCAATGTGATTGAAACGGTGGATCGCCTGAAAGCCGCATTACCTGGACTGCAGGCCAACTTGCCGTCTGCGTTGAACATCCGGATACTGAATGACCGTACCCTCAGCGTAAGGGCTTCCGTGGACGATGTGCGGTTCGAATTGTTGTTGTCAATCGCTTTGGTGGTGATGGTTATTTTTCTGTTTCTGCGCAGTCTTCCCGCCACCATTATCCCCAGCGTAGCGGTGCCGTTGTCTTTGGTAGGCACCTTCGGGGTGATGTATCTGGCGGGTTTTGGCATCAATAATTTAACCTTGATGGCCCTGACAGTGGCAACTGGTTTTGTGGTGGATGATGCCATCGTCATGATTGAAAACATCAGCCGGTATATTGAGCAGGGCGAACCCCCCATGCAAGCAGCCTTAAAAGGCTCACAACAGATTGGCTTTACCATTATTTCACTGACTTTTTCGCTGATTGCGGTACTGATTCCCCTGTTGTTCATGAGCGACGTCGTGGGTCGCTTGTTCCGTGAATTTGCCGTTACTTTAGCTGTAGCGATACTCATTTCCGCTGCGGTGTCGCTCACACTCACCCCGATGATGTCAGCCCGCCTGTTAAAACCGCACACTGCAAAATCGCCCCACCGCCCCGGCTTTTTTGATTGGGTCGTGGCGCGCTACGCCCGCGCGCTCACTTGGGTGTTGCGTCACCAGACACTGACTCTGGTTGTCGCCACATTGACCGTGGTACTCACTGTTACCCTGTACATCTTCATTCCAAAAGGATTTTTCCCGGTGCAGGATGTGGGTGCGATACAGGGCATTACCGAGGCGCCACAAAATGTCTCGTTTGCCTCAATGGCCGAACGCCAGCAACGGCTGGTAGATGTGGTGCTGCAAGACCCCGCCGTGTCGAGCGTATCCTCTTTCATCGGTGTGGACGGCGTCAACACCACGCTGAACGCCGGGCGCATGCTGCTAACACTTAAACCCCTGTCCGTGCGGCGCGTCAGTGCGGCGGCGGTCATCCGTCGTTTACAACCCAGGCTGGCGCAGGTAGTGGGTATTTCCATGTTTATGCAACCGGTGCAGGATTTAAGTATCGAGGACCAGGTCAGCCGCACCCAGTATCAGTTCAGCCTGATTGACGCCAACCCAGATGAACTGCACCTGTGGACGGGCAAGTTACTCAGCCGCCTTCAACAGTCACCCGCCTTAACCGGCGTGACCAGCAATATTCAGGATCAAGGCTTGCAAGCGTATATCGAAATTAACCGCGACAGTGCCGAGCAACTGGGCATTACCGTCGCTGCCATCGACAACGCCCTGTACGATGCCTATGGTCAACGGTTAATTTCAACCATTTTTACACAATCCAATTTGTACCGTGTGGTACTGGAAGCCGCCCAGCCCTACCGACACAACCTCAACGCACTGAATCAACTGTATATTTTATCATCGACCGGCACACCAGTACCTTTTTCAGCGGTAGCACGGGTCATCGAACGACCCAGCAACCTGGTTATTCACCACAATGGGCAGTTTCCCGCCACGACCATTTCATTTAATGTGCCGCGCGGCGGCGCCCTGAGCACAGCCGTAGACGCCATATTACAAGCCGAACATACCGTGCAACTGCCACTCACCGTACAAACTTTGTTTCAGGGTGCCGCACTGGCGTTTCAGTCTTCCTTGTCCAGCACCGTGTGGCTGATTGGGGCTGCCATTATCGTGATGTACATCGTGCTGGGCATCCTCTATGAAAGCTATATCCATCCCATCACGATCTTGTCCACCCTGCCCTCTGCCGGGGTGGGCGCACTGCTGGCTTTGATGATTGCCGGCAAGGGGCTGGATATTATCGGCATCATCGGCATTATTTTGCTGATCGGTATCGTGAAGAAAAACGCCATTATGATGGTTGATTTTGCCCTGCATGCAGAACGGGAAGGCGGGAAAACCGCGCAGGAAGCCATTTATGAAGCCTGCCTGTTACGTTTGCGACCCATTTTAATGACCACGATGTCGGCATTGCTGGCGGCTTTGCCTTTGATGTTGGGCACGGGCATGGGTTCGGAACTGCGCACCCCTTTGGGCATCACGATGGTGGGCGGCTTGCTGCTGAGTCAGGCCATGACCTTATTCACCACGCCCGTCATCTACTTGATGTTTGACCAGCTTGCTCAACGTCTGGCAGCACAACGCCAACGCTGGCAGAACGCCTGACAGACATGGCGACGTTGCCGCCCCAAATGCACTTTGCCATGCCCGTTTTCCCTCACACTAACGCGAGGCGCTAACATGGGGTTTATTGGCTGGTTTATCCAACGTTCCGTCGCCACCACTTTAATCATGCTGGGGATCGTGCTTGCCGGCGGCCTGGCATTTTTTGCCTTACCGGTTGCACCCCTGCCGCAAATTGATTTCCCGGTAATTTCTGTGCAAGCTTCGCTGCCCGGCGCCAGCCCGGAAACCATGGCCAGCACTGTGGCCATGCCGCTGGAACGCTCTTTGGGTCAAATTGCGGGTGTGAATGAAATCACCTCCAGCAGTTCTTTGGGCGCCACCAGCATCAACCTGCAATTTGATTTAAACCGTCACATCGACGGTGCAGCGCGTGACGTGATGGCCGCGCTCAATGCTGCACGGGGTTTGCTGCCGACCGGGATGCCAAACAACCCTATTTATCGCAAGGTCAATCCGGCCGATGCACCGATCATAATTTTGGCGTTGACCTCAAAATCATTGCCGCGCGAACAAATGTACGATGCCGCCTCGACTATTTTAGCGCAACGCATTGATCAAATTAAAGGAGTCGGACAGGTGACTGTCGGTGGCTCCGCCCTGCCTGCGGTACGCATCGAATTAAATCCTTTGGCATTGAACCATTACGGCATCGATGTTGAACAGGTACGCACCGCCATTACCTCGTACAACCTGAATCGGCCCAAGGGGTTTATTGAAGACGATGCACACCACTGGCAGATTTATGCCAACGACCAGGCCAAAACCGCTGCGGCATTTGCGCCACTGATCGTGGCTTACCGCAACGGTGCGCCAGTCAGGCTGACTGATGTCGCCAGTGTGCAAAATTCCGTGCAAGATGTGCGCAATATCGGTCTGTTAAATGGTCAACCGGCTGTGATCCTTATTATCACCCGTCAACCGGGCGCCAACATCCTGGACACGGTGGCCAGCATCAAATCATTACTGCCGGTTTTACAAGCGTCAATCCCCACCGCCATGCGCCTGAATGTGGTGATGGATCGCACACCTGGCATACGCGCTTCCCTGGTAGAGGTTGAGCGCGCGCTCATTATTGCAGTGGTACTGGTGGTGCTCACCGTGTGGGCATTTTTAGGCAATGCGCGTGCTGCATTGATTCCCGGTGTGGCGGTACCTGTTTCGCTGATTGGCACTTTTTCAATCATGTATCTGGCCGGATTCAGCCTCAATACGGTGTCTTTGATGGCACTCACCATCGCCACGGGATTTGTGGTGGATGATGCGGTCGTGGTGCTGGAAAACATCAGTCGCCACATTGAAAATGGCGTGGCGCCTTACAAAGCAGCCATATTGGGTGCGCGCGAGGTAGGCAATACGGTGCTGTCGATGAGCTTGTCCCTGATTGCAGTATTTATCCCTATTCTGTTAATGGGTGGCATCGTTGGGCGACTGTTTCGTGAATTTGCTGTGACCTTGTCAGCAGCGGTCCTGGTGTCTCTACTGGTTTCACTGACCTTAACCCCGATGATGAGTGCATGGCTGTTACGCCCGCACCGCCCTGCTACACCGCAAACAGACTTGACGCAGTGGCTCCATCGCAACCGGCTGGCTATTCTAAGTGGCTACGAACGCTCACTAAAGTGGGTATTGCGTCATGGTGGATTTATGTTGTGCGTGCTGGCTGCTGTGGTCGCACTGAATGTCTATTTATATATCATTATCCCAAAAGGATTTTTCCCTCAGCAGGATACCGGGAAATTATTCGGCGGCATCAAAGCCGATCAAAGCATTTCTTTTCAGGCCATGCGCGGGAAAATTAACGAGTTGGTCAAAATTGTCGGACAGGACCCCGCTGTACAAAATGTGATTGCGTTTACGGGCAGCGAGCGCAATTCCGGCCACATGTTTGTGGTATTGAAACCCCTGGCAGAACGCAATGTTTCTGCCGATCAAGTGGTCGCCCGTCTGCGTCACCGTCTGGTACATTTTGCAGGTGTCAAACTGGTGTTACAACCCGTACAGGATTTGCGTGTGGGTGCGCGCAGCAGCAATGCACAATACCAATATACCTTACAGGCCGATGACCTGGATCAATTGCGCAAATGGGAACCCAGGCTGCGCCAGGCCATGAATCACTTACCCGAAATCACCGACATTGATACCGATCAGCAAGACAAAGGCGTCGAAGCGTATGTCAATATTGATCATGACAGCATGGAGCGGCTCAATTTAACGCAAAAACAAGTCGATAACACCTTAAATGACTTATTCGGACAGCGCCCCGTATCGGTGATTTACACCCCTCTCAACCAATATTGGGTGGTCATGGAAGCCGCACCCGCGTTCTGGCAGTACCCTGACAGCCTCAGCCAGGTATACGTTTCCAGCCCAACTGGCACGAGCGTGCCCTTGTCTGCTTTCGCGCATTTCGAACGTACCACCGCACCGCTGGAAATCAACCACCAGGGGCAACAGGTTGCCACGACGATTTCTTTCAATCTCCCTATAGGGGTATCCCTATCGCAGGCGCTGGCCGTCATCAACACCACCATGGTCAGTATTGGCACACCCAGCTCTATCCATGGAGGGTTTCAAGGCACCGCCAAGGCCTTCCAAAGTTCTTTAAGCAATGAACCCCTGTTAATTTTAGCTGCCCTGCTCGCGGTGTATATTGTGCTGGGCATCCTGTATGAAAGCCTGGTTCATCCACTGACCATTTTGTCTACGCTGCCCTCGGCGGGTGTGGGTGCTTTGCTGGCCTTGATGCTGTTCCACTTCGATTTCAGTATCATTGCCCTGATTGGTGTCATTCTGCTGATCGGCATCGTCAAGAAAAATGCCATCATGATGGTGGATTTCGCCATCTCAGCGGAACGCGAACGCGGCTTAAACCCGCGTGATGCGATTCTGGAAGCCTGTCTGCTACGCTTTCGTCCCATTATGATGACCACCGTGGCGGCATCGCTGGCCGCACTGCCTTTGGCCTTGGGTACTGGCGATGGCGCGGAAATGCGCCAACCTTTGGGTATTGCCATCGTGGGCGGCCTGGTGTTGAGTCAGTTACTGACCTTGTACACCACGCCGGTGATTTATCTGCAACTGGACAATGTACGAAGGCAAGTGAATCAGTGGCGGCAAAACAATGCACTCGCAACAAAAAAACCGGCCTGACAAATGGGGTTCATCATACGGAGTGATGTTATGAAAACAGTACGTCTCACAATAAGTTTTCTGGCACTGGCAAGCCTGAGCGCCTGCGCACTGGGTCCCGATTACCAGCGGCCGGCTGTGGTAACGCCAAAAATTTATGGCGAAGCGGTTGGGAACTGGCAGCCTGCCGTGCCGAAAGACCACATGCCGCGAGGTGCGTGGTGGGGCATTTATCACGACGATGTACTGGATACACTGGAAGTACAAGTGTCCGTCAACAACCAGAACATCAAGGTTGCTGAAGCGCAATATCAGGAAGCCAAAGCATTATTGGATGCTTCACTCGCCGCTTATTGGCCAACTTTGCAGGCAAACGCTTCCTCCAACCTCAGTCATTATGCGAGCACGCAATTCTCGTCACAAGGCGCCAACACGCTGGACAGTTTATCCGGTAACGCCAGTTGGACCATTGACATTTGGGGTAAATTACGCCGCACGGCCGAAGCCAACCGTGCCTCAGCGGAGGCCAGTCAAGACAGTTTGCAAGCTGCTTTGTTGAGTGCCCAAGCCACTCTGGCACAATCCTACCTGCAATTGCGGGTACTGGACGACGATGCGCGCATGTTGGCTCAAACACTGGTAGCGGATCAACATACGCTGGACATTACCATTAATCTTTACCATGCCGGGGTATCCACACCAGCCGATGTGGCCTTGTCAGTCAGCCAGCTCAAAGCTGTCGAAGCCACACGGGTAGATTTGGGTGTGCAACGTGCGCAACTCGTTCATGCCATTGCTTTGTTAATCGGCCAGGCCCCGGCCCTGTTTGCCTTACCCGAAACCAATGTCGTGCCCCAATTGCCAGATATACCTGCCACGGTGCCCTCGGCGCTGCTGGAACACCGCCCGGACATTGCCGCCGCAGAACGACAGATGGCTGCTGCCAATGCGCAAATTGGCGTAGCAGAAGCTGCTTTTTTCCCCGCGTTGACACTCAGTGGACAGTCCGGTTATCAGGGGGTTAATTTTCCCGGCCTCATCGCGGCACCCAATCAATTTTGGTCGGTGGGGCCCGCACTGGCCGGCACGCTGTTTGATGGCGGAATTTTACGTGCGCAAAA
>JAJYMO010000007.1 GCA_021786845.1 Pseudomonadota bacterium | reverse complement strand
GTAATAAAGAATCTCTTGCGTTCGTTCCAGGGCAAAGCTGGGAATGATGACATTGCCGCCACGGCGGAAGGTGTCGGTGATGGCGGCATACAGTTCTTCGACGGAGGGTTTTAGTGCTTTGTGCAACCGGTCACCATAGGTGGTCTCCATGACCACCACATCGGCGTGAGGAGGGGGTGTGGGATCCCGGAGAATAGCCCGCTTACTGTAACCCAGGTCACCCGAAAATAGCAGCCGTCGCTGTTGCCCATTTTCTTCCAGTTCCAGAAAAACGCAGGCAGAACCGAGGATATGCCCGGCATCCAGGAAAGTGGCCTGAATGCCTTCACTCAACTTTAATCCCTTGCCGTACTCCGCTGTGCGGCCGAAAAAATCCAGGCTGTTGAGGGTATCCAGTACCGAGTAAAGCGGTGTCACTTCTGTTGCATTGTGATTGTGACGAACCAGCTTGCGAGTCTGCCATCGAGCCTCTTCTTCCTGCAGATGCGCAGAATCCAGCATGACCAGTTTCGCCAGTTCGCGACTGGCGGCAGTGGTAATGATTTCGCCTTTGAAGCCTTGTTTTGTCAACAATGGAATGCGGCCGCAATGGTCCAAATGGGCGTGTGTGAGCAGCAGAAAATCCACTTTTTCAGGATTGAAACCAAAAGGCGCGCTGTTTTCCTCAGCCAGTTCGTGCCCACCCTGATAGAGGCCACAGTCGATTAAAATCTGTTTGCCACCGCAGGTCACCAGATGACAGGAACCCGTTACATTGCGGTCTGCACCATGAAAGGAAATTTCCATCGTTTACCCCCTTATAATCATCAAAACGGCACTGTTTAATCTGTCGGTAATCCCGCAGCACGCAACTGGCATTTTAACCTGCTGATTTCTTCAATCATATCCACCACCAGCGCAGACAATTCCGGATTGGCATCAAAATCGCGTTCAATGGCACGCATGCGGCGCGCGCGCTGTAAAACAAGACCGTTCAGCAGCGTATTTTCTAAACCAGGAGGCGTTTCAGGCGTTAATAAACCGGCCAGCAGGCGTGTGTTGACCCATTCGATTTCCACATGGCATGCTTGCGCTAATTGGGCGGGGTTGATGTTTTCGACAATTAAACAATTTATCAAATGAGTCATGTTAATACTCCAAAATATTGGCGGGGTTAACGAACCTTAAAGGCCAGATCCCTGGCCATCGCAGTGTAGAGTTCGCGCGCACGTTCACTGTCTGCCGGGGGCAAGACAATTTCCAGCAACAGGTAAAAGTCACCGGGAGGCGAAGCAGGAATGCCCTTGCCTTTGAGACGCAACTTTCGACCCCCCTGGGAATTGGGCGGAATTTTCACTTGAATACTCCCTGACGGCGTGGGCACATCAATACTGGTTCCCAAAGCGGCTTCCCACGGTGCTAGCGGCAAGGACGCATACACATCAACGCCATCAACGCGGTAGTGTGCATCGGGTTTGAATTGTATTTCCAAAAACAGATCGCCAGCGGGGCCGCCATTGAAGCCGGGATGTCCCTGCCCGGCGACACGCAGGTGCTGGCCGGGCTTGATGCCTTTCGGAATGCTCACTTGAATGACATGCTCGGCGAGCGTTACCTGGCCATTGGCGCCGGTTTGCGGCACGCGGAGGGAGATGGATTGGCTGGCACCCTGATAGCTCGCAGCCAAATCCACCAAAATACGCGCATGGCTGTCCTCGCCGCGCATTTGACGCGTACTATGTTTGGCGCGTGCCGCGTGGCCGAACAATTGCGAAAAGAAATCGCTGCTTCCGCCCAGATCGCCAGTATCAAATCCGCTGCCGGAGAACTCAAATCCGGCGCCCCAATCAGGTGGCGGCTGAAAGTCTTGTCCTGGCCGGTAACCTTGCCCGACTTGATCATATGCGGCACGCTTTTCGGGGTCGGAGAGCACCGCATTGGCCTCGTTGACGGCTTGCATTTTCTGTTCAGCATCAGGTTCTTTGCTGACATCAGGATGGAATTTGCGCGCCAGTTTGCGGTAAGCGGATTTGATCTCTTCCTGCGTCGCAGTTTTGCTCACCCCAAGGGTGGTATAGTAGTCTTTGAATTCCATGTCGTTCTTTCACTCCTTACTTAACGAGCCTTTAGATGATGTAGAAATAAGCCAGCGATGCCAGGCTGATTGCGCATAAAGCCAAACTGGCGCGCAGCAAACGGGTGTTGCGTGTAATCACCAGGGCATAAATTGCCTTGAGCAGGTTGTTGCTGGCTGTAGCAATCAGGATGGCCTCAATCACTGCATGGTCGTTGACATTGAAATGTCCAGCCAATAAAGAAAGAATAAAAGGGTCAATATCACTAAAACCAACCATGAACGCCAACCAGTGTAAACCATTGCTGCCATAATGGTTGACAACAAGTTGCGTTAAAAAAGCGAAAATGACAAACAACGCAGCAAAAATAGCGGCGGTAGAAAACTCTAATGGGTGTTTGATATCGTTTGGGTCGTTGAGTGCTTCTGGCGGCGCGGGGTGAGTGTGGGGACGCAGTTTCCAGGCGGCGGTCAGCGCAAGGACGACGGCCAAAATAAAAGGCGGCGCCAATTGTTGCGCAGTGCTGAAATGGCCCAGTACGGTAATGAGCACCAGTAAGCGCAAGTACATCATGGTGCTGGCCAAAACAATGGCGCTTTCATAGGGCAATTGAGCAGCATGGGATGATTGTTGCGCATGGCGGCTCAATACGATGGTGGCTGCGGTGCTGGAATACAAACCACCCAGCAAACCGGCCAGCAAAATCCCCCCCTCAGGCAAGGCATAGGTCTGAATCAAATAAGCCAGATAGGAAATACCTGAAACCGCAACCACCGACAACCACAATTGATACCAGGTGATGTTCAGCCCATGGATGATGACCTGATCGGGCAACATGGGTAGAATAAGGCCAGCCATAATCATGAACTTGGCCAGGGTCGCGGCTTCGCCGCTTCGCACTTTGTCGGACAAATGACGGATGCCGGGTTTTTCTCCCAGCACCAGTAAAATCACGACGGCATAGAGAATCAGTAACCACGTGTTATGCAGAAGCGCTAAAGCCCCAATGGGGAAAACGAGTAAAGCAATCAGGCTGGGCAACAGGCTGTATTCATCATGGGAAAGCGAATTCCAGTATTTCAGACCCAGCAAAATACCCAGTATGGCGTAACCTGTCCCGAAAAGGCGTAATGCAGGATCAAGCGCGGCCAGCGCAAACCCCAATAAAGCAAGGAGCGTCATGGTTCGCGTGGTGCCGAATCCCAAGTCTTTGTCATTGGCGTGGCGATAACTGTGCACTTCCAAACCCACTACGAAACCTAGCAGTACCGTAGCGAAAAAGGAAACGAGTAAAGGCGGAGTTTCAGAAAACCATGGCATGATTAGGCCTGCTGTGACACGGCAAAAAATTGATCGCTGTCATCTGGAGTATAGATTATTTTTGGTGCCAAGTGTTTTGCAGTGGGTAATTGTTTGATATCAGCATGAACGGTAGCTCAGGCTTCCGCCCGACACGGTGGCAAAAGTATCGCCGTATGTCGGGTTAAAACCGCGATCCACGGCATGCGGCTTACCCGTTCTAATTCACACAGGGCCCTGTTTTGGCATGCATGACACGGAAAGAGGTTGCGAATGAACGCTCAAACCAGTTATTGGAATACAGCCACTGCCGAATTGTCCGCCGCAGATGCAACACTGGCACGATTGATTCAACATCACCCGCATGGTCGGTTGTCCAGTCGTGGTAATGCGTTTGAAACCCTGGCGCGGGCGATTGCCGGTCAGCAGATTTCAGTGAAAGCAGCTGAATCCATTTGGCAGCGTTTGATTGCAACCGCGAACCCGACACCGCAAGATTTGGCAAATTTATCGGTTGAAAAAATTCGGTTGTGCGGATTTTCATACAGGAAAGCCGAATATTTGCACGATTTGGCAAGACACTTTAATGAAGGTCTGCTGGATGAAAAGCAGTTTGCACAGATGGATGACGAACACATTATTCGAACATTGACCGATGTGCGCGGAATCGGTCGCTGGAGTGCGGAAATGTTTCTGATGTTCCATTTGTTGCGCCCGGACGTTTTGCCGCTGGCGGATATCGGCCTGCAAAAAGCCATGATTTTGCATTATCCTCATCTGGCGAATATGAAATTGGCGGCGTTGCTCGAACAGGCCGAGATGTGGCGGCCCTGGCGTTCGGTCGCAACCTGGTATTTGTGGCGCAGTCTTGATCCGTGTGAAGTAACGTATTAACCCGGATTTTGCACAAATTGACGCGCGCCCTCGCTTGTCTATTGATTGATATAAAAGATTTTGTTCAGTCGGGCGTATGAATCACTACGCCGCTCCTTCTAAAAACTTCCCTATCAATCAATATCCTGCGCGATCATCACGCGAATTTGTGCAAAATCCGGGTTAAGTTTTTTATGAAAAAAAGTGGTGCTGAAATCTGGCTGTCATTTTTAGTTTCTTTTGCCGAATTTTGGCATATAATGGTTCTGGTTTTTTGTTCAACCTCAACTTAGGAGTGTCATTTATGGATAATTCCCGTCGTTCGTTTTTGAAAACCGCCACAGTGTTGGCGGGTGTTGCTGCCGTACCTGTGAGCTTGATGAGTCGTGAAGCATTTGCCGCCAAGGTAGCCAAAGCTTCCATGCAATACCAGGACACACCCAAGAATGGTGCGCAGTGCAGTGGTTGTATGCAGTTCATTCCCGGCAAATCTGCAAAAGCCAATGGCACTTGCAAAGTAGTCGATGGATCGATCAGCCCTGATGGTTGGTGCCTGGCTTACTCGGCCAAGAGCTAATTTCATGTAATAACTAAACCAGCGGCGTTATTTTTTAATGCCGCTGGTTTTTTATTGGGGGTATTATTTTTATGGCTGCGTTTGATGCATTGACACGTTTTGTGTTTGAAGATGCCGCTGTGCGTGGGGAATTGATACACCTTGATGACAGCTGGCGTGAAGTGCTGTCCCGGGCGGAATACCCCGGTTATTTGCAAACGCTGCTGGGAGAATTGACCGCCGCTGCGGGTTTGTTGATCGCCACCCTCAAATATGAGGGCAACTTGACTTTGCAAATGCAGGGCAACAAAGCGGTGCGTTTGCTGGTGGTCGAAATGACGTCTTCCTTGCATGTGCGAGCCACAGCCAAATGGGACGCTGAAGCCAGCGAAACAACGTTTTCGAATATGATGAGCGATGGGCAATTGGTGATTACACTGACCCCCGCCACTGAATCACACCGCAGCTATCAAGGCATTGTCCCGCTTATCGGCGGCAGTGTGGCAGAAGCCTTGATGCATTACATGACCCAGTCGGAACAAATTGACAGTGTGATCGTATTGGCAGCAGATGAGCAGTGCGCTGCAGGCATGATGTTACAGCGTTTGCCTGATCGTCCCGATGGCGACGCAGAAACCTGGGCGCGTGCCAGTCATTTTGGCGCCACGTTGAAGGCGGAAGAATTGCTTCATTTGGATACAGACCTCATTCTTCACCGTTTGTTTCATGAAGAAGACCTGCGCGTGTTTGAACCTCAGCCTGTACAGTTTGCATGCAGTTGCTCACGCACGCGGGTCGCCGACATGCTCAAGCTGTTAGGGCAGGAAGAAGTGGAATCTGTGCTGGAAGAGCAGGGACTCATTGAAGTGCAGTGCGAGTTCTGCAGTCAACTGTACCATTTCGACCCCATAGACGCCGCGCAACTTTGGCTGGAGAACAGCGTGCCCCCTGTTCACACCAAGCATTAAAAACATCGCTCTGTCGGGTTAAAACCCGACCTGCCCGGTAGGTCAGGCTTCAATCTGACGAGCTGGCGAAAGGTGCGCTGCCTTGTCGGGTGAATACCCGGCCTGCGCAGATGATTATCAACAGGTTAACATGTGCCCCTTGAGGGCAACAGGATAAACCATGACCGACCTTCAAACTCCACCCGTTATAAACCGGAAAATACAGATACTCCGGTTATTGGGCGTGGCGATCGTTGCAGGCATTCTGGGTGCGTGGGCGGTATTGGGCTTTCATGCATTGCTGCAATTTTTGGAATCACAATTGTACGGCCAGAATAAAGGACTGGTTGCTGCATCGATGCGCCTGTCTTTTGTTCAGCGTTTGATGATGCCGGCGCTAGGTGGTGTGGTGGCCGGTTTGATTCTGCGCTATTTGTTGGGTAAAAACAAAAAAGGTGCCGATTACATGGAGGCGATTACGGCTGGCAGTGAGGTGCCGGTTCGGGTGTCTCTGGTGAAATCGTTGTCTTCTGCGGCAACTGTGGTGTCGGGCGGATCCATCGGGCGTGAAGGTTCGATGGTGCAATTGGCGGCACTGGCTGGCGGATTAATGGGAAAATTGCCCTGGTTGACGGAAGATGAACGCCGATTTGCAGTGGCGTGCGGCACGGCAGCTGGATTGGCCGGGGCGTATAATACGCCCATTGCCGGGGCCTTATTTGTCGCGGAAATTGTATTGGGCGGCGTGAGTCTCAACAGCTTCGCGCCCTTGCTCCTGTCTGCTGCGGTGTCCGATTTGATGGTGCGGCACATCACCAAGGTGGGGCCGATTTATGCGGCCCGAGCGGGAAATCTGGAAACCTGGACCGAATTGCTGCTGGTTGTGTTGGTGGGTATTCTGGCCGGTGTGATGGGACCGCTGCTTATTAACGCATTAAACCAGTCGCGTGACAGCATTGCGGCAATACGCTTCCCGCTCTGGTTAAAGATGGGCATGGCAGGTTTGGGCGTAGGTATCTTGTCGTTGTTACGTCCCGAGGTGTGGGGAAACGGGTATTCGGTGATCAATTCTTTATTGCATCAATCCTGGGTATGGCAAGATGTGTTGTTGATCCTGGCGTTAAAAGTGGTGGCCACCTTGCTGACATCGGGTTCGGGTGCTGTGGGCGGTGTTTTTACCCCGACACTCTTTATGGGTGCGGCATTGGGAACCTTGGTCGGTGGCGGGGCACATACCATTTTCCCCTCAGAATCGGTGAGCGCTTTTACGCTGGTGGGGATGAGCGCTTTGTTGTCGGCAGTTACCCATGCGCCACTCACCGCCGTGGTGATGGTCAGCGAAATGACTTCGGGTTATGATTTGATACCGGCGCTGGTCATGGGAAGTTTGTCTGCCTATTACATCTCATCGATTATTCAACCCCGTTCCATTTATGCCCACTCAATCCCAAACAACCATCCGACGCAAACAGCACCCCTGAGTCGTTTTGAACAATAAGGGGAAATAGGGGACACACCACGATTAATTTGTTATTCCCCATTAAATTAACTGTGGTCTGTCCCCTGTTTTCTGTCCCCATTTCCACAATTCGGGTATCATTTCAGTGCTGGACGTATTTTTGTTAGTCGTAATGGTTCGGTCGTCTGAATTGACAACAACGACCGGTAATGGAGATGTGATTGAAGGAGGTGAACATGGGAACCGAAACGCTGATCAAACCAAATATTATTGTGGACATGACGGGACTGGTTTGCCCCTATCCTTTGTTGGGTGTGAAACGGGTGCTGGAGGACATGAAACCCGGCGAAGTGTTGCTGCTGAAGTCGGATTGCCCCAGCACTCGGGATGATCTGTTTTCCTGGGCTAATGCAATGGGAAATGAGGTCGCCCATTCTGAGAAAAGCACTGACGGCGCGACCGGATATTATGTGCGCAAGGGAAAGAAGGCGGCGATCATTCCTAACATGACGCTGGATGTGACGGGCTTGGTGTGCCCCGGCCCGGTGATCGAAGCGAAGAAGATTTTCAACACCATGAGCGCGGGGGAAATCATGAAACTGGTCAGCACATGCTCTTCCGCCAAAGACGAAATCGGCGCCTGGTGCGCCGCAACCAAAAATGTGTTGCTGGACACCCATGAAAGCGGACCAGGCGTATGGAATTTCTTTATCCGCAGGGGGTGATGGAATAGGGGACAGGCAACAGTTAATTTGTTATGCCCCCTCACCCCAGCCCTTTGCTCAAAGAGGAGGGGGTGTCTCAAAAATCGTCTGGCCACCCGATTTTCCAATCATCTTTTATGGCGGATGGTTTCCTTGCCTGGTTTCCGGCCTCGACAATCAGCTTCCCCACAGAAATCTCCACCACCTCTGCTCAACACGTTGGCAATCAGTACGCTATAATCTCGCTCACTGTCTTGTTATCCTGAGCGCCGTCTTTCGAACGCCACAAATTTTATGACCCGCACCTCTCTTCGTTCCCACGCCAATGCTATTGTCCTCTTTACGCGCGTACTGGATGCCCTGACAGTAGGTTTAAGTGGTATGGCAGTATATGGCTGGCGGTTTGCCTGGCGTGGCTTTTTACCCCCAATTGAGTACAACACCCTCATCCTCATTGCCGTATTGTCGACGGCTGTTATTTTTCCATTAATGGGTGTCTACAATTCCTGGCGTGTCCAAAGCTTATTTTCTGCTGCGCTACGTGTATTGGGTGCGTGGCTTTGGGTACTGCTGGGCGTGTTTACTTTTCTGGTGCTGATGAAGTCAGGTGCGGTGTATTCCCGAATTTGGTTGGTGAGCTGGTTCATCGTCGTTGCGTGTTTACTGGTGTTCGAACGCCTGTTGGTTTACCGATTATTACGTTTAGCAAGGGGTAAAGGGTTTAATCGGCGCACTGCGGTAGTGGTGGGGTGTGGCGAGCTTGCGCAAGAGTTGGTTCGGCGTGCCCAAACAGAATCGTGGGCGGGCTTTGATGTGTTGGCGATGTTCGGTTGCAATGCATCAGAAGCGCAGCAAACCAGCATTAAAATATTCCCGCTTGAAGCATTGTTTGACTACGTCAACGAGCATCAAGTGGATGTGGTGTGGATTGCCGTTCCTTTGGATGAGGTGCAGCATCTGCGCGATCTGCTCACAAAATTACGGTTTTCAACGGCTAATGTACATTTTGTGCCTGATTTATTTGGATTTTCTTTGATTAATCATGGGGTGTCTGAAATTTTTTCCATGCCGATGATCGACTTGAGCGTTACCCCGATGACGGGTGCCAATCGTTTGATTAAATGGATGGAAGATCGCTTGCTTGCCCTGTTGATTCTGGCGATCATTAGTCCGCTGATGCTGGCGTTGGCGATAGGGGTCAAATTGAGTTCGCCGGGGCCAGTATTTTTTCGGCAACAGCGTTTGAGTTGGAATGGTACGGTATTCAATATTCTCAAATTTCGCTCGATGCCCGTGGATGTCGAGCAAGCTGGAGTCAAATGGGGTAATGCAAAAAACAAACAGGTCACCGGTTTGGGCGCATTCATGCGCCGCACCAGTCTGGATGAGTTGCCCCAGTTCATCAATGTACTGAAGGGGGATATGTCGATTGTCGGCCCCAGACCAGAACGCCCTGTGTTTGTTGAGCAATTTAAAAATGAGATCCCTGGCTACATGCAAAAGCATCTGGTCAAAGCAGGGATCACCGGTTGGGCACAGGTCAATGGTTGGCGGGGGGACACCGATTTACACAAGCGCATCGAATATGATTTGTACTACATTGAAAACTGGTCATTATTGTTTGATCTGAAAATTATTTTATTAACCATATTCAAAGGATTTACGCACAAAAATGCGTATTAGGCAGGCAGATTAGTTGCCCACTATCTCTTAGTTGGACGCCACCGACAAAGTGCCGGAGGCCACTTTGGAAGTCATGCGAAAAATGTAATAAAAGAAATACCAGGAACCCCTGTATGGGCTGTTAAACAAGCAGTATGAAATGGCCAAACTGGATGAAGCCAGGGAAGCTGCCATCATCCGGGTGGTGGATAAGGCGCGGGTGCCTGAGAAGGAATCAGAAACCAAACGTGGTTTGACTGTGCTGCTCACCACCGTCATGGCTTTATTTGTTTGTATTCATAATGAATCAGCTGAGCGCGCCAAACAAAATCCCGAACAAGCCGAACGCATGAAACTATTGAGACGTTACCTGCGCGGTTGACACGTTGATTGAAGAACCTCAAGTCGTGCGCCACCTGTTAAAATTGGACTTTTGTTTCACTCAGAAGAGAGCCGTCATGACCGATGCCGTATTGCCACCTAAATTATTGACTGCTGCAGGGTGGTTAACCGTTCTGCTGCCCGTGGGTTTAATGATCGGCAATGCTGCTGCCGAAATATTTGCTGGCTTGTTAGTGATTTTATTTATCACTCATACCGTTATTCACCAAGAGTGGCAATGGCTAAAACAAGACTGGGTGCGTGTTTTGCTGGCATTGTGGGGATATGGCTTGGTGCGGGCACTGTTTGCCGACCATCCTGCCCATACATTTATTGATGCGTTGGGCTGGTTGCGCTTTATTTTGTTGGCGGTGGCCTTACAAACCTGGACGCTGCCTGTGCTGCGTTGGCGACAAAATATGCTCAATGCCGGACTGATCACACTGAGTTGGTTGGCAGGCGATGCCATTTTTCAGTATGTGCATGGCACTGATTTGTTCGGCCATCACATGCAACCTGTTCCCGCACGTTTGACGGCTTCTTACAGCAAATTGATTGTTGGTATCATGTTGGCATGGCAGTTTTTACCCTATGCACTGGCCGATTTGGAACGCGGTAAACCCTTGCGTGCCACATTGTTTGCTGGCTTGTGTATCCTTGCCATTACCCTCAGCGGTGAACGCATGGCGTTGCTGCTTAGCCTGGTCTATTTCGCGCTCATTGCCTTGTGGGTTCCAAAATTACGCCGCATTGTATTGGTCATGGGCCTGGTTTTTGCATTGGTGGTGAGCGGCATCATGATCGCCAAACCTCAGCTTTATGAGCGACAGGTGGCTTCGACCGTCCAAGTGATTCATGATCTGCCTGACTCATCCTATGGCATGTTGTGGCGCAGCGCCCTGGATGTCAGCCGCGATCACCCGATATTTGGCGTGGGTATGGGGAATTTCAACACTGTCTGTCCTGACCCGCGCTATGGCGGAAATATTGACATCCGCTGCGCACCCCATCCGCACAACATTTACCTGCAATGGCTGGCGGAAGGCGGCATAATTGCTTTGACTGGATTTATTGGCGCTATGGTGTTAGCACTGCGTCATGTGTGGCAATATGCACGCATTCACCGAGACAGCTACTTAATTATGGGGTTGGTAGCCACCCTGGTGGCGCGTTTGTGGCCCATTGAATCCAGCACCAGTTTTTTTCATGGCTGGGCGGCCATCCCTTTCTGGTGGGCGCTGGGTTGGTTAATGGCAGAAATTCGCGTGCGCAACAGGCTGAATACCCCAGCATAATAGCAACTATGCAGGAATAGCGGGGGCAGGCCACGGTTAACCGCCAGGGGGATAGTCCATGCCGGTCTAATGGTAAACGGCTATCTGGCTTAATAGTCATGGTGAGCCGCACGGCAAAAGTGGTAGAAAAACGGGGGGGAATGTGAGGCCCGCTTCCGTGCTTGCGGGATAAAAGCATATGCCACGAATTGTGTGCTAAAGTTATGTTAGCCGCTGAGACGTCAGGATGGCCGATTTGCTGATGATGCCACCCTGTGTGACCTGTTTCAAGCCGTATCACATCACATTTTATTCAAGGTTAATTTCGTGACCCCTTTTTCCCCTGAACAATTTTTGAACCGTGAATTAAGTTTACTGGCCTTTAATGAGCGGGTGTTAGCTCAGGCACAAGATATTGACGTACCTATTTTGGAACGTCTTAAATTTATTTGTATTGTCAGCAGTAATCTGGACGAATTTTTTGAAGTGCGGGTGGCAGGTTTAAAAGAACGTGCCGTGTTGACGCCGACCTTGTTGTCGCCGGATGGTTGGACTGCACGCCAGACTTTGTCCGAGATCGAAACGCGTGTGCGTAATCTGGTGGATCGTCAATATGAATTGCTTAATCGGGATATTTTGCCGAAACTGATTGCGCAAGGTATTCGGTTTGTGCGGCGCAATCATTGGGATGAGGCGCAAATCGATTGGGTGCGGGATTATTTTTTTCGGGAATTGATGCCGGTGCTGACGCCGATTGGTTTGGATCCCGCGCACCCCTTTCCGCGTGTGTTAAATAAAAGCCTCAATTTTGCGGTGGAGTTGTCGGGTTGCGATGCTTTTGGGCGCAATTCGGGTGCGGCAGTGGTGCAGGCGCCACGGTCTTTGCCGAGGGTGATACGTATGCCGCAGGAGATCGCGGGTTGCGATTATGGGTTTGTATTTTTGTCTTCCGTGTTGCACGCGCATGTCAACGAATTGTTTGTCGGCATGACGGTGGAGGGATGTTATCAGTTTCGGGTGACGAGAAATTCCGAATTGTTTGTGGATGAGGAAGAAACAAAAAATTTGCGCGAAGTGCTGAAAAGTGAGTTGTCGCAACGTAATTTCGGCGATGCGGTCCGGTTGGAAGTGGCTGACAATTGTTCTGATCGCATGGCGAATTTTCTGCTTCAGCAGTTTAGTTTGAATCGTAATGATCTGTATCAGGTGAACGGGATCGTTAATCTGGCTCGTTTGATGCGAATTCCTGATCGGGTGGATCGGCCTGATTTGAAGTTTCCATCCTTCGTCCGCGGGGTGCCGCAGCAATTGGCCAATGCGGAAAATATTTTTGCAGTGATACGCAAGGGCGATGTGTTGTTGCACCACCCTTTTCAAAGTTTTCAACCTGTGATTGATTTTATCCGTGCTGCGGCAGAAGACCCCGATGTGCTGGCGATACGTCAGACCGTGTACCGCACTGGCACTGACTCAATGCTGATGGAGGCTTTGATTACGGCTGCGCAGGCGGGTAAAGAAGTGACGGTGGTGGTGGAATTGATGGCGCGTTTTGATGAGGAAGCCAATATTAATTGGTCGGCACGTCTGGAACAGGCCGGTGCGCACGTGGTGTATGGCGTGGTGGGTTATAAAACGCATGCCAAAATGGTTTTGGTGGTCCGGCGTGAGCAAAGCCGATTGCGGCGTTATGCCCATTTGGGAACGGGCAATTACCATGCCCGGACTGCGCGCTTGTACACGGATTTCGGTTTGTTGACCTGTCATGATGACATCTGTGCCGATGTGAACGAGGTGTTCACGCAATTAACGGGTTTGGGCAGTGCATCGCATTTGCGCCTGTTGTGGCAAGCGCCATTCAGCCTGCATGATCGGGTGCTTGAGGCCATAGGGCGTGAAACTGCACATGCCCGTGCGGGAAAAAAAGCATTGATGATCGTTAAAATGAATGCCTTGCTGGAACCGCAGGTCATTCTGGCTCTGTATCAGGCAGCACAAGCCGGGGTGAAAATAGAATTGGTGATACGCGGTGCATGCGCGATTCGGCCGGAAGTGGCGGGTTTGTCTGAGAATATTCATGTGCGTTCCGTGATAGGACGCTTTCTTGAGCACACGCGGATTTTATATTTTTACAATGATGGCGCGGAGGACGTTTATCTGTCGAGCGCGGATTGGATGGAACGCAATTTTTTTGGCCGCATCGAAATCGCTTTCCCGATTCTGGAGCCTCGTTTGAAGAAGCGGGTGATCAATGAAGGACTTAAACCCTACTTGAAAGACAATACCCAGGCTTGGCGAATGAATGCAAACGGCCAGTATGTGCGGCGTACGCATGGTCATGCGAAGCCGAGGTCGGCGCAGGGCATGTTGCTCGAAACGTTGACGAAACACGCGTGAGAAAATTGAGCTTAACGTTCGGTACGGTTTGTCATGCCATTAAGCCCGTCGCTTTGTACGATACAGGAAGCTCAGTGCAGAAGCGTTATTTCCAGCAAAACAGGCCGTCAGCGCAACAATCAAACAGATGTCTCTTGTTAAACCGGATTATAATCAGTAGGTGCTTTACCCATGCTGCCTGCTTGTTCCGGAAAAATGGAATGAAATGCTGCAGTTACAAAGGAGCGTAAAAAATGAAAGAATCACTTCCACCCATTGATACAGTGGGTAAAGCTTATGAATTTTTACTTGAAAAAGCACAGGAAAAAGCGCATCAAAGCGGCGCAGTTGCCCATCATGTGATGGATGAGATACGGGATGACATGGGTGCCTTGAATAAATTAAGTGATGTTGAAGTAGAGAAGCTCAAGTCATTTGTGGAACGGGATTTGGTTGATGCGGCGCAATATCTGGATCAAACCGGCAAGGAGTTGAAGGAATGGCTGGGTTTTGATGTGGACTACATCAAGCACGAGTTTTGGGAGCGTTTTTCCAAAGCGGCAGACCAGACAACAACAGCGCTGGTACTCTTGAAACTGAACGCGGAAAACGCTGAATATCATACCGGTGAGATCACCGGGTTGGGAACGCTGGTATGCGATCAGTGCAGTGAAAAATTGCATTTCCATAAACCGGGACACATTCCGCCTTGCCCCAAGTGCAAGGGTACGCACTTCCACCGGTTGCATGCCGAATCTTGATATCTTCCCATTCCCTCAGCGGTGTGAGGATGTCAAGAAAGGGGAATGATGCAATCCGCTGGGCATACTTCCTGACATAAGGGGGCGGCAAAAAAATTTTCACATTCCGTGCAACGATCTGGATCAATCTGATAATGCTTCGATCCGGGAAAAACAGCGTTATTGGGACAGTCAAGCTCGCAAATCGTGCAATTGATGCACTCGTCGGTAATAAATAAAGCCATGAGTAAGCGCGCGCTCCAAAATCTGCATTGAAATGAAATTACCCGTATTCGTAAGAATATGGGGTCCGTAAGAATATGGGGTCAGTTCTAGAATATGGGGTCAGTTCTAACATTCAAACAGCGTAAGAATATGGGGTCAGTTCTGAATGGCACTTACTTAAGTAAGAATATGGGGTCAGTTCTAACATTCAAACAGTATTTTTTTTATTTTCTTCAAATTTCCGCACCACGCAGCTTACTGTCATGTAGTGTACGCCAAAATAACGTCCGATCTCTGCCATGGTGTATGCGCCATGGACTGACTTCTATCCGGGTAACGCATCTGAAATTCATC
>JAJYMO010000026.1:6793-15120 GCA_021786845.1 Pseudomonadota bacterium | reverse complement strand
AATGCGCCGCATTCCACAAGCAGCGGCAGCCGAGTCTGACCTATGGATACTCAAGCCATGCAATTCGACCTCATTGTCATCGGTAGCGGGCCGGGCGGTTATAAGGCCGCCATCAACGCCGCGCATATGGGCGCAAAAGTTGCCCTGATTGAACGTGATTTGCCCGGGGGTACCTGTCTCAACCAGGGGTGCATTCCGAAAAAATCCCTGCTGCATATGGCCAGCCTCATCGCCAGCGTGAACGAACTGGAGGGGCGCGGGTTGGTGGGCCACGTCAGGGGTGACATCAAGGCCGCGATGGCGCATAAAGATGCTGTTGTCAAAGGTATTCGCGACAACTTTCTGCTCTGGCTCAAACGTATGGGCATACGCATTTTCCGTGGCGAAGCCCGCTTCATCGACCGACAACGGGTGCGCGTCAGCTTGACAGCGCCGCTGGCAGATGACAGTGCGACTACGCTTGAATTGCAGGCATCGCGCATCATTATTGCCACAGGATCCACTCCCAGAGAACTGCCGGCTTGTCCTACCGATGGGCGTGTTATCGTGAATTCCAGAGATCTGTTGTTCAAGCTGGATGATTTGCCGCGCTCGGTGCTGTGCGTGGGCGGCGGGGCCATAGGCGTGGAATTCGGCTATCTGCTCCATCAGTTCGGTGCCCAAGTGCGTATCGTAGAGCAGGGAGATCGCCTGCTTTATCAATCGAACATGCCTGATCGGGCATGCGGCGCGCTGGAAAGAAAGCTGAGCCGTTTGGGCATCGAGGTGTGTAACAATCTTAATGTTGTTTCCACCAGGGTTGAAGAAAACGGTGTCGATGTTGAATTCAGCAACTGTGAACGCGCCCACTATGACTACGTGCTGGTGGCGGTGGGCCGACAGCCCCAAACTCAGGGCTTGGGTCTGGAAGAGATTGGCGTGACGGTTAATGCCGAAGGGTTCATCGTCACTTCCGAATACCTGGAAACCAGTGTGGCAGGCATCTATGCGGTGGGTGACGTCAAACGCAGCCCCATGTTCAGCCCGATGACCGCTAATGCCGCCCTATACGACGGCAAGGTGGCGGCGACCAACGCCATCAGGGGCAACGAATTGCAAGCCAATTATTTCAAGGTGCCGTTCGTGATCCATTCGGCACTGGAAATGGCCAGCGTCGGATTGTCCGAAGGTCAAGCCGAAGACGCTGGTTTTGAGGAGGAAGTGGCACGTTCCAGCTTGGGTGGTTCCGGTAAGGCGCGCGCTTATCATGATTTCGAGGGTTTCACTGAAGTGGTGCACGATGCGGAAACCGGCCAGTTATTGGGCGGCTGCATCGTGGGGCCGGAGGCCGGCGAGCAGGTCCACATGCTGTCCGCTGCGCTGCAATCCAGGCTGGGGTTGTGGTTCTTCAAGGACATGAGTTATAGCCACCCGTCCTGGTGCGAGGAGCTGGAAACCACCATCGACTCTTGTACCTCGGCTTTTTCCAAGTCCGACAAAATCATTTTCCGCCCAGGTATTCTTGCCGGGACTGAATAATCCGGTTTGGACCGAATCATGAATTTTCTTTCCGCGGGTTGGTTTGGTGTTGACAATGAGATTGATTCTCATTATGATAGCCAGCAGAGTTATTCAACCAAGGGGGAACAGGATGAGCACAGGGATTTTACAGCGTGCGATATTGATTTTAATATCGGGTTTGATCAGCTTCAGTATGCCGGTCCTGGCGGCAGAGGTGCCGTCAATGACCCTGGTGATTCATGACGGTCAATTTCAGCCAGATAAGCTCATGGTGCCTTCCGGGGTCAAAATTAAACTGATGGTTAAAAATCAGGATGACCTGCCTGCTGAATTTGAAAGTTATGAACTTTCCCGCGAAGTGATTGTGCCTGCCCACAAGGACGTGTCGCTGTATATCGGACCTCTGGACCCCGGCAGTTACCCATACTTTAATGATTTAAATCACGCGATGACGGGAAGTGTCGTTGTAGAACAATCAGGTAAGAAAGTGAATTAAATCATGATTGCAACGGCCGTTATCCTGTTTCGTGAGGTGCTGGAAGCTGCTTTGGTCATCAGCATTCTGCTTGGCGCCAGCCGTGATATTCCTGGACGTAGCCGTTGGGTTGCTGGTGGGATAGGCCTGGGATTATTGGGGGCGTTGATTGTGGCTGCTTTGGCAACCAGGGCCGCTTCCTTTTTTACGGGGGACGGACAGGCCATGCTGAATGCAGTGGTGCTGTTATGCGCCGTGGCCATGCTGACATGGCATAACGTATGGATGAGCGCGCATGGCCGTCAACTCGCGCATGAAATAAAATCTGCGGGAGCTGAAATCAACACAGGGCAACGTCCGGCTACTGCCTTGTTGCTCATTCCTTTTGCAGCGGTCATGCGGGAAGGTACGGAAACCATTTTATTTCTTTGGGCGATTGCTGCGGACGGAGAACATCGATTCAGTATGATGTTGGGCGGGCTGGCAGGCGCAACGGGCGGAATATTGGTGGGCATGTTGCTGTACCGTGGTTTGCTGCGTATTCCAGGTCGGTATTTCTTTACGGTGACCAGTTGGCTCATTTTGCTCCTTGCGTCAGGATTGGCCGCTCAGGCAGCCGGGTTTCTTAACCAGGTTGGGGTGTTACCTGCCTGGGGCAACGGGATCTGGAATACCTCCGCTATGTTGAACCAATCCAGCCTGCCCGGGCAATTGCTTCACATTTTGATTGGCTATATTGCGCGACCTTCCGGCATAGAAATCACTTTTTATCTGGGCACATTGATGACAACGTGGCTGTTGATGCAGACCGTTGGTCGTGCATCGGGGAAAGCGGTTTCATTGGTGTGATCGGGCAGACTCGCGATCCCGGCAGCGAAATTTAACAGGGTGATTTATCCTTTTTCCTTGCTGGTTTAAAACCCCGGCCTTTAGGCCGGCAGGAGCGCCGAACCCCGCCCTGAAGGACGGGGTTTTAAAGGCGCGGTCAGGGAGGGGATGCACACCCCTCCCTGACTAAATATCCACCGGCCTGAAGGCCGGTGACCTCATTGCTGATTTAACGGGCTGATTGCTTGGCAATCTTGCTGAGCCCGGTATAAACGAAGATTAAAAGAGTAATGATTCTCATTAACATAAAAAGGTAAATTTTGAAAACACATACTTTTCCCGGATTAATTTCTGTATTTTTTTTGCTGGTTGGCCTGAGGGCAGGTTTCGTTATGGCAGACAATGACTTTATTGTTTATTCACCACAGGTGGTGCAAGGGCAAAGTGAAGTTGAAATGTATGGGTTTAATACACAAGATAGCCGAGCCAGCCTTGGTGGCGCGCAAGGTTATAACTTCTCCATTGCCCATGCGTTCACCGATTGGTGGAAACCGGAACTGTACATCGCTCAATTTAACCGTGATCCCGGCGGCCCGCTGTACGCTTCCGGTTATGAATTTGAAAACACTTTCCAATTGACGCCTGTTGGTGAGTATTGGGCAGACCTTGGATTGTTGGCCTCCTATGCTTACAACAAACAACCGGGTGCGGTGAATGGAACTGAATTTGGTCCTTTGCTGGAAAAATGGTCGGGCCACATTAACCAGCGTTTAAATTTAATCTGGGGCAAACAGATCGGCGGCGGCGCCAGCAATAACCTCGCGTTTCGTGCTGCTTACAGCACCAGCTACAAATTTGATATTGAACAGGGCAGCATTGCGCCCGGATTGGAATTCTATTATCGTCCGACTGACAATGCCTACCAGGTTGGTCCTGTTGTCTATGGGGAAACGCGGACAGGGGGAGGAAACGAAATAGAATACAGTCTGGGTATGGTGTCCGGGGTGAACCCCGCCGCACCAGCCAATACCTGGTTGTTCCGCATTGAGTATGAGTTTTTTGCGGCGCGGTGATTGTCGCCTCAATTGACTCATCCAGGTTTATGGCGAAATTATTTGAACCGTCGGGAAAGATTTTTACCCAGCAAAATTCCCGGTTTTTCTATGAGTAAGTGCGTTGCCAGTGACACGGTAAGCAACATGGCGCCGGTGACCGTGATCACTGACCAATATTGAAGGGCTGAATTCAATGCATAGGTGGAGATGGCGCTGAAGTAAAATGCGGCATACAGCAGAAGGCCTTGCAGCATGTAAATGCTGTAACTCAATTCACCCAACCTTAATGCAGGTCGTGTCGTAAGCAATCCAAATATCGAGCATCCGGAAGTGATGATAAGAAAGATGAGCCACAATATCCCTATCGCAGCGGTCTGGTAAGCGGTCTCAAATTGTATTAAATACCAGAGCAATGCACAAATGACCACGGACAGTGTGGTATTCCAGCGTGCGGGCATCACAAAGCGGAAGCGGGATTGGATGGATGCGCACAACATGCCGCCAAAGAAAGTCATCAGGGCAATCAGTCGCATACCCGGATGGTACGCTGACAACACCGTAAACATCAAAAAGCCAAACGCTGTGTAGCGAATATGCCATCCCTCCCGCCGCGCAAAAAAGGCCGAAACTGGCAATATCAGCAGGTAAAACAACCACTCAAAGCGCAGCGTCCAGGTGACGCCGGCAAGAATCAGTGACGGGTTGGGATAGGCGTTAATGGGTGCATCCGCCGAGTAAAAGCCAGCCAAACTCAGCGGGAAAATTTCTTTGGCAAAAGTCAAAAAAGAGTCGCGCAAGTGAAAATTCGAAGCGCTGAGCACGATGAACAACATGAGCAGGGTGGCGAAATAATAGAGCGGCGCAATCCTGAAGTACCTGTTGATGTAGAGCACGCGCCAAGCGGGCCGCCCAAGGGACGTGATGGCTTTAGACCAAAATAAAAAGCCCGTGATCATAAAAAAGAACATCACGCTGGCTTGACCGGCTTGCGTCATTAATGCGGAGGGCGGGACTTGCCAAACCCTATGTAACAAATAACCATGATAGATGGCCGCATGATGGATAAAAACACTGATAACCAGCAATCCGCGCAGGCCGTCCAGGTTGATGGTTCGCGAAGTGGACGTGTGCCATGACGCATCCGCACCCTTAAAAACACCAGTGCCGGCAAAAATCATTAAAAAAATGAGGGTTGTAAAGTAATAGGCAGGGCTGAGCGCAGTAACCATATAAAAACGCAGTATATTAAGACATCCATTGACATCTGTTTTGATGCCAATGGATGTCAAATCCGGTTAAGGGGTCTGCGGCTCATGCCTTTCAGAAATTTCAGCTTGGCCGTAGAATTTGACGCCACGCATGATTTTGCCGCGCCCCTGCTGAAGGCGGTATTTGTTGCTGTCTCGCAATGAGTAAACGCAACCGCAATATTCTTGCTGATAGAATGCTTCGTGTTTGGCGATGCTGATCATGCGTTGACTGCCACCCGCTTTGCGCCAGTTATAGTCCCAGTATTGCAAACCGGCATGCCGGGCCGCCGCGCGCTTGCCGCAACCGTTAATCTGATCCATGTCTTTCCAGCGCGAAATACCCAGGGTGCTGGAAAACACACTGAAATCATGCTCTGCGGCGTACAGCGCCGAACGCTCGAAGCGCATGTCGAAGCAGGCGGTGCAACGCGTCCCGCGCTCCGGTTCCCATTCCAACCCCTTCACCCTCTCGAACCAATTTTCCTTGTCATAATCGAGGTCCACAAAGGGAACGCCAAGTTGTTGCGCATAACGGACATTTTCTTCTTTGCGCAGTTCATATTCAGCCAGTGGGTGGATATTCGGGTTATAAAACAGAACGGTAAAACGAATCCCCGCAGCGAGGATGTCGTCCATGATCGGCCCTGCGCAAGGCGCGCAACAGGAATGAAGCAGGATGTGGTTGCTGCCATCGGGAGTTTGAAGTGGGGGCGGTGGTTGTTTAGGCATGGTATGTCTCTATAAGTCTTTGATCACTCGATGTCCGGTATCATTACCGTGCCATCAAAATGGCTCAATACGTGCTTCATAATGGTAGACAACCAAACGGTACAGGTCGTCACCCACCTGAATGTGGCTGGATTCCCGTCGTTCCAGATCGATGGTGTTACCCCCTTGGGGAGACAGGCAGCGAAAGCCAAACAAATCATTTTCAATCAGGCCTTGCAGTATTTCACGACAAGCTTGCTCAGGCAAATGTTGCCCGGTGTTGTCGACCAGATGACACAGTTTGCCCCGGGCGTTGGCGTGACTGTAACGCATAGCGTCAGCACGCAGGGGGTTGGTTTCATCAAAACTGCCTTGTGGCGTGCTCAAAGGTGATGTGTGTTCCATAATGGATGGTGTGTACAGGTTCAATTCCATAAATAAACGCTTTAGACATTGACTAAAGCTCAGCATCCCCATTATAGTATGAAGATGGATGATTTGTTTAATTTACTGGAAGCCAAACTGTGCCAATTGCTCGATTTGAACCGGGTGTTGCGTGAAGACAATCAGCGTCTGCGACAGCAGATGGCCGTGGTGAATGACCAAAACAAACAATTGAAAGATCGGGTTGCGCAGGCGTCGGTGCGGCTGGAAAATTTACTGGCTCAATTTCCAGAGGGTGAATGATGGCGCAAGAAACCAATGCCGTAACCATCTATATTATGGGGCGTGAATACCGTTTGGCCTGCCAGGAGACCGAGCAGGAGGCGCTGATTCAGGCTTCCCAGTATCTGGATCTGAAAATGCGTGAAATTCGGGAACAAGGCAAAGTGATCGGCATAGAACGTATCGCAGTAATGGCCGCATTGAACATCGCTTTTGATTTGTTAAAAACACCTGAACGAACGATTGACATGGCGACCTTGAAGCGTAGAATCAAAACCATGGAAAGCTCGATTGACGAGGCACTCGATTCGCAGCAAGGTTTGTTCTGATCGTGTCTTCGGAAATTTGACTTTCAACGCAAGACATTGAGTTTTCATAAACTCAAGCTTCAATGCCCCTACGGTGTTCGTCAGGATTGCAAATGCTTTGAACCAATAATTTTGGCTCGGTTGCGGTAAATCACAGTGCCGTTGTGCGTATTACTCGTTTAATGCGCCTGAAGCGCTGTCACTGCGACCACTTGAACTCAGGTTCAAGCCATGAATCCAACGGCATCTGCGGGGGCTCCCCTTCCACGACAGGGTCACATGACTGCACCTACCCTTATTGCGGCCCCGCCATCTGAAAACGCTGCGACACCACACAAATCCGTGGTGCGCAAGCATTTACGCGCATGCAGAAAAAACCTTTCGAGGTCTTTCCGTCAACACGCGGCGCTACAAATTCAACGCGGCATGATCAACACAGGATTCGTTTTGCGGGCGAAACGCTTCGGGTTATTTATTCCGCATGGGGCTGAAATTGATACCTTGCCCCTGATTGCGCGTTTACTGAGTCTGGGCAAAGAAGTTTACTTGCCTAGCGTGCCCAACAACCGTTACTCGTTACGGTTATGGTTCAGTCGTCTGGATGCGAATTCGCGCTGGGTGTCGAACCATTTTGGCGTACCGGAAATTCATCTCAGCCATGTTGTGCGTGCGCCAGCACTGGATGTGCTGTGTCTGCCCCTGGTGGGCTATGATTTGCACGGATACCGCTTGGGCATGGGCGGCGGCTATTATGATGCCAGCCTTGCCTATCTTCGTCACCGTCATAGCTGGCGACGTCCCAAATTATTGGGATTGGCTTTTTCTTGCCAGCGTTTGGATGAACCCCTGTTGCGCGACGCCTGGGATGTGCCGCTGGATGCGGTGTTGACTGAGCGGGGGCTTGAGTGGTTCCAGCGCCATGCACTTGTGGTGAGTTCTTGACGGGTTTGGTGTAGCCGATATGCTAAAAATACCTGTTTCGTCATGTCCGCACAGTAATCGTGTGCGCAAAGGTCTCGAATTAACCCAATAATCTATTCACTTCGTCATTCCCGCGAAAGCGGGAATGACGGCGGCGCTGTGACGCAAGCCATAACCGTTGTGGCTGGGTTCCCGCCTGCGCGGGAATGACGCGATTTTGTCTTAATGGACAATTCGGGATAAATCTGCACATCTATCCTTACTTTGCCCACACCAGCGTGCGCCACACCGCCAGCCATGCGCCCAGCCAACCCAGTACGCCGGCTGCGGCGATGCCCGCCAGCCAGATTTGTGGTGCAGGGAGCCAGATGTGGAAGGTGCTGGCATAGTCGTGCGCCAGTATTGCGACCGGCTCAGCCAGCACCAGAAAAAATCCGTACACAATGGCGGCAGCGGTTAATCCTGCAAGCAAGCCTTCCAGCAGACCAAAATACAAAAATGGGCGACTGATAAAAGAATGTGTGGCGCCAATGAGGCGGCTGATTTCGATTTCCGGTTCGCGTGACATGATTTGTAAGTGCGTCACAATCGCTGAAAGGGTGACCACGCCGCTGCC
>JAJYMO010000026.1:0-6271 GCA_021786845.1 Pseudomonadota bacterium | reverse complement strand
ATGGTGGAGGAACCAGGTGCTCATGGCGCAAGCCTCCCATGATCGAGGTGAATAACACGATGTGGTGCGCCTGAAGGGGCTGCGTCGTGACTGGAGATCACCAGCGTGGTACCGCTGAGATGAAATTCTGTAAACATGTGCCAAATGTCTTTGGCATACGCCAGATCCAGATTGCCCGTAGGCTCATCGGCCAGCAACAGCGGTGGGCGAGAAACAATCGCCCGTGCAATGCACAGCCGTTGTTGTTCGCCACCGGACAGGGTAATGGGCATGGATTTTTCGCGCATCAACAAGCCTACTTTGTCCAAAGCAGCCCGGGCGCGCGAAAACGCGTCTTTGCGGGAAAATCCAGCGATGTCCAGGGGCAGCAGTACATTATGGAGCGCATTGCGGTCAAACAGCAGTTTGTGGTCTTGAAAGATGAGCCCGATGTTGCGGCGCAGATAAGGGATGGCCGAACGCCGCAGACGGCTGATGTTTTGCTCATTCAGCCACACATTGCCCGAAGTGGGGCGTTCAATGGCGGCGATCAGCTTGAGTAAGGTGGATTTGCCTGCGCCGGAATGTCCAGTCAAAATCACCATTTCGCCACGTTGAATCTCGAGGTCGATGCCCGTCAAGGCATGGTGGCCGCCGGGATAGTGTTTATTGACTTGTTCGAAACGAATCATGCCGCAGGCTCTTCAAATAAGGCGTTTACAAATTCAGCGGCCACAAAGGGGCGCAGGTCGTCCATTTGTTCACCCACGCCGATGAAGCGTATGGGACGAGGACGCGATTTGGCGATGGCGGCAATCACCCCACCTTTGGCGGTACCGTCCAGTTTGGTTAATACCAGGCCGGTCACACCCAGTGCGTCGTCGAAAGCGGTGACTTGGGTCACGGCATTTTGCCCGGTGTTGGCATCCAGCACCAACAGCACTTCGTGTGGCGCCTGGGGTTCCAGTTTCTGGATCACCCGTTTCACTTTGCGCAGTTCTTCCATCAGGTGCAATTGGGTGGGTAAGCGTCCGGCGGTGTCAGCCAGCAGGATATCAATGCCGCGTGCGCGGGCAGCAGAATAGGCGTCGTGAATGACTGCGGCGGCATCGCCGTGTGCTTGTGTCACGACACTGACCCCGTTGCGTTCACCCCAAGCCACCAGTTGTTCTTTGGCGGCCGCGCGAAAGGTATCACCTGCGGCAAGCAAAACCGTTTTGCCCTGTTGCTGGTAGTAATGGGCCAATTTACCGATGGTGGTGGTTTTTCCCGCCCCGTTGACCCCGGCCAACATGATGACAAATGGCGTGTGCGTATCCACGTTTAATGGTGCTTCTAACGGGGTGAGCAATTCCAGTAATGCGTCGCGCAGTGCGGCACGCATTTGCCCTGCTTCGGTGAGGTGCTGCTGTTTGACGCGCAAGCGCAAACTTTCCAATAAGGTATTGCATGCGCTGATGCCGACATCGGAAGTTAACAGGATGGTTTCGAGTTCTTCGTACAGGGCCTCATCAATTTTACCTCCCGCTGAAAACAGATGGCCAAGCTGCTGACCCAATTGTTCACGGGTGCGTTGCAGGCCGCGTTTGATGCGGGCTGCCCAGCCTTGCTCATGCGGGTTCACGTCATCAGTCTGTAAACTGGATTGCCCGGCTTCTGTTGCAAAATGAATGGGCTGCGATGAGGCGCTTTCCTTCCTGGGAGGCATGGCCGGGGAATCCCCGGTGATTGACGCCGTACCGGAGATCTGGTGAAGTGACGCCGTATCCGGTACGGAAGGTGTGGGTTCAGACGGCTCGGTGAGAACAGTACGGGCAGCTGGATCTAATTTTTTTTTGAAGAAACCAAACACGATAACAACAGTCCCATTCAAGATGATGAAGACAAAAATACCAGATTCATTCTATCATGAGCGATAAATCAGCGGGATTTTGAATGAAGGATGACAGAATGAAAAAATGGATGGGTATGGCCTTGTTGTGTTGCATGACCACGGCACATGCTGAGGTGCAGGAATATCAACTTGCTAACGGCTTGCATATTTTGGTGCAGGAAGACCACCGGTCTGCCGTGGTGGTGAGTCAGTTGTGGTACAGAGTGGGCAGTATGGATGAAGTAAATGGTTACACCGGGTTGGCGCATATGCTGGAACATATGATGTTCAAGGGAACCGCCGATGTGCCTGACGGACAGTTTTCCAAAATGATTGCGGCTGTGGGCGGGCGTGAAAATGCGTTCACCAGCCAGGACTACACGGTATATTTTGAACAATTGCAAAAAAATCAACTGCCATTGGCTTTTAAGCTGGAAGCGGATCGCATGCATAATCTGTCCTTGACGGAAGAAGGCTTTAGCAAAGAAAATCAGGTGGTCAGAGAAGAGCGGCGCATGCGTACCGAAGACCAACCCCAGGCTTTGGTGGAAGAGCAGATGATGGCTACGACATTTGAGGCCAACCCCGCTCGCCGTCCGGTGATCGGCTGGATGAATGACATCGAAAATTTAACCTTGGGCGATGTGCGTACCTGGTATCACAACTGGTATGCGCCGAATAATGCTACGTTAGTGGTGGTGGGTGATGTGGACGGCAAACAGGTGCGAGATTTGGCACAACAGTATTTTGGCGGTATTCCGGCCATCACCTTGCCTGTGCGTAAACCTCAAATTGAACCGCCTCAGATCGGCATCAAGCGAATTGAGGTCAAAGCGCCAGCCAAAGTGCCTTATATGATGATGGCTTGGCATGTGCCATTTTTGCATCATCATCATGATGACCAGGCGTATGCCCTTTTGGTGCTGGCGGGTGTGCTGGATGGTAATTCCGGTGCCCGTTTGGGTAAAGAAGTGGTGCGTGGCCAGCGCATTGCCACTGAGGCCAGTGCCAGTTATGATTTATTGGGACGCGGTCCGGGTTTGTTTGTCATGGACGGCACACCGACTCAGGGCAAAACCATCGCAGAACTGGAAACGGCTTTGCGTGCTCAGGTACAGAAAATAATTGAGCAGGGCATTGGTGCCGATGAACTTAAACGCGTCAAAGCGCAGGTGATTGCCAACAGCGTCTATCAGCGCGATTCCATGTTTTATCAGGGTATGTTATTGGGGCAGTATGTGAGTGAAGGCCTGCCTGCCAGTGCAGTGGCCGATGAGGTGGCGCGCGTGGATGCCGTGACTGCGGCGCAAGTCCAGGCCGTGGCGCGCCAGTATCTGGTCGATGATGGTCTGACTGTGGCAACTTTGGCCCCGCAGCCGTGGGATGACCGAAAGGCGCGTCCTGCTGTGGATAGCCATGATTTGAGGTAAGACCGGTGGGCGGCGTGAGGTTATTTTTGCACGAGTTGTGATGGCATGACCGCCCGCAAAAACCCATAAAAAATGGATTAGCCCGCTTTTGACGGCTCGCTAATCCTTTTTAATTTGTCTTCGGCCCCAAGTCGTAAGTCAAGCTGAAGCCTGACCTGCCGGAGGAGCTTGCAACGCCCACCACAGGTCGGATTTTAACCCGACACAAACTGCGACTTCAGAAAGACGATTTATTTGAGTTTGATTTCTTTGTACAGCACGTGTTTGCGTGCTTTGGGATCAAATTTCATAAACTCCAGTTTTTCAGGCGTTGTGCGCTTGTTTTTGCTGGTGGTATAAAAGTGTCCAGTACCTGCGGTGGACTCTAGTTTAATTTTTTCACGGATTTTGCTGGCCATGCTAGGCTTCCTTTATTCTTGACTTATTCGCTTTTGGCGATGAGTTTTTCTAACACAGCTTCAATGCCATTTTTATCAATGGTGCGCAAAGCAGCAGTGCTCACACGCAAGCGGATAAAGCGGTTTTCGCTTTCCAGCCAGAAGCGGCGTGACTGCAGGTTAGGCAGAAAACGACGTTTTGTTTTGTTGTTGGCGTGAGAAACATTGTTCCCAACCATTGGTGATTTGCCGGTGATTTGACAGACGCGGGCCATGACGAGCTCCGAAATATTCAAAAAGGAAGAGTTTATACCATACGCAGTGCACTTGAGTCAAATTTACCGCAGGAAAACGATCATTGTGAAGAGATTTGATTTTTGCGATATAATGCTCGAGTTAAATTTAACGTCGTTTAATCTTAAATCGTTGAAATTTCTGCTCAATATGCCCGGGTTAAGCCGGACAGGTGAAAATATGATTGATTTGCCCTTGTTTTCCATCAAGAGCCATCCCTTATTGCCTATCGTACAAGGCGGGATGGGCGTGGGCGTGTCTGCTCATCGCCTTGCTGGAACAGTGGCTCATCTCGGTGCCATGGGTACCATTGCCAGTATCGATTTGCATCGTCATCACCCTGATCTGGTTGCTCAAGCCAGACATTGCCGTGATCAAGCCGTACTCAATACGCTCAATTTTGAAGCCTTGCGGCGTGAGGTGGATGCGGCACTGACAATGGCTGATGGGCACGGAATGGTCGCAGTCAATGTCATGAAAGCCGTTGCTGAACACCCTGCGCTGGTGCGTGTGGCCTGTGAATCGGGTGCCCAGGCGATTGTGATGGGCGCGGGCTTGCCGCTAGACCTGCCTGAAATGACACAAGATTTTCCCGATGTGGCTTTGGTTCCCATTTTGTCCGATGCGCGCGGCATTGCGATTCTGCTCAAAAAATGGATGCGTAAACACCGTCTGCCGGATGCGATTGTCATTGAGCATCCCCGTTATGCTGGCGGCCATCTGGGGGCGCCCAAGCCGGAAGATCTGAACGACCCACGTTTTGATTTCATTGGCGTGCTGGAAAGCGTGCAGCAGTTGTTTCATGAATTGGGTATTTCTCATGAGCAGGTGCCGTTGATCCCCGCTGGGGGAATCAATAGCCATGAGCAAATTAAGGCGTTGCTTGGTTTGGGTGCTTCAGCCGTACAAATGGGAACCGCCTTTGCCGTCACGGTAGAAGGCGACGCACACCCCAATTTTAAACGGGTGCTGGCACAAGCGAAACCTGAAGACATTGTTACTTTCATGAGTGTCGCCGGATTACCGGCGCGTGCGGTGCTTACGCCCTGGCTGATTAATTATTTAAAACGCGAGCACACCCTGCAAGGGTATGCCAAATGCGATCTCAATCGATGTGCTTCCGGTCTGCATTGCCTCACGCAATGTGGTTTGCGTGATGGCATAACGAAATCGGGGCAATTCTGCATTGATTCACAATTGGCGGCAGCGCTGGCCGGCAATGTCGAAAAAGGATTGTTTTTCCGGGGGTCGGAACCCTTGCCCTTTGGCGAGGAAATTCGCCCGGTGAAAGACCTGATCACGTACATGCTGACGGGGAACAAGCCAGTGGCCGACTTGCCTGGTGGCTGACTTTGCCAGGTTAAGGAGGCACTGATTTATTCGAACTCGTCGTTCCCGCGAAGGCGGGAACCCAGCCAAAACAGGGCACTGGATCCCCGCTTTCGCGGGGATGACGAATAAATCAACGCTTCCTTAAGTAGTTAACCCCAGCCTGCGCCAAAGCGCCAATGTGACGGCAGACTGGTTCATGGTGTAAATGTGCAAGCCGGGCGCGCCTTGTTGCAGCATCCGCGAGGACAAATCTGTAATCAGGTCCAGGCCAAAGGCACGGATAGAGTCAAGGTCGTCATGGTAGCCTTCCAGTCGCTTGCGCACCCAGCGTGGGATTTCCGCACCACAGGCGTCCGAGAAGCGCGCCAGTTGCGCATAATTGGCGATGGGCATGATGCCCGGAATGATGGGCGCAGTGATCCCCAAACCCTGGCATTCATCCACAAAAGCAAAATAGGCATCGGCATTGAAAAAATACTGGGTGATGGCGGCGTTGGCACCGGCATCTATTTTGGCTTTGAAATGCCGCAAATCTTCTGCCGCACTCTGCGCTTGCGGGTGCACTTCCGGGTAGGCGGCCACTTCGATATTAAACCAGTCGCCGGTTTCCTCACGAATAAACGCCACCAAATCGCTGGCATAACGGAATTCCCCGCCGCTGGCCATGCCAGAGGGCAGATCACCCCGCAAAGCAATGATGTGCCGTATCTGATGCTGCTGATATTCGGCCAGTACACTGCGCAGGCTGTCACGCGAGGCACCGATACAGGACAAATGTGGCGCGGCATTCAGACCCGCCTGACGAATGTCTAACACCGTCGCCATCGAATAATCTCTTGTTGAGCCCCCGGCACCGTAGGTCACTGAAAAAAACCGGGGGTGCAATGCAGCAAGCTGGCTACGCACTTCATTTAGCTTACTCGCCCCTTCGGGGGTTTTGGGCGGAAAAAATTCAAAGCTGAATAAAGGGCGCGCCATATTTATCC
>JAJYMO010000028.1 GCA_021786845.1 Pseudomonadota bacterium | reverse complement strand
TTAAAAAGATTGGGGATGGGAACTTGCCAGTTTAAACCAATGAGAGAATTATGCAGCAAAGCCGCATGCTGGGTGAGAACGCTAAGCGCAAGAATTCCTCTCAAACCATCGATATTAACCGTTCTGGTTGTGGCGCTATGCCAAGATGCGTCCGCCAAATTAAAAAACGGACTTTTGGCAAAAACCAGCAAAACCCCGATAACAAAAAAATAATAGAGGGGGTTGAAAGCGTCTAACATTGATGTTCAGATCCAGCTAAGTGTGACGAAAACTGGGCTTCGCCCATCGAGTGATCATTGTCTGCAATAACCTTCGACAGTATATCGCAGATAACTGTTACCGTTTCTACCAAAGTCGCGCAATGCTGTTTGACACAGCCTCAATGGCTGCCAAATCAATATCGGGCCTTTCATTAAACAAATCCATCTGAATTTTATCCAGCATCCCGGATATTGCAGCGAAATTGATTTGCATGAGGTGTGCTCAAAGCAACCCGGCCCGCAGACACGGCAACGCAAGTCCGGGTTATTCATTAACGAGCCTTAGCATGACCACGTATAAGCAGAACATTGTGTTGAGCAATAAGGGTCCCAAATAGGCCCGGGGCAGTATTGATAGGTCGCAACACAAATTTGATGCAGGTTGCAAGCAGGTGCTGCAGGTGCCGTCGGGGTGGCACCAGCAGTGAGTTGCCATGTTCCTGCCTGACAACCATATATAGTTTGTCTGTTGGAAGATACGCCCAGCGTATTTACCGATGAATTGCAACTTTGACCACTGGCTACAACAGGCAATTCTGAACTCGGGCCCCACACCCCCGATTGACAGGAAAGTAGCTTGCCAATCCCATCTTGCGCAACCAATCCGTTCGGTGTACAGGTGCCGCCAACTGTGGCTGTGCCTGTAATCGCCGCATTGGCCATGGTTGCCGTGCCAGGTATATGAATATTCCCATTCTGATCAATAGCCAGCGCTACCCAGCCTGCGCCATTACAGGTATACGCCCGCGGTCCTGCGCCTACGCCAGGGATTTGCACAATTCGCGTTTGCCATGCGCTTGCTGCATTACACGCGGGCAAACCGGCGAAATTCGTCACAGGGTCTTTCCAATAAGCAGACCCCTGCTGTTGCCATGTACCGCTTTGACAGGACAACACCACCCCGTTACCATCTTGTGCTATCGCGCCACTGGTTGCACAAACCTGCCCCATGGATTGTACAGAATTCATAATCAGCGGTGTATTCATGGCGTTCAGTTGTGGTTGGCCAGGCACAGCATTTCGGTACAGGTAGGGGCTTTGCAATTGCCCCTCATTAAAATACAGCAAAGCGGCCAGTTCGCCGGGAACGGCATTCATATAGCCGGTGGTCGGCACTTGCCAGCTACCTGCGGTACCATACGCGGTGTTGGTCGCATACAGTCCACTGTCATTTTTGGGGATGAAACCGCCCGTAGCACCCATGAGATTGGCGATTTTGGCGGCCTGTTTATCTGGCAATACTGTGCCGCCGGTGGTCATAACCAGCGCTTGCAAGTTACCTGCGGTGGGCTGCAACACTTCAATCTGCCAGGTTTGCCGATACGGGTTGGTGGATGTGAAGGTGGTTGGCAATAAGCCTACCGCAGGCGCTTGCAACATGCCTACTGTGATCATTGCTGGCGTTGTCGCTGTCGCCGTTGCCTGAATTGCGACAGCATTGGTTTGAATGTAATTGATGGCGGCAGTGTTGATCTGTGTCCACTGCGATGCGGTGGTGGCCGCCAAAATATTGTTGTTGCTATGCACCTGATAATCAGAGTACGTTTTAACACCGAACAACGCCACCAGGGCTGCAATCAGCACACCGATCATTTCACCCATGTTTATCCTTTCTTAATTGCTGACGACCACTGAAACCATCCGGCTGGCCGGCATCGCTGCCAGGTTAAGCTGGATTGCATTGTCAGAATCAGGTTGGTAGCTTGTCCACGTCCCATTTACACTGGTGCTGCCCAAACCTGCGTTACCATGCTCGACATTTTGCATCGCTGAGGTCACGCCGGGTGCGAGGTTTTGTCCATACGTCATCACCGCGCGACCTGCGCCTTGCACCTGTGTAATGCGGTTACCCACCTGATTGACCAGAAAACCTGTTGACATCCCGGGTGGCAAATAAACTTGCAAGGCATTCGCAGGCACCACTCCAATAAAGGCAGGATTGGCAGCAGCAAAATTCATCACGGCATTGCGATAAGCGATCATGTTCTGTGCCTGAATGACCGCAATGGATTGCGCTGTCGCTGGAATTCTGCTGTCTGCGTAATGCGCCGTGATGGCGTTGAGGCCAAGGTATACGACAAACAAAATAATCGGTAATGCAAAGCCCATGTTATTACCCCATATGGTTTACATCAAAATGTCCGTTAATGGCTAAAAACCAGCGTCATGGTCGCCGGATTGCTGGCGGCGCATGCAGTGGTCACTTGCCCCGGGTCGGCGGGCAGTGTGATCGCGGTGCCATTTATCGTGACACTTGCGTAAGTCATTCCTTGAGCGAGTTTGGCGCAACCGTCTGGCGGCACACTGGTTTCGGTGGCTTGAAATTGACTGGCATTGGCAGGATCAACTGCCAGCGTAACGCTGCCGTTCCAGGGGTTGACCAAAATACCCGTTCCCGTGGTCATGTCAGGGGGCGCCAATTTGCCATTAGTCACCACCGTGTTATTCAATGAGGTGAATTGATTACCGCCATACAAGGTTTGAATACCTTGCGACACCTGCGCCAAATCCGAAATGGCGGTGCTGGATTTGTTGCCTTGAAAATAAGCATAACTGACCGCCATGACGGCAATTAAACCCAACAACATCCCTAATTTTGAAAACAACAGGCCTAAAATATTGTCCATCGTCACTGCTCCCAGAAAATTTATGCATCAAATGATTACAAAACCACTACACTTTCATCATTGCGTCATCCTCCTTAACCCCCGTGTATCATACTGAGCTGGCTGGACAACTCATTAATCGCCACCATTAAAAGCCCCATCAACCCATACATCGACATTTCCATCGCCCTGCCAAATGATTTCGCAGCCATTAAGGTTTTTTCTTCCAGTTCATGCGCCCATTGCATCGCAAGAACAGTGATTTTTTCCGGGAAATCGGGAAAACCCGCCAGGGATTCGATGTCGTCCACAATGTCCGGATTAGGAAAACCAAAGGCGGGTAAACCGTATTTGCCTCTTTCCAGCAGGGCATCAGGCAAGTTCGCACCATTGCTCATACGAAACCAGTAAGCCCACAAGCGTTCACGCAGCCAGGGCGATCCCTGGTTTTTTTGACGCTCCAGTATGGCGGTGTCCGGCAAACCTGCGCGCAGCAGTTGGGCGAAACCCATTAACCACAGGTAGCCCTGCATATCACGGTAAAACGCATAGGGGAAAAGTCTTTCAGCGGTAATTCGGTATTTGCCTGTCCATTGCCGCAGCGACCACACATACGCCACGATGATGACAATACCTGCAAGCAGCGGCATCAATACCCACCAACTGGTCACAAAATCACCTGTTGCATACAGGGTATAGACCATGCCGTGCGCTTTGGATTCTGGCAGCGAGTTTTCCAGCTCAGGGGTCACAAATTTGCCTATTACCCATAACATCCCGAAAGTCAGCGCCGCATAAATCGCCGGATTCACCAATGCCGCTTTGAAAGCCATATACACGCGCGTCATACGTCGCCTGGATTCGATAATCAAATCCAATGAACGCGGCAGCCCTCCTGACAACTCCCCCGCGCCCACCACCCCATACTCATCCAGCGGTATCCATGGCTTGAGTGCTTCTGACATCGTCGCGCCATCCTGCATCCGGTGTTCTACCCCAGTAATCATGGCGCAAGCTTTTATTTGATGCGCACGACGCAGTCGTTTTCTGAAACTGGCCAAAGCAATGTCAGTCGGCACGCCATTGGTAATTTGCGTCGACAAATGCCGATACAGCTTTTCGCGTATCGACCAGCTTAAGCCTTGGGCAGACGGACGGAGTGTCGCCACAATTGCAGATTTATTGATCATTGCGGACCTTAATCAAATCAACTTTATCTTCGATACTGCGCGGATCAACCACGCCATCCAATGCGTACTGAATCGCCGTTTCCAGCATGGATGCATCCGAATCCGGTAATTTTTGGTGATTACGGCGGGCAATTTCCGAACCGTGCTCAATAAAATCCGCCATCAAGCTGGCACAGGCGACAACCACCTCGGCAACCGCAAATCGCCCTGCTGTGCCCCGTCCTCCGCACAACGCGCATCCGTGCGTGGATTGCACCCGAACTTTGTCCACATCGCCCCAGCTACGCAATGCGAAAACCATTCGTTCAGACACATGGGAAGACTTGGCTTCCATTGGCACACTACAATGCGGGCACAATTTGGGGAGCAAGCGTTGCGCCACCACGCCGCGTACAATCTTGTGATCACAGAAGACGCGACGATTGAGTTTAATCGCGTCCATGAATTCCAGCCGTTCGACAATGAGGTAGGGATCGTCCACATGCAGTGTCGTCCAGACCTGGTGACCAGTGACCGCCATTTCCAGTGCGGTGACCGCCACCTCTGCATCCCGCAATTCACCCAGTTGTATCGTGTTGGGTGCCATGCGCAACATGACTCGCGCTGTGGCGGCGAAAGCGGCGGCAGTCTCGGTGTTGGTTTTGGCATTGGTAATGGGGATTTGCACTGCCCAATCCATCGGATATTCCACGGGATCTTCTGCCGTGACCAAACGGCGATAAGGTTTGGTGCGCGCCAATTCCTGCAAAGCCTCATGCATGGCCGTGGTTTTCCCGGAACCGGTTGGCCCGGTGAACACCACCAAACCACTGGGGGCATCCATGAGCATCCTGAGTTTTTCAACCTGCTGGGGCGAATACCCCATATGCCTCAATTGCAACTCACCCTCCGGCCCTTTGGGATAGGGCAATGCTGGCATATCTGACCGACGGTGATTGCGGGCATATTGCAGACGCAGCGTCATAAACGAACCATTTTTGGCTTGTGGATAACATGGGCCACGCACAATACGCAACGAAGTCACCGCCACATCTACCGGCAAATCCTCGCCCGAAATTTGTGCATTCTGGAATTCAAGCGGATTAAAACTGGCATCTTTGGTGGTCGCCAAGCCTTGATAAATCGCAAGCGCCAGTGATTCACCCTCTTTTTGCGTTATTTTGCGCAGGGTAAACAAATGACCGTCCACCACAACCTGAATTTCAGTGTGCGTACCACGCATCATGAGGTGCAAATCTGATGCCCCGTACTGCGACGCGGTGCGTATCATGGCAATGGCCTCATTTTTCACTTCCAGGGTGATGTCGAGATTTTTATCCAGTCGCAGGCCTGTGTTGCGCAGCCTGGAAATCTCGTCCACTTCCGTGGGAATCAGCATGAGTTGATGGCCATTGCGCCGGTTGCGATCCAGCCATGTCAACAACACCGGATCCCCTGACAAGCGTTTTTCAACATGAATACGGCCCGTCGCGGCATCAATGGCCACCGCATGACCCAAACTGCCCGGAAACAGGGTAAGCGCAGGCAAGTCATTGTCCATACAGCACTCCCTCAACATGCCAGCCTGTCGCTATCATGCTGATTTTGCTCAAACGCAAGCCCGGTATGTCAAGATTCAAATCAAACACGGGAATCGGTGTATCAAAAGAGAACGGCAAGCTGGCCGGTGTCACAGTCGCTGCCAAAGCAGGCGCCTGTCCAGGCAATACTGGCGCAGAGGAGGGAGAAACCATCTGCAAATCAATACCGGTTTTTTGCAAACCGGCTATCAACCGGGTTTTGGCGTGCGCCAGATCCCCTGTTTCGCCATGGCCATTCGGCAACAGGGGTAATTTGGCTGTACCCGCCACAGTGTCGTTGTCGCTTAACGTGCCGTCCGGCCGCGACGCAACCGTTGCGCCCAATCCCCGCTTCCAAACCCAATTCACCGCATTGGATTCACAGGCCACCCCGGACAGCGTCCAGCCATTGACAGACAAAGGGGTGTCCTCAATGATGGTTTTGCACGCTCTTAACCAGGTCTCTGCGTCGGGTGTGGTCAGCAGCAGTGAGGGGTGCGCCTGAGCCTGCTGTGCCGCCATATCCGATTTCAGTGCCGCCATCGCGGCCAGCCGTGCTTTCAATGTAGCCTGGATGCGATGCTGCCACCACATATACCCGGACACCAACCCAGCCAGCAGCACCGTCAACACAAACATTTGACTGGCGGTCACTCCCGGGCCATTCAGTGCGCGCACAGGGGTTCTTTGGCTTTTCTGTGCCGCAATCCGGTCGCTTAAATTCAGGATATTGCCTTCGATTTCATGCCAATCATCATAGGCGGCGTGCTTCTCGCGCACGGCAAGCAACATGTCCTGACCACCCACTTGATCGCCGTCCGGTAAAATCGCATGCCCATCCCGAACAGCGATGTACCACCAAACACCTTCCTCAACCTGAAATACCCCGCGCCAGGGTTGCGGTGCTGTATCGGCCAGCAATGCCGCCAAACTGTACAGACCACGTGCGCGGGTTGGCGATGGCAACGGCGGATTGCCGAATCCGCATTGAATGGCGGACTTGCCGATTCGTGTGACATACCAAATAGCTGCCAACTGCGCCGCGTCGGCCTTGATCTCAGACCGGGTGGGCGACTGCTCAAAACTGCGCCAGCTTAAACCCAGCAACCATGGTGTATTATTAATGTTGACGACACGGGTTGGGGGCATTTAATTCGCTCCCATCCCTGACGGTGAACGGTTTCCACTCACATGACTGTTGAGCAGGGGTGGTAAAGACACACTGCCCATTCCACTGCTATGCGTACCTTCACCATTCATACCACCGAGCCCCACCGGCGCTGAATAGGGATCAACCACAAATGGCAAGCTCATGAGTGATTTCCCGGTTTGAATCAGCACTTCGTCCAAAGATACCCCTTTCACCACACCCAAACCCGGAATGACTTGCCCCACCCTTGCTTTAATCTGTGCGCCATCCAGCAAAATCGTCGCAACGGGCTGTTGTGGATCACCCGAAATCAACACTACCCTGGCATCAGGTGATGTCTCCAATTCACCCGGGCCCTTACTGCGAGACGTGGGGAATAAGGAAAGTGCGGGATTATTCTGGCTGGCATTTTTAATTTTTTCTTTCAGTTCCATGTTTTTAAGCTGAACAGTCAGTAAAGCGTTCTCCGCATTCAATGCGTCGAGTTGCGCCTGGGTAGCCACCACCCCGCCATCGGCATATGACGCCGTTGCCAGCCACGCCCACAAACCAGCGAGTAAAAACCGTGTTTTCATTTTTATCACAAGATTCATTACAATACCTTTGCTGAAACAACGATTGCAATCATTGACTTGCCGATCTGGTTATTGACCCCACCCCCTAATATGGCGTTAGTAGGCGAGCCGACTCCCTCATGATTAACGCTCCCGTTATCTTGCTGCACACCGCTTAATAACAGTGCGTCGCCGGGCGTTAATGACACCGATTGCTGGAAAGTACTGAGGTCTACATTGGTGGTCTGTATCCCGTTCATGGCGCTGCCAACCGTGGTAATGCCCAGCAAGGTGCTGTTGGTCATCGTCATGCTGAGAACGATTTTCCCGTTCAGTACACGAGGAATGAATGTGGCTGTAAAACCTGTGGTAACTGTGCCTGGGGTATAAGTGGTGATAGCACCCCCAACAGTTTGGGTAAGCGTCGAGGAACTGGCCAGATAACCTTGTTGATTCGCAATTTGTATCGGAGCAGGCTCGCCATTGAGTGTCACCATGGTTTGTTGCAATGTTTCAGTCACCTTGCCCAATGTAGACAAAGCCTGAAATGCTGCTTGAGATCCGGTGTACTGTCCCCATGCACCTTGACCTGCTGTGGGTGTCAGCACACTGGCGGCAATGCCCAAAGGCGTATTCCCACTGAGCGGTACCAGCGCTGTGGGTGAACTGACGTTATAACCTATTGTGCCAGCTGCTTTTTTGAACACGATACTGGGGTCCCAGTTGTAAGTGTCTTCCTGGATGATTTTTACCCGATAAACCTGCACGGTAATCGCCACTTGCTGGCTCAGTTGTTGCATCAATTCCTTCACCCAGTTTTCAACGGCGCGAACCTGTGCCGGCGTACCGGTTACCGTCAAACTGCCTGCGGAAGCATTGGCTGCCACCTGCGCCCCACTGCCCACGGCTTTGGCCGTTTTCTCCAGATCACCCCACATATCCACCTCATAATCACTGGTAATCGTGGCGCCAGAGCTGGCTGAAGTATTGGTTCCGCCCGACGACGCAGCGCCAGTTCCACTGTTTGCAGTGGCGGTGGTGATCGTGCTATCACCCAATGATTTTCTGGAAATGGCGGGCAGGTAAAAGGTTTTGGTCTCCGTGCGATAAAACACCACCTTACCTTCATCAAATCGCCACCATACCGCTGCTTTACTGGCTGCAATGTCCAGTAAACCTGACACCGTGCCTTCATAGCTGATGGCCATCGATTGCAAGTTTTGTGGCAGCGGCATGCCCGCACCGGGCATCCCAACACCTCCCAACAGACCGGACTGAGCAGGAAACACAGAACCAGAAAGTGGCAGTTGCGGTGCACCGGGCGAACCGGCCATGCCTTGCACACCCGAAGCGCCGCTCATTGCCATGGTTTGCATCACTTCAGCCGTATCCACCACCAGCCCTTTTGATAAGGTGATGTAGGCTGCAATATCCGCCAGCGACACGCGCTGCGCTGGATGATAAAGAATCGGACTGGAAAGCAAAGGTGATGCCGGTTTTGCAACGGCAATCGCATCGCCCATCAGCCAGGCACTGTCTACCGTAGTGACCACTGGCTTGACTTCCGATGGATGCTGAACCGCAATGTTTCGCGTGGCCTGATCTTGCAGTCCAGCGGCTTGTTTCCCTACCGGTTGCTCCGCGCAACTTGCGAGTAATGAACACAGCATCGCGCCCATCCATAGCGACCAAATATACCGTGCGCATTGACCTCGCACATCGGCCCGCTTTTTCTGCCTGTCCATCATTCTGGCGCTCCTGTTACCACCATGGTTTTATTTGCCAAATACAATTGCGCATGCACCAATGCTCCATTACTCGCGAGTGTTTTAATCACTTGCTCAGCCGCATTCTGAAACTCACCGGAAAACACTGAATTGGAGGGAACCACCCAATCTTTGGATACATTCCAGACGATATTCCAGCCCGCTTTTGCCGCCCACGAACTCAAATCTTTTTTAATTGTATCGCCAGAAGTAAGTACCCACTCTGATTGAAACCCTGATTTTTTCAATCTAAAAACCATTTTTTGGGTATCAACATCGATGACGGGGGTTTCCTCATTGTTTCTGCTACTGGCGACCGGCAGCAAGGCTGTCGTGCCTAGCATTGACTGGACTGCAACCCCGGCAGCGGGATCAAAAATTCCCGGTACATGGTCATTCGACAGGGCACGAGTCGATAAGGCCAGTATGGTCATAAAGAAAAATAATTTCAGGATCATTGGGTTCATTGACCAGTCTCAATCTTTAAAAATCAACATGCCTAAACTGTTGTGTGCCATCACATACACACAACCCACCCCTTTGCCAAAATCATGCGGTAAGCGACCGGTTGGTACAGCGCTGTAATCCACCCCATTGCACGCACTGAGTACTGGATACAGCGCCCCACCAAAATGATAAACTTCCAGTGCATAATTCCCGGATGCCGTACCCGGTAAATTTCGGCGAATCAGAATCCTGGTACCGGAAAAACCTGCTCGCAACAGCACTCCCGGGCCACCGTCAGTAGGCATTGGTGACAAATAAGCATGATTACCATACCGTGCAGTCGTGTCTGCGCCGCAGAAATTATTCGCCGCACTGGCCATCCCTTTATTGAACAAAACGGACAACTTATTGGGCACACAAGCCGTATTGTGCCGGTAGACAGACACTGCACTGGCGATTTCTTCCAACTCGACCATAGCGGTTTCTGCTCTGGCATCTTCACTGCTGCAAATAACCACTTTTACAGACATGGTGGCAAAAATAATGATCGCCAGGTAAGTGCTTACTTCCACCAAACTGAAATTGGTTTGAAACCGCCACTTCCACGGTGCCATGACCATACCGCACCATCGCGTCTTTAAATCACCCAGCGCGCTGGGGAAACCCTCCGAACGGATAGCACGCGTCAAGTCAAACCCATTTTTGCAATAATCATTCATTTCAATCAACACTCATTTTTGCTGCCAATAAAAATTCTCTGGCAACGGCTTCAACACTGCTTCCGGTAAACAGCGCGTCCTGTTGGGCCAATAAATCATTACCCGCCCAATGCACAACACAGTGATACCGTTGTGCAAATGCCATCAAGCTTTCCTTCAGGCTGTCGCCCCTGTGAAGCTGAATGAATATTTTTTTTGAGTTAAGTGTTCGCGCCTCAGGCACAGGCATGAACAGGTCTGAGCCGACCTTTGTTGACAACGACTGTGCCACGCGCATGACACCGTTACGGCAGCTGTACTGCAAACCCGTTCCTTCAGCCAGGCGCACCATTGCCTCATCCACGGTACCGCTCACATTGTTTGCTGTAATGTTTACCCCATCTGGTTCACCAGACTGCACCAGCGAAATACCTGTTCCTGCAAGTATTTTTCTCAGCGCAGCAACGGGCTGTTCCCTTTCAAAACTCACCGGGCCAAAGGGGACTTGCAAATTACAGTCACCGGGTTCACCGGCTTTCACCACAAACGACAACCCCATTGCAATCAGGCCTATCCCCATTAGCCCGAACTTTGATCGCTTCATTATTGATTTTCCTTACCCATTACGGGCTGACTTGTCATGGTTGCCGCAACGGCACCACCACGATGATTTTGACGGGCATGATGTTGCGGTACACGCCTGTACATCACCGCACTGAGTGTTGTGGCTGCGACTGGCGCAGTCAAGGTACAGGGTGCGGTGACAACTGGCGTGCCGCTCGTATTCCGCACAAAAATCAATTCACCGCTGAAACGACTGATTTGCCTTATCGCACTGGCATTCATCTTCCGGAAGGTGTCTTCTGGAATACTGGCTGACCTGTTTTGTATCCCTGTTTGTACTGAGCCATGGCTTTGCCCACCATCCACCAAAGCCCGCCCACCCGTATAAGTCACCACAGCCTGTTTGCCACCAAATTTGAGCACGACTTCAGGTGACAGATTATTCAGAACAAAATACGGGAATTCCGGATGCACATCCCTGCGCACCATTCCGGCTGCCGCAGGAATAAAGACCGCAGGAATGTCGGCTTGACTTTTAAATTGCAAATACAAATATTGGCCATCGTCAAACACCTGTACAGGTGCCACCGTTGCATCACCGCTGACTGCATAATGAAAATCGTACCCAGGCAATTCAGTTGCCCCCGCCTGTATACGCATGACCATGAGGCTTGCGACACAGAGGCAAATCCAGGTTTTTGGACGTGACTGACGTTTCATCTTACCGCCCTCCTGCGGTAGATAAAGTGGGCAGGGCAATGTCTTGCAGCACGATGAGCGACAACTTCGTGCCTGCGGCCACATTGAGTTCTGGTTTCATATTCTGATAATGCGCCAGAATCCCACCAGCCGTATCTGACGTGACTTGCCCAGCCGCACTGCTCAAAGAGTAATTACCCCCTGCGGTATTCACAATGACGCCATTCGGCGAATTGGGTGGTTGCAAAGCCCAACCCAAGGTGGCCAACAAGATTCCAGTACCAAATTGTTGCCACAGGTGATTGTTCAAATTCCCGGCCACCCCAGCACGTCCTTGCGCATCCCCACCATCCCAGGCTTCAATCTTCAGCGAGGCGCCTGACGGGAAAATAATCCGTTTAAATCCGAACATCATGCGATTTTGTCCAAACAGCGTCGATGAGTTGTAATTGCCTTCCAGCTTTGACCCTGCGGGAATAATCAACACATCGCCGGTAATGGAGTCATACACATTGCTGGTCACCCGTGCAGACACATGACCTGGTAACGCATTATTCAAGGCGGTCAACAACACCAGCGGTATCACTGCACCTTCCTGTAACAAATGATTTTTAGGCGGATTACCAATAACGACAGGCGTATCAGGCGCAGATTTTGCCGTTTTCTCCTGTTTCTCTTGCCATACCTCATTGGGGTCGCGTTGTATTTGAGGTGTTTGACGATTCAACATTGTTTGAATCAGTTGATTTCCCATTGCATCCGTACGCTTCGCCGTATCAGGTACCCTATTGCTTGTCGCATTAACAGCCGAATTGTCGGCCATGGCATGGGCAGACGCATTTATTCCCGCATCACCCGTGTTTTCTGTATCCGAATCAGAATGATCTGTTACAGGCATCACATTGGCCAGCGTAGTCTGATTTGATGCAGCAAGACCAGATACACGGCCGACATGCTGTTGCAAATTTTTCATTTCGGGTAAAGTCAATGTCCCGCCAGAACCCTTCCCCGAAGCTGTGTGATCACTGAAGCTTGCCTGCCCTGAATGTTGCTGCCCCTTATCTGAGGTTTCAGGATTCACATCGGCACCTCCTTCATCAAAACTGCTGGGTAAAATGTTTTGGGGCGTCATGCTGTCGCGAACACAGTCAAATGCCCGACCTAAAGCCTCCTTTGCTGATTGATAGCGACTTAATTGCTCAGGCGTTATTTTTCCTGTTTCAAAAGGCAACTTGTCTTGCGGATAAACCAGTGCAAGTTTGCTGCCCTGTTCTTGTTTCCGGGCAATGTCTTGCTTGATGTGCTGATCTGCCTCAGCGATTTCAGCTTTGGCCATCAATATTGATTCGGGTGTATCATTACCTACCTGCGCAGCAACTGTTTCAGCCATTTTCTGTGCGCTCACCCTACCTGGTTTACCGCCCTGTGTGCCATATTGCAGTATAAACACACCGATCAACCCCCCTATCATCATGGCCGACAACACGATGACAATGTGTTTACTGAGTTTTCTTGATGCCAACACTTTATTTCCCATCAACGCAACCATCCGAACCAGGATTTCGATTGAGCGGGCTTCACTGTCACATGCACTTCCTCATCGCCCAATTTGAGTAACCATGCGTGGGCAGTACGTTGCGCCTTCATCAAACCATTTTGATCCACGGTATAATTGACCAGCTCAGATTCTTTTTTATCATTCAGCACAAACAGTGCTGGCAATTCTTGCACAGATGGCGGCAAGCGAAACCAGGTGAATTTCCCATCATCGGCCACCAACGTCGGAGTAAACGCCTCATCGCCCTGAATAGCATAATCCACAAACATATTCTGCAGGTCAGGACCAGACCCTCCGGGCACATTGGGATTGTCTGGCGCGACATTTTGCTGATCAACTGTTTCCGGTTGCATATCAGGTTGGGCTTCATACTGCGCGGGTAAGCCTGCGCTGTCGTCATCAGTCCCTGTCCAACTGACCCGCTGAAACCAAATTCCCGTATTGGCCGCTTCAAATGTCAATAAATAAGAATGCTTGTCCGTGAGCAAGGTGGCGGTGTTCACTGTGCCGGCTTGCACGGGCATGATGAACACATGCCGCTTATCAGCCGAAATGGTATAAGGCCAACCACGTTTTTCATCGGCTGAAGGATACCAGGCAATAATTTTTTCGTGATCGGGTACTGCAATTTCACTCAACACGTTGACCCGCGCCTTGATCGGGTAAGTTCGATTTGAATCATACTCATAAGCCACCACACGGGTATCGTCGAATAACGTAGGCGTCACCCTCTGGTCCACCGGTAACGGCGGATCAAACACCTGATCAGCCCCTGCCGAAATGCCTGCCCATCCCAGCACGCCAACACTGAGGAGTCGAGAAATCATCACACGTCTATCGCGCATCACTGCCCCAGCTCATCATCAATCACAAACTGGGTAACATAAAAACCGATGGGATTGCGCAGGGCTTCCGCGTCGCTTTTTACCGGCTCCAGTGCGTAATGCATGCTGACCACTTTCGTCCCGGTTTGTGCAGCATTGTTACCGCTGAGGGTGATGAGTTTGACGACCGCCTCCACCACATTTTCCGCACTGGGTAAAATAGTGATGCGCTCAATCTCGATATTTCTTTCCAGTGAGGGGTCTTTTGCCATACGTTCCAGTGTCGTATCCGCAGTCAAAAACTCATTGACTTGCGATTTCGCTTTGCCTAACACCACTGTTTTTACCGCAGGCAGATATTCTGATTTAGTACGATATGGATCTATTATTAATAATTCTCTAACAAACCTGGCAGCGAAGTATTTTATATTTTGTTCTGTGGGTGTAAATTTTTGCGCCACAGTCGAAGACACTTGCACCAAACCCGTTTCCCTGTTGCTGGAGACGAAATAGGGAATTCGCTCTTTTAACGGCATCAATCCCACAAAACAGAAAGACAATACGACATTTGCCAGCACTGATGTGAACAACAAAATCGCCATCCGGTTCGCCTCCAACCGGGGAGAAAGATTACGTTTCAACTGTTTTGATATGGGATTGTCCACCGTTATATTCCAGATATGCGCCACCAATTGCATTCATACTAAAACAAATATCAATTAGTAACAAATGAATTTTTAATGACACAACAAAACGATGAATTGGTTTCAACGATCAATTCGGGCATTACAAAATTACCGCGCAATAGAGATAAATTCGAAAGAAATCATGGATCAGGCACAAACAGGGAAACTCACCCGCATCAGCGTCCCTGCCCCATGCACGGGGGTTAGAATTTGCAAACTGGCTTGATGTTGACGCACAATTTCCGCCACGATAGACAGCCCCAGCCCGCAGCCATTGCCGGGACTGCCTGCGACACGATAGAAACGTTCCAGCACTTTCTCTCGTTGCGCCTCCGGGATGCCCATGCCATTGTCTTCCACTTCCAGCACGGCCGCGCCATCCGCCTCATAGGTACGCACCGTAATCACGCCGCCATCGGGCGTATAACGCAAGGCGTTATCGATTAAATTCGCTAACAATTCCGGTAACAGCAGGGCATCCCCCGCGCACACTGCTGGCAACAATTCAAAACCCAGATCGATCTGCTTGCTCCGCGCTCGCGCCAGCCAGGCCACCATACTCGCCTCAACCATCACAGCCAAATCGATTGCTTGCCGATTCACCAGATGTTCGGTCGTCGGTTCTGCACGCGCCAGCGTAAGGAGTTGGTTCG
>JAJYMO010000032.1:2716-15434 GCA_021786845.1 Pseudomonadota bacterium | reverse complement strand
ATAAAAGGATGAGTAAAAAATGATGCAATATGTCAGCACGCGCGGGGGAGTTCCTGCGCAGACGTTTACTGAGATTTTGCTGGGCGGTTTGGCCCCGGATGGGGGGCTGTATGTGCCAGAGCACTATCCTCAATTTACTGGCCAGGATTTAACGGCAATGCGCAGCATGAATTATCGTGAATTGGCCTTTGCGGTGTTATCCCGTTTTGCCGATGACATTCCCGGTGCGGATTTGCAAACATTGATCGATATCACCTATCGCGCAGACGTGTTCGCTAACGTGCGCCCGGGCGAATCTGCGGCGGACATTACCCCGTTGCATACTTTGGCACCCGGCTTGCACGTGCTGGGTTTGTCCAACGGGCCCACGCTGGCGTTTAAAGACATGGCCATGCAGTTGCTGGGCAATTTGTTTGAGTATGCCCTGGGACGGAATGGCGCCAGTTTGAATATCATTGGCGCCACGTCGGGTGACACGGGTTCGGCAGCAGAGTATGCGATGCGCGGTAAGCGTGGCATACGGGTGTTTATGTTGTCCCCGAATGGGAAAATGAGTCGTTTTCAAACTGCGCAAATGTACAGCCTGCAAGACGACAATATTTTTAATATCGCCGTGAACGGGGTGTTCGATGATGCGCAAGATATGGTCAAAGCCATCTCCAATGATCTGGAATTTAAATACACCCACCATATTGGTGCGGTGAATTCGATTAATTGGGGGCGAATTGCTGCTCAGATCGTCTATTATTTCAAAGCTTATTTTGCTGCCACCACCCACAATGGACAGCAAGTCAGTTTTGCTGTGCCTTCAGGTAATTTTGGTAATGTTTGTGCCGGCCATATTGCCCGTATGATGGGACTGCCTGTTCGAAAATTAATCGTTGCCACCAACGAGAACGATGTTCTGGACGAGTTTTTTTCCACCGGCGTCTATCAGCCGCGTCCCGCCGCCAACATATACCATACCAGCAGTCCATCAATGGATATTTCGAAAGCCTCTAATTTCGAACGTTTTGCAGCCGATTTGCTTCACCGTGACAGCGCGCGAGTGCGGGCGATGTGGTCAGAGGTGGAGCGGGGTGAGGCGGTCGATTTTCGTGTCGGCGGGGCTTTTGATCGCGTTGCCGATTATGGCCTGGTTTCAGGTTCCAATACCCATGCCGGCAGGGTGGCCACCATACGCACCACCTGGCAAAAATACGGCATCATGATCGATCCGCATACGGCGGATGGCTTGGCTGTTGGTTTAACCTGCCGCGAAGCAGATGTGCCGTTGATCGTGCTGGAGACAGCTCAGCCAGCCAAATTTGATGAGATCATTCATGAGTCCCTTGGACGTGCACCCCAGCGCCCCGACCTGCTTATGGGGCTGGAAGATTTGCCGCAACGTTATGTCACGATGGAAGCTGATGTGGATGCGCTTAAAAAATATATTATTTCGAAACTAAACTAAACCAAACCAAACCAAATCAGACTAAACGGATAATTTATGAAATTAATTGCTTCGCTGACCAGCCCTTATGCCCGTAAAGTGCGGATTGTGCTTGCTGAAAAACATATTGAATGTGACTTGCAGGTTGAAATTCCCTGGAATGAAGGAAGCTGTGTGCCTGCCTATAACCCTTTAGGTAAAATCCCTGTGCTGGTGCTGGATGATGGCTCATCATTGTACGATTCACGGGTGATTGTGGAATACCTCGATCATGCTTCGCCTGTACACAATTTGTTGCCTAAAGAAATGCGAAGCCGATTGGTGACCAAGCGTTGGGAAGCATTGGGTGACGGGATTTGTGATGCAGCGGCAGCCGCTTATTTGGAGCGTAAACGTGTGGCCGTACAGCAAAATCCTGAATGGCTGCTGCGGCAAGAGCAGAAAGTGTTGCGTGGTTTGGCCGCCGCATCGGATGAGTTGGCTGATCATTCCTGGTGTGTGGGCGACGCCTATTCCTTGGCTGACATTGCTTTAGGTTGTGCGCTGGGTTACCTGGATTTGCGTTTTCCTGAGATCAATTGGCGTAAAACACATCCCAATCTCGCCCTTTTGGCTGCCAGGTTGAATGAACGCAGTGCGTTTGCCAGCACGGTTCCTCCTGCAGCTTGAGTGACAATCCCGAACCCGTCTGTGGCCTTGATGCGGCGTGTACCCGACAGGCAGACGAGGTCTGAAATACCCAGGTTTTCTTTGCCTGTCGTTATTTTAATAAACAATAGGTTAATTACCATTTTTAGGGCCATCCGAACCGCGTCCGCGGCATCGTGTAAGGCCCCGATCCGGCGCAATATTCGTGTATCAACATCTCTGGGAGTATCAAGATGCAAATCGGTCTATTAGGTTTAGGAAAAATGGGTGCCAATATGGCGCGACGACTGGCGAGAGGTAGCGTGAAAGTTGCGGTGTGGAACCGCAACCATGCCGTGGCTGTGCAGTTGGCGCAAGAACAGGCCGGTGTGGACGCGCACGAGAGCATTCAGTCCCTGGTGGCGCATTTGGTCTCGCCAAGGGTGGTGTGGCTGATGTTGCCGGCAGGGGACGCAAGCGAAACCGTCTTGCATGAATTGGCGGAACTGTTGTCTCCCGGTGATTTGATCGTGGATGGCGCCAATGCCTATTTTAAGGACAGCCAGCGCCATGCGGATGATATGGCTGCTCATGGCATGCGCTTTATGGATGCAGGGGTATCAGGCGGTGTGTGGGGGCTGGAAAACGGGTATGCGCTGATGTTGGGTGGAAGCGGGACAGACATGGCGCTGGTTAAGCCTTTTGTGCAAATATTGGCGCCTGGCGCAGATTCTGGCTGGTTGCATTGTGGTCCAGTTGGTAGCGGTCATTTTGTGAAAATGGTGCACAACGGGATTGAATACGGCATGATGCAAGCCTTGGCAGAAGGGCTGTCTTTGTTAAAAGCACGCGAAGAATTTGCACTTGATTTGGCGGAAATCAGTGAGATGTGGCGGCATGGTAGCGTGGTGAGGTCCTGGATACTTGATCTGACGGCAGATTTTTTACGCAATGACCAAAATTTGGAAGGGATAGCGCCTTTTGTCGCCGATTCGGGCGAAGGTCGCTGGACGGTGCTGGAAGCGGTGGAACAAGGTGTTCCGGTTCCTGTGATGAGCTTGTCGCTGATGATGCGTTTTGCCAGTCAGGGGCGACATGATTACACGTCAAAACTGTTAGCGATGATGCGTAAAGGTTTTGGCGGGCACGGGATTAAGGAGTCCGGTCATGACTGAAGATCCTGTTTTTCCATGTAGTTTCGTTATTTTTGGCGCCACGGGCAACCTTGCCAGTAAAAAGTTAATCCCTTCATTGTGCAGATTGGAAGAGGCGGGACGTTTGCCGGAAGGTATGCAGTTCATTGCGATTGGTCGTCGTGAGTGGGATGACGAGACGTGGAAGGGGCATGTGCGTGCTTTATTACGCGAAAAATTCCAGGCGCAATTTGACGAGGTGGTGTGTGAGCGCTTTGTGGCACGGTTTACCTATTTACGGGGTGAATTGCACGACATCGCTTTGTACCGTCAATTGGGTGCTGAAATTGCCAAGCCACGGATTGGCATGAATTCGAATGTGGTCTTTTATCTGTCAATTAAACCCACCGACTTTCAAAGTGTCATCAAGAATCTGGACAAGTCAGGTTTGTCGCAACCACGAGGCCTGCACCGTGTGGTAGTGGAAAAACCGTTTGGCGAAGACATTGAAACGGCGCAATCACTCAATCGGTTGTTGCATGATCATTTTGATGAGCAACAGATTTTCCGGATAGATCATTATCTGGGTAAAGATACCGTACAGAATCTGATGGTGTTTCGTTTTGCCAACACATTAATTGAACCCCTGTGGAACCGTAATTTTATTGACCATATTCAGATTACGGCTGCTGAAACCATGGGAATTGAAAATCGGGCAGATTATTACGATAAGGCGGGCGCCTTGCGTGATATGTTGCAAAATCATTTGATGCAGCTGTTGACGGTGGTGGCGATGGAGCCTCCTCCGGTGATGGACGCTGACGCCCTGCGCGATGAAAAAGTCAAAGTATTGCGTTCCATTCGTCCCATTCCGAAACGTTCAGTTCATGCGCACGCCATCCGTGCGCAATATGCGGCAGGCAACATTGACGGAGAGAATGTGCCTGCCTATCAATCCGAGCCAGGCGTGGAGGCACAGTCGGCCACAGAAACTTACGTGGCTGCAAAATTTTACATCGACAATTGGCGCTGGCGCGGTGTTCCGTTTTATCTGCGTACAGGAAAACGCATGGCGGAATCCCGCTCGATGGTGGCAATCCGGTTGCGTCCCCCACCGCAGCAATTATTCCGTTCTACTCCGCTGGAGGAAATTTCACCGAACTGGATTGTTTTATCGATACAACCGGAAGAATCCATGCGTATGGAGGTACATGTCAAGCAACCCGGCCTGGAAATGAAGACGCGGGTTATTTCACTCAATGCCAGTTATCGCCAGCAGGATGAAATTTCGCTGGATGCCTACGAAACCTTGTTGCTGGATATTGTACATGGTGATCGGACACTGTTTATCCGGTTTGATGAGGTGGAGTGGGCTTGGCGTGTGGTTGATCCTATTCTGAAAAGTTGGGCAAGCGACAGGGACTTTATACACACCTACCCCGCAGGCAGTTGGGGTTTGTCCGAAAGTAGCCGACTGTTTGATTCGGAAGATCAGGCCTGGCGCAATACGCTGTAACAAGGAAGCTGAATGCATTGTCAGCAAAGAAGAAATTTATTATCTTTTTTTCTTGCTGGTTTAAAACCCCGGCCTTCAGGCCGGTAGGAGCGCCGAACCCCGCCCTGACTAAATATCCATCGGCCTGAAGGCCAGTGACCTCATTGCTAGCTTATTGAATTTAAAATATTTTCCATCGGGATAAATGTGCTTACCTGTTGCGTGCGTCAATAATACGAAAAATTATCTTTTTATTTTTTTTTAAAAATGGGTAGAATGGTGGGGTTTTAACCCGGATTTAACATTGATTTTTCGCGTTTTTCACTTTGTACTTTGTTTTGTAATAGAAATTTATGGCGCATGGGGCAAAGTTTTTTTTGTTCGATGCCAAATGAAGTGCTGGTGAGGCCGTGTGTGGTGTGGGACCCAGGTTAAGTTTAGCGTAACCTTGAATGAGGATGAATAATGATGAGTCAGCAAGTGGATCGTAGCAAACGCCGCTTCCTTGTCGCAGCAACGACAGTGGTGGGCGGCGCTGCGGGCGTCGTGGCTTTAGTGCCCTTTGTGATGAGCATGGAACCCAGTGCGCGAGCGAGAGCAGCTGGCGCGCCTGTTGAGGTTGATATCAGCAAGATTGAACCCGGGATGTTCCTGGGTGTGGCATGGCAAGGTAAGCCGGTATGGATAGTGAACCGGACTCCCGCCATGTTGGCCAAATTGCCGACGATTACTTCAATGTTGGCTGACCCCAATAGCGATGTACCGCAACAACCAGAAAACTGCAAAAACGGTCATCGTTCGATCAAGCCAGAATATATGGTGCTGGTGGGTATTTGCACGCACTTGGGTTGTTCTCCTACCTATCGTCCCGAACTTGCTCCCCCTGATTTGGGTCCGGATTGGCCGGGTGGCTGGTTCTGCCCTTGCCACGGTTCACGCTATGACTTGGCCGCGCGCGTATTCAAAAATGTGCCTGCTCCATGGAATATGCTGGTTCCGCCACATTACTACATGACTGACACGCGCATTTTGGTTGGCGAAGAAGGAAAAAAAGGAGCTAAAGCATGAGTGCATCGCAAAAAATGTTGGGTTGGATTGATGCCCGCTTTCCGTTGACTTCCACATGGAAAGCACATTTATCTGAGTATTACGCCCCTAAAAACTTTAATTTCTGGTACTTTTTCGGTTCTTTGGCACTGTTAGTGCTGGTTAACCAGATTGTGACCGGCATATTTTTGACGATGAGCTATAAGCCCGATGCAGCATTGGCTTTTGCTTCAGTTGAATACATCATGCGGGACGTGCCGTGGGGATGGTTAATTCGTTACATGCACTCTACGGGCGCATCAATGTTCTTTGTGGTGGTTTATTTGCATATGTTCCGTGGATTGATTTACGGCTCCCATCGCAAGCCACGTGAGCTGGTGTGGATCTTTGGGATGATGATTTATTTGGCTTTGATGGCTGAAGCTTTCATGGGCTACCTGTTGCCTTGGGGTCAAATGTCATTCTGGGGCGCTTCGGTGATTATTTCCCTGTTCAGTGCTATCCCTTATGTGGGTGATGCCTTGAGCCAGTGGATTCGTGGTGACTTTGTGGTGTCGGATGCTACCCTGAACCGTTTCTTTGCGTTCCATGTGATTGCTTTGCCGCTGGTACTGCTGGGTTTGGTTGTGGCGCACATTATTGCTCTGCACGAAGTGGGTTCGAACAATCCGGAAGGCATAGAAATCAAGGCGCATAAAGACCCTGTCACACACATTCCTTTGGATGGTATTCCTTTTCATCCTTATTACACTGTGAAAGACATTGTTGGCGTGGTGGTATTCCTGATGGTGTTTTCTGCCATTATTTTCTTTGGACCGGAAATGGGTGGCTGGTTCCTGGAAGCCAATAACTTTATACCGGCTGATCCCTTTAAAACGCCGCAACATATTGCTCCATTGTGGTATTTCACACCGTTTTATGCCATTTTGCGTGCCGTTCCCAACAAGTTGTTTGGTGTGGTCGGCATGGGTGCCGGGGTGGTCATCATGGCATTCTTGCCATGGCTGGATCGTGCCAAGGTGAAGTCGGTTCGTTATCGTGGCCCTATCTACAAGTCGTTCCTGGCGCTGTTTGTTATTAGCTTCGTCGGCTTGGGTTATTTGGGTACGCAAGCACCTACTCCTTTACTGAACGACATCGCTCGTTTGTTATCGGTGACTTACTTTGGCTTCTTTATCTTGATGCCTTGGTATACCTCTGTCGAAAAAACCAAACCTGTGCCAGAAAGGATCCCCGAATAATGAAGAAATTTCTTGTTTCCCTGCTATTGGTCTTAGTGCCACTTACGGCCTTGGCAGAAGAAGAAGGCTATGTGGATAAGGCACCGATTAATTTGAATGATTATGCCTCCATTCAACGTGGGGCGAAGGTGTTCAGCAATTATTGCCTGAGTTGCCACAGTGCCAATTATGTGCGTTACGAAACTTTGGAACAGGTCGGCCTGACTGCGGATCAAATTAAGGGCAACCTGATGTTTGCTGCCGATAAAATTGGTAGCCGCATGACCATTGCGATGCGTCCGGGCGACTCTAAAAAATGGTTTGGCATTACACCGCCGGACTTGTCTGTGGAAGCGCGTGCACGGACGCCAGACTGGATTTATACCTATCTGCGCAGTTTTTACCGTAGCGACGAGCGGCCTACTGGCTGGGATAACACCGCTTTTTCCAAGGTGGGCATGCCAAATGCGTTGTGGACGTTACAGGGTGAACAAGTGCTGAAAGGTCCGGTCGGCGCGGATGGGAAGCCGGAGTTCGTTATGTTGCACCCAGGCAAGTTGACGCCAGACCAATTCAATGCCACGGTGGGTGATTTGGTCAACTACATCACGTGGATGGCTGAGCCGGGTAAAATGAAACGCATGGAGCTCGGTGTGTATGTGTTGTTGTTTTTAGGCTTGTTTTTCGTCCTGACTTTCTATTTGAAGAAAGAATTCTGGAAAGACATCCATTGATGTGAGAAGATAGCCGGTCTTGCGACCAGTTTCGGGAAGATGTTGAACGAAACTGGTCTGGATTGGCTTTCCGAGCCTGCTTTTGTGCCGACGGTTTATCCGTCGGCAATGTCGTTTTAGGATAATAATTATGATGACCCTGTATTCCGGCAACAGTTGCCCTTATAGCCAACGATGCAGAATTGTACTGTATGAAAAAGGGATGGATTTTGAAGTCATTGATGTAGATTTACAAAATAAGCCTGAAGACCTGTCGTTGATGAACCCGTATAACCGGGTTCCGGTGTTGGTGGAACGTGATTTGGTGCTGTATGAAGCCAATATCATTAATGAATATATTGATGAGCGTTTTCCTCATCCCCAGTTGATGTTGCCAGATCCTGTCATGCGTGCTCGGGCCAGATTGTTCCTGTTTACGTTTGAGCAGGATTTATTTAGCCATGTTCAAGCCATTGAGCATGGCAGCAAAACCGCAGCAGACAAGGCCAGGGTTGCTGTGCGCGATAACCTGACGCAAATCGCTCCCATTTTTGTTAAACAGAAATTCATGTTGAATGATGAGTTTTCGATGTTAGACGTCGCGATTGCACCATTGTTATGGCGTCTGGAGCATTATGACATTCAGCTTCCACGTCAGGCTGCCAGTGTGTTGAAGTATGCAGAACGCATATTTTCTCGTCCGGCATTCATCGACGCGTTGACGCCGAATGAAAAAGCGATGCGTAAATAACACGGATATCTCTCATATGGCTGATCCCACGACGAAACCCTACTTAATCCGGGCTATTTATGATTGGTGTATAGATCAAGGCTATACGCCTTATTTGACTGTGGTGGTGGATGCGGCGACTTTGGTGCCGATGGAGTTTGTTCGGGATGGGCGTATTACTTTGAATATTTCTTCAAGTGCGGCGCCCGGTCTGTTGTTGGACAACGTATGGGTAAAATTTTCTGCGCGTTTCAGTGGCGTCTCGCGTCGAATTGAAATACCCGTTTCCGCCATTGAGGGAATCTATGCGCGTGAAAATGGTGAGGGGTTGGGTTTTCAGGTTTCTGAGGCGTCAGTGCCCCCACAAGACGAACCTGAACCACCCACACCGCAGAAACCCCGTTTCCAGGTGGTTAAATAATTCTGGAAATGGCAATTCGACTTGTACTGTGCTTACCCGTCAGGTGAGTGGCCAAGCAAGAAGAACGGGTTTGTTTGGTAGGTGCATGCTTTTGCAACCGCGGTCAATTGCCGTTTTCAGAACTATTGCAAATATCCCTCCGGCGGCTTTTTAATCCTGCGTGAGTACCGGCGGTCACAAGCAACCATTTTTCCGGCTTGTTCAGCGCCCATGTCGTTCACGATGGCCTTCTCACAATCCAAATAACCGTCTCGCGATTCGCCTCGCCATCGTTTCGCGTCCTGAAGGCTTATTTGGGTTAATCTTTTTCGCCATTTTGGCTGGCAGCCTGAATTCGAATTTATTCTTTTTCTGCCTGCAGAGATTTCGGAATGGGGAAGACCACGTTTTCTACAACGCCGGGCAATTCTGTGATGGTCGATGTGCCATATTGCTGCAATTGGTGAATGACCGCTTGCACCAATAATTCTGGTGCGGAGGCGCCTGCCGTGACGCCGATGTGTTTTTTGCCGAGCAACCAGGCTGATTCGATTTGTTGGGCATCATCCACCATGTAGGCGGGAATGCCCCGGTTCTCGGCCACTTCCCGTAAACGGTTTGAGTTGGAGCTGTTGGGTGAGCCCACCACAATCACCGCATCACAATGTTGCGCCAGTGATTTGACGGCATCCTGTCTGTTTTGCGTGGCATAACAAATGTCGTCTTTTTTGGGGCCGGTAATGTTGGGAAAGCGCATTTTAAGTGCTTCAATGACCAGTGCCGCATCATCCACGGACAAAGTGGTTTGCGTGACATAGGCCAGATTGGTTTCATCTTTGACGCGCAGTTGGGACACATCTTCCGCCGCTTCGACCAAATACATGCCGTTTGGACTTTGTCCCATTGTGCCTTCCACTTCTGGGTGACCTCTATGGCCGATCATAATGATCTCCATGCCTTTCTCCCGCATGCGGGAGACTTCAAGATGCACTTTTGTCACCAGTGGACAGGTGGCATCAAACACAGTCAGGCCGAGTGAGGTGGCCTGCTCGCGCACCGATATCGACACGCCGTGCGCGCTGTAGATGAGTGTGCTGCCGGCAGGGACTTCCTTCAGGTCTTCAATGAAGATTGCTCCTTTTTTTTTCAAATCGTTGACCACATAAGTGTTGTGGACCACTTCATGCCGGACATAAATAGGCGCGCCATGTTGTGCCAGAGCCCGTTCAACAATGGCAATGGCCCTGTCGACACCCGCACAAAAACCACGAGGATTGGCAAGCAGTATTTGATGTGTAGACATGTCAATGCGCCTTGAATTTGGAAAGGGTCGCTGGATGGGCAATTTCACACACGGTGGTATTCATCGATCCAGTGAGCGGTGGCACGACGCAAAGCGTATTTAATAGTATTTAATCGCATCCTGTCACCTCGTCAGATGGGCGGTCAACGGCCGGTTTTGTGTTTGGCGCTTGATGCGGTGAGGTTTTTATCCCATCAAAAATCAATAAGACAGCGCCCAGTACAATGGCGGAATCCGCCACATTGAAGGCGGGCCAACCATACTGTCGAATGTGAAACCATAAAAAATCAACTACATAGCCCAAGGTGAGCCGGTCGAATACGTTGGCCAGTGCGCCACCCAGTACTAGGCCTAACCCAATGCGTGCCATGAGGGACAGTGATTTGCGTTGCAGTAAAACCAGAATCACTGCGCTGGCAAGCAGTGCAATGGTGATAAAAAAAACCCGCTGCCAACCTGGTTGATCGGCAAACAAGCTAAATGCCGCACCAGTATTGCGCGCATAAACCAAATCAAAAAAATCGGTTATCCGTTGCGCGCCGCCTGGTTGGAAGTGTTGCATGATCAATGATTTGCTCAGTTGGTCGAAAACGATGACCACTGCAGCGATGCCCAGTGCGAAAAGACGTTTAAACATGGTGACGATGCTCCCCGGCTCCGTGCAGATTGCTGTAACACCGTGCGCACAGTGTAGGGTGATCCGCGTGGATGCCCACATCAGTACGGTAATGCCAGCAGCGGTCACATTTTGTATACGTGCTGGGTTGTACTTCAATGCGGGTGGTTGCGTTTGGCTCGGATTTAAGTAAAGTGGCTGCTGAGGTAATCAAAGCAAAACGCAGGTCGTCACCCAAAGACGACAATGCCGCGTGGTCATCCGGATTGGCATGCAAAATGACTTCTGCTTGTAATGACGAACCTATCTCGCCACTGGCGCGCAGCGTTTCCAGGTGCTTGCGCACATCGGCGAGTGTGGCACGAATAATCGTCCATTGGGTTGCCAGCGTTTCGGCATCGGATGGCGCAGGAATTTCGTGCCAGAGATGGAAAAACACACTGTCGTCGGCATCGTCCTGTAATATCACCCAAGCTTCTTCAGCGGTAAAACTCAGGAATGGGGACATCAATTTGATCAGCGTTTGAGCAATATGATATAAGGCATTTTGCGCCGAGCGCCGGGCGGATGAGTTTTCGGCGGTGGTATACAGCCTGTCTTTGAGAATGTCGAGGTAAAAGCCCCCCAAGTCTTCCGAGCAAAAAAGATGCAGATTTTGAACGATAGAATGGAATTCATATCGGTCATAATGTGTGAGGCAGGATTTTTGAAACGCTTCGAGCATCACCATAGCATAACGGTCTATGCTCAACCAGTCATCCACGGGTAAGCTGTGGCAAGCGGGATCGAAGTCGTTGAGGTTGGCCAGTAAAAACCGCAGGGTGTTGCGTATCCGTCGATAGGATTCAACTACACGTTTCAGAATTTCATCTGAAATGGTGAGTTCACCAGAATAATCCGTCGAGGCAGCCCATAAACGCAAGATGTCTGCACCATACTGGTCAACTACTTTTTGTGGTGCCATGACATTGCCGCGAGATTTACTCATTTTATGGCCCTGGCCATCGACGACAAAGCCATGAGTCAGCAAAGCGCGATAAGGTGCCTGTCCATCCATGGCGCAACCCGTAAGCAGGCTGGATTGAAACCAGCCCCGGTGTTGATCCGAACCCTCCAGATACAGGTCTGCAGGCCAGGCCAGTTCAGCGCGGGTGCGCAATACGCTGGCATGGGTCACCCCTGAGTCAAACCACACATCCAGCGTATGGGAAAGTTGCTGGTATTGGTCGGCTTCCGTCCCCAACCAGTATTCAGCCGATTGTGAGAACCATGCTTCAATACCGCGAGATTCAACTTGTGTCGCAACCGCCTCAATTAATTCTGCAGTACGTGGGTGCAGGGAACCTGTTAGCTTGTGGATGAACAAGGGAATCGGCACGCCCCAGTTGCGTTGGCGCGATACACACCAATCCGGGCGATTTTGTATCATGGCAGTGAGCCGTGCGCGGCCCCAAGCCGGGAAAAAAGAAGTACTTTCGACAGCCTGAAGCGCTTGATCACGCAGTGTTTGATCGCGCTGTCCCGGTTTGTCCATGCCGATGAACCATTGTTGGGTAGCACGGAAAATAATCGGTGTTTTATGGCGCCAGCAATGGGGGTAGCTGTGTAGCAGTTTGGCTTGGGCAAATAACAGGGCGCGATCATCCAGTAATTTGATGATGACTGGATTGGCACCCCAAATGTCTAATCCACCGACTTGTGGAATCGTCGCAAAAAACTTTCCTGAGTCATCAACAGGGTTGTCTACGGCCAGTTGGTATTTCAAGCCCGCCTGATAATCTTCTACCCCGTGTGCCGGGGCGGTATGGACCAGTCCGGTACCTGTTGCAGTCGTGACATGCTCTGCGAGAATGATGGGTACTTGCCGGTCCAGAAAAGGATGTTGCAGCAGCAGGTGTTCGAGTGTTTTTCCGCTGCATTGCCCAATCACCTCCGCGGATTCAATGCCATAACGCGCGATGGCCGCTTCAGCCAGTTCACGCGCAAGCAACAGTACGCCGCG
>JAJYMO010000032.1:0-2148 GCA_021786845.1 Pseudomonadota bacterium | reverse complement strand
TTCAGCACTTTATTGACGGCATGGCCAATATGGATGTCACCGTTCGCATAAGGCGGGCCATCATGCAGGATGAATTTTGGGCGTCCGGCACGGCGCGAACGAATTTGCTGATAGCGTTGTGCAGCCGTCCAGCGCGCCAGTTGTGCTGGCTCGCGTTTGGCCAGATCGCCCCGCATGGGGAAAGGGGTGTCAGGCAGATTCAATGTGTTTTTGTAATCGGACATTATATTTAGGCGGTTAAATTAAAATATTGGCGTGCATCACGCACATCATCGTTGATTTGCTGCGTCAGCGCATCAAGATTACGAAATTTTTGTTCATTACGTATTTTAGATAAAAATTCAACTTCCAGTAAACGGCCATAAAGATCCCCTGTAAAATTAAGCAGGTGAACCTCAAGGCGGGTTTGCAATCCAGCGTTCAGGGTTGGGCGCGTGCCCAGATTCGCCACCGCTGGGAGCGAGTGGTCTGCAATACCATGTACGCGTACCAAAAATACACCGGACAAGGCCGTGTTTTTCGATTTCAGTTGCAGATTGGCAGTGGGAAACCCTAATTGGCGACCCCGTTTATCACCGTGCACCACGTGCCCACTGATACAGTATGGGCGGCCAAGCAAACGGTTGACCAGGTGAAAATTTGCCGCTGTGAGTGCGTCACGGACTGCTGTGCTGGAGACGCGTACTTGATCAATGATCAAGCTGGGCATGGCTTCCAGATCGTAAGCATGTTGAATGCTTAATGTGCGGAGTAAGGCAAAGTCACCTGCACGTTGGGCACCGAAACGAAAATCATCCCCGATAATCAAATACCGCATGTCCATGCCGCGCACGAGGATATCTTTCACAAAATCAGGTGCGGGCATCTGCGCCAAGGCCGAGTGGAACGGACAAACGTGGACATGTTCAATACCGCACTGCGCCAGCATGGACAGTTTGTCGCGCAGACTCGACAGGCGGGCAGGGGCCTTGCCCGGTGTAAACCATTCGCGTGGGTGCGGATCAAACGTGACCACCGTTGCACACAGATGGTGAGCGCGTGCCAGTTCAACCACGCGTTTAAGCATGGACTGATGCCCAAGATGCACCCCGTCAAAATTGCCGACGGTGACTGCGCTGGCCTGGGTAGCGGAGGGATGAAGACCGTGAGTGATGCGCATGAAAGCTGTGAACAATCCAAAATGCAGAATTTTACCGCAATTGCGCTATCAGGTAAGCAAACAATATGCTTTTCGACCAGATTGCTGCTTAATCCGGATGTTACATTACTTCCGGAATGCTCGTCTTTTCATTGTTTTCCATAAAACCTGTTCATAGGGTATCTATCAAACACCTGTATTACGTTTTCATCAAACGAAGCATACAAAGAATAAGCGACACCAATATCCTGCGAATTGATACCCAAAAATTAGCTCGTTAGGCCGCCAACACCACGGGTGATGCCGATGCGTCGGGTGTCGACTGTTTGCGCTGTTCAAACAGGTTGCGCAGGGCAATCAATAAACCCAAGCCAAAAAAAGCACCGGGCGGCAAGATGGCGAGCAGGAAACCAGGGTAATGGGGCAACACATGCAACACCCAGTTTTTGGCACCGCTACCTAATGCCAGGTCAATACCAGAAAACAATGTACCTTTACCGATAATTTCACGAATGCCGCCCAGCACCACCAACACCATGGTGACCCCCATGCCCATCATGAATCCGTCGAGCAGGGAAGGTAAAAAAGGATTTTTGGAAGCAAAGGCTTCAGTGCGCGCCAGCACAATGCAGTTGGTAACGATTAAGGGAACAAAAATACCTAATACCAAATACAGTGGATGCATGAAAGCATTCATGCTCATATCGATAATGGTGACTAAAGCAGCGATAATAAAAATGTACACCGGAATGCGTGTGTCATGGGTGACACGGTTGCGAATCAGCGAGACAGACCCATTGCTGAATGCCATGACCAACGCGGTGGCGATACCGAGACCCAGTGCATTGATGACATTGGTGCTGATGGCCAGCAAAGGGCACATGCCCAATATCTGAATCATGCTGGGATTTTGTTTCCACAGACCATTTGCGATAATTTCACGATAGTCACTCATAATCGTCTCTCAGTAGTAACAGGATTGGCATATTGTCGCGTGATTCGATAAAGGG